>JAJXTD010000061.1 GCA_021784035.1 Actinomycetes bacterium | reverse complement strand
TGCCGCCGAGGCCGACCCGGCTGCCACCCCGACCGGCGTCGACCCGACCGCGACCGCGGCCGAGTCCGCGGCTGGCGTCGACCCGGCGACCGACCCAGCGACCGACATGACGACGACCGACCCGACGACGACCGCGACCGGGTCCCCGACCGGTGTCGACCCGACGATGACCGCGGCTGGATCCCCGACCGGTGTCGACCCGGCGACGACGGCGGCTGGGTCCCCGGTCGGTGTCGACCCGATGAGCGCGGTCGGTGAGGACGACGCGACCGCGGATGCGTGCCGGGCGGATGCGTTCACCGCGGTGCTGCTCGGCAAGCCGGGCCAGGACGGGTCGCTGACCTGGGACCGGTCGCAGGTCGAGGTCACGGTGAACGTGGTGATCGACCTGGACACCCTGCGCGGCGAGGACGACCGGATGGCACTGCTGGACGGTCAGCCGGTGCCGGCGGAGATCGCCCGCGAGGTCGCCCGGTTCGCGGCCTGGTGGCGGCGGCTGGTCACCGACCCGGTCGACGGGCACCTGCTCGACTACGGCCACACCCAGTACCTGCCCAAGCCGCTGCGCCGCTTCGTGTTCGCGAGGGACGGTGGCTGCCGCACCCCGTACTGCACCGTGCACGCCGAGTCCCTCCTCGAGCTCGAGCACGCCGAGGAATGGCCCGCCGGGGTGAGCAGCGCCGCCAACAACGGCGCGCACTGCCGGACCTGCCACCAGCTCAAGACCGCCGGCTACGCCGACATCACCGACTCCAGACCCGACGGCTCGCACACCTGGCGCACCGCGTGGGGCCAGACCATCCACGTCCCGGCGCGCCCGGTCCTCGACGACCCCGACCCGCCACCCCCGCCGGCACCACCACCACTCGACCCGCCGCCGTTCTGATCTGATCCGAGAGGGTGGGTTGCACCCGGCGTCGAGGTAGGGCCCCGGCACGAGTGTGACCGCCGAGCCTGGCGACATGAGCGACACTCGGGAATGTCGGATTCGGCCTGCGCAAGAACCGGCATTCGCGCTGGGTGGGGGTGGGTCCAGGAACCCGGAGGACCCCGCTGCTCGTGGGCGTGATTAGGTGGTGTCGAGGCCGACTCTCCGATGGGAATGGTGGCGACCTATGCATTCCCGGGATCGACCTGTGACCCGACTGCTGCTCGCCCATCAGACGGCCGAGCCCGACGCGTTCGTGGAGACTCTCGCCTCGGCGGTCGTCGGTATCGGCGGTCGGGATGTTGCTCTGTTCCTCATCGACTACGCGCACGTCGTGCTGACCCCGCATGTCGCCGGGCACAAACCGGGGGGCGAACCGGAGCCTGCGTCGCTCGACGGGTCGATGGCCGGTCGGGCGTTCACCTCGTCGACGGTGGTGGCTGCGGAGCATGACGACGGATGGCATGTATGGGTGCCCGTCACCGAGCAGTCCGACCGGCTCGGCGTCATAGCCCTGACGCTGCCCGACTGGAACGACCAGATGGAGTTCCTGCTCACCGAGTTGGGCCTGGCGGCCGCACCGTTGTTGCTGGCCAGCTCCCAGTACACCGACCTGCCACACCTGCTGCGCCGACGCCAGAACATGGACCTGGCAGCGGAGATGCAATGGTCCATTCTCCCCCCGTTGTCCTTCGCGGCCGCAGGCATGACCATCGCCGGGCTGCTCGAACCCGCCTATGAGGTCGGTGGCGACTGCTTCGACTACGCCTACAACTCCGGCATCCTCGACCTCGTCGTGTTGGACTGCGTCGGTCACGGCCTGCGCAGCGCAGTACTCGCCTCACTCCTGGTCGGTGCGTACCGACACGGCCGTCGTGCCGGGGATGACCTCCCCCACCTGGCATCCAGGGTCGATACTGCAGCCAGCACCTTCCCCGGTGAGCAATCCTTCGCAACCGCGATCCTCGGTCGCCTCGACAACGCTCGCGGCACCTTCGACTGGATGAGTTGCGGGCATCCCCTACCCATCGTGATCCGCGACGGTGTCACCCTGCCCGACGTCGACGTCAAACCGGGAGTACCACTTGGGCTCGGTGCCTTGGGCACTGTCGTCGGGGACATGACCCGAGTGCAGCTGCAGCCAGGAGACGCAGTGCTCCTGTACACCGACGGGGTCACCGACTGCCGCATGCCCGACGGCACCTCCTTCGGCGAAGAGCGGCTACGGGACCTCTTCGCACGCGAGCACGCCGCCGGGGCCTCACCTCACGAAGTGGTGCGACGCCTCACCCGCACAGCCATCGAGCACTCCGAAGCCGACCTGCGCGACGACGCGACCATGGTCTACGTCCGCTGGGAAGGACCGGGCCAGTAGCCGAACGTAACGTGCCGATCTCGCTCGCCTTCCGAGGGTGGAGCCGGTGGTGGAGCTGACGCGGTCGCGCAGCGGGAGCGAGGCGGGTGGCGTCAGGCGGGGTCGGGGCCATCGACGTTGACGGTGACCGGGCCCTCCCCGACCCGGACGATGACGCCGTCGTTGGCCTCGTCACCCGCGTTGCCCTCTCGGTGCACGACACCCTTGGGGATCATCACGAAGTCACCTGGCTCGAACTCGAGCCGCTCCGAGCCGGCGGGGCCGAACTCCACGAAGAAGCGGCCGGAGATCACGTGGCCGTACGTGTCGTGGCCGGGGTGCACGTGCCAGCCCGAGGCGTCGTGGTCGGCGTCGTTCTCGATGCGACCCACCCACACGTGCTCGTGTGAGTACGCCTCGAACCTGGTCACACCTGGCGTCGGTGTCGGCTCGCCGCGCAGTTCGTCCTTGCGGACCACGGTCGGTCGGTCCATGAGCCTGCCTCCCCGAGGACGCCACCGGCCACCGCGCCGTCCGGCGATGTCACCGAAGGTACTTGCTCTCCGGCTCGAGCAGGCTGTGTTTCCATAGCCGGAACGAACGGAGACGCACTCCCCAACCGTTCTGCATCGACTCGCGAAGTGACCGGACCCGCCTACGTTGGTCGGATACCCACGCCAGAGCGGCATCGACTGCCTCAGGCGACGCCGGGGTCCTCGGGCCGCACGATGCTGTCGTAGGCGTAGTCCTCGTAGGACCGGTGGTCCTCGCGCGGCTCGACGTGGGTGCTCACGTGGGCGTGCTCGAGCGCGCTCCGGATGTCGGCCTCGACGATCTCGGCGATGTCGTGCCCCTGCTGGACGGTCCAGGCGCCGGGAACCAGCACGTGCACGCTCACGAACCGCTGACGGCCGCTCTCGCGGGTCTGCAGGCCGTGGAAGTCCACATCGTCCGTGCGGTGCCGGTCGAGGACTGCGGTGACGAGCGCGACGTCGGCCGGGGACAGGGCGGCGTCGAGCAGGGAGGTCGTCGACGACGCCACGAGTCGCCAGCCCATCCAGAGGATGTTGATCGCGACCGCGATGGCGACCAGCGAGTCGAGCGGGAGCCAGCCCGTGATGGCGACCAGCCCGACACCGACGACGACACCGACCGACGTCCAGACGTCGGTCATCAGGTGCTTGCCGTCGGCTACGAGCGTGGCGGAGCGATGCGTGCGGCCCACGCGGACGAGCAGCAGGCCGACCGCGCCGTTGACGGCCGTCGCCAGCAGCGTGATCGCGAGGCCGATCCCCAGCTGCTCGAGCTCCTGCGGGTGCAGGAGCCGCTGGACCGCCGACACGATGATGAGCGCCGCGGCGACGAAGATCATGAGGCCTTCGATGCCCGCGGAGAAGTACTCGGCCTTTCCGTGGCCGTAGTGGTGGTTGTGGTCGGCCGGGCGCGCGGCGACGGTGAGCGCGACGAGCGCGATCACGGCCGCGACGAGGTTGACCACCGACTCCGCGGCGTCCGACAGCAGCCCCACCGACCCGGTGAGGAGGTACGCGCCGGTCTTGAGGACGATCGTCACGACCGCCGCGGCGATCGACAGCCACGCGTACTTGGTGAGCCCCGGCATCTCGGTCGCCGGCGTCGGCACGTCCGTCACGACGAGCACCTCCCGCGTCGCCCCGAGTCTGGCAGGGAGTGGTTGGTCAGCGCCCGGCGGGCAGCTGCTGGGTGACGCAGTGCACGTTGCCGCCGCCGAGCAGGATCTCCCGGCCGGGGACGGTGCGGATGCGGCGCCCGGGGAACAGCCGCTCGTACGTCGCGACCGCGGCCGCGTCGTGCGGGTCGTCGAACACCGGCAGCACGACGATGCCGTTGCCGACGTAGGAGTTGACGTACGAGCCGGCGAGCCGCTCGCCCGCGAGCCGCGGCTGCGAGCCGGGCACGGCGTCGACGCCGGCGGCCTCTGCCTCGGTGATGGCGAGCGGGCCGGGCTGGTGCACCTTCACCACCGTGAGCGATCGGCCGGCGGCGTCGGTCTCCCGCTCGAGGACCGCCAGTGCCTCGGCGGAGCGCGCGTACTGGGGGTCGTCGACGTCGTCGGTCCAGGTGAGCAGGACGACGCCCGGCGCCACGAACCGCGCCAGGTTGTCGATGTGCCCGTCCGTCTCGTCGAGGTGCACGCCGCGCGGCAGCCAGATCACCTTCGACGTGCCGAGATGGGCGTGCAGCAGCTGCTCGATCCGACCGCGGGACAGGTCCGGGTTCCGATTCGGGTTGAGCAGGCACTCCTCGGTGGTGAGCACCGTGCCTTCGCCGTCCACGTCGATCGATCCGCCCTCGAGCACGAAGCCGGGCCGGTGGACCGGGACCCGCTCGAGGTCGCAGATCTTCGGCCCCACGAGGTCGTCCGCGTCCCACGGGAAGTACAGCCCGCCGCGCAGCCCGCCCCAGGCGTTGAAGTCCCACGAGACGCCGCGCACGTCACCGGCGTCGTTGACGACGAACGTCGGGCCGGTGTCCCGCACCCAGGCGTCGTTCGTCGTCGTCTCGACGAGGCGCACGTCGTCGGACAGGAGCGCACGGGCTACGGCGTACTGCCGTGCCGACACGAGCACGGTGACCGGCTCGGCCGTGGCGATCGTCTCGATCAGCGTGCGCCACGCGCGCTGCGCCGGCTTCGCGCCGTCGCGCCAGTTGTCCGTGCGCTCCGGCCAGACCAGGAAGCAGCCGGCATGCGGCTCCCACTCGGCGGGCATGCGGAAGCCGTCGGCGGCCGGGGTGGAGGTCAGCGTCGCGGACATGGCGTCAGCGTGCCAGACGCGGTGCGCGGGCGACCGGCCCGTCCGGCGCGCCGACCGGGCCGCGACCGCCGGACCGGACGGTCCGCGCGGGTGGGCTGGCCCTGCGGCTGCCGATCAGACCAGGCGCTGGTTCCACACGAGCCCGCCCGCCGCCGCGGCGACCGCGAGGAGCAGGGCGATGCCGGCGAAGTACGCCGTGACCTCCTGCGTCTTCACCTCGTACGCGACGGTGCTGCCGATCTGGGCGTAGCTCTCCGCGAGCTGGCCGGCGGTCTCCGCGGTGAAGGAGCGGCCGCCGCTGAGCCGCGCGATCGTGGCCATGGCCTCGACGTCGGTCGGGACCGGGACGTCCTGACCCTGCACGGTGACGACGCCGGCCGCGGTGCCGAACGCGATCGTGTCGATGGGGACGCCCGCCTGCTTCGCCTCGGCCGCGGCGTCGTTCGCGGCCTGGACCGGGTCCTGGCCGTCGGGGGCCACGGTGGGGGTGCCGTCGCTCATGAGCACGATCGCCGACTGGGCGCGCTCGCCGGTGTCGGTGGTGCGGGCGCCCTCGACCGCGGCCAGCGACGCGCGGATGCCGTCGGCAGTCGCCGTTCCGGGGCCGACGTCGAGGGACGTGAGGGCGTCGATCACCCGGGCGTGGTCGTCGGTCGGGGGCACGAGCAGCCGGGCGGACGTGTCGAAGGTGACGAGCCCGACCTGGACGCCGTCGGGCAGGTCGCGGACGAACGCGCGGGCCTGCTCCTCGGCCGCCGCGAGCCGGTTCGGCGCGACGTCGGTCGCGGCCATCGAGGCGGACGTGTCGAGCGCGAGCAGGATGGTCGCCTTGTCGCGCGGGGTCGGCAGCGCCATCACCGGCTGCGCGAACGCGAGGGTGAGCACGACGAGGGACAGGAGCGCGCCGGCGGCCGGGACGTGCCGCTGCCAGCCCGAGCGCTTCGGCGCCACGGAGTCGAGCAGGTCGACGCTGGTGAAGCGGACGACCTGCGTGTGCCGTCGCCGCTGGACGAGGACGTAGGCGACGAGCAGCGCGATCGGGGCCAGCAGCAGCACGAGCCGCCAGGCGGACAGGAAGGTCATCGCAGGGCCAATCCGGGACGGGATGCGGAGGTCGCGCCCGAGGACGCGGCGGACGAGGCACGCGCGACGCGCTCGATCGTCGAGGGCGTCCGCAGCGACCGCCGGCGCGACGCGTAGGCGACGGTGTCGGTGAGCCAGTCGCGCGAGGTCGACAGCGGCAGGTACTCGGCGCCCGCGGCGTGGATCGCGTCGCGGATGGCGTCGTCGCGCTGCCGGGCGGCTGCGGCATAGCGCTCGCGCAGGCCGCGCGAGCCGGAGTGCACGTAGCGCTGGCGACCGGTCTCGGCGTCGACGACGGCGAGGATCCCGACGTCCGGCAGCTCGAGCTCGCGCGGGTCGGTCACGTGGACGGCGACGACCTCGTGCCGCAGGGACAGCAGCCGGAGCTCGCGCTGCCACCGCCCGGCGTCGAGGAAGTCCGACACGACGACGACCTGGCCGCGACGGCGCGCCGCGCCCTGGACCCAGCGACAGGCGGCGGCGAGGTCGGACGCCTCCGTCGGGGGCGCATCCTGCCGCGGCGTGTCGTGCACGGCGGCGAGCGCGGTCATGAGCGCGGCGCGACCCTGACGGGCCGGCCGGTGCACGAGCCGCCCGGTGCCGCTGACGACGACGCCGACCCGGTTGCCGCCGCCGAGGCGCAGCATGCCGAAGCCGGCCACGGCACCGAGGACGACGTCGCGCTTCTCGCAGCGCGCCGTCCCGAAGTCCAGGCTCGCCGAGCGGTCGGCGACGATCCAGGTCTCCGACTCCCGGTCGGCCTCGGTCTGCCGCACGTACGTCTCGGCCGACCGCGCGGTGAGGTTCCAGTCGATGAGCCGGGCGTCGTCGCCCGGCGCGTAGGCACGCGCGCCGGCGCGCTCGCTGCCCGGCCCGACCGACAGGGTGGCGTGGTCGCCGCTCGCGACGCCGTCGATGCGTCGGCGCACCTCGAGCTCCAGCCGGCGCAGGACGTCGCTGCGCGCGGCGACGTCGGCGACCGGCGCGGAGACCACCGCGCGCTCGCGGGTCATCCCGCCGCCGGGTACGGCGTCGGCGTCGTGACCACGGTGTCGACGCGCACGCCGCCGTCGGTCGCCGGCGCGATCCGCGGCGCCTGGACCGTCGAGAGGATCTCGCGCAGCACGTCGTCGGGCCCGACGCCCTCGGCGAGCGCGTCGTAGGTGAGCGTGATGCGGTGGCGGAGGACCTCGGGCGCGACGTCGAACACGTCCTGCGGGACGACGAAGCGCCGGCCGCGCAGGACGGCGAGGGCGCGCCCCGCGGAGATGAGGCCGAGCGTTCCGCGCGGGCTCGCGCCGAGCGCGATCGTCGGCGCGAGGTGCTCGAAGCCCCAGCGCGCGGGGTCGCGCGTGGCCATGACGAGGCGCACGGCGTAGTCCTGCACGGCGTGGTGGACGAACACGTCCGTGACGAGGCCCTGCAGCTCGAGCAGCTGGGCCGTGGTGAGCACCTGCTCGCCCTGCGGCGCGGTGGTGCTCATCCGCGTGGCGATGGCCGTCTCCTCCTCGTACGTCGGGTGCGGCACCACGACGTGCATGAGGAAGCGGTCGCGCTGCGCCTCGGGCAGGTTGTAGACGCCCTCGGACTCGATGGGGTTCTGCGTCGCGAGGACGACGAACGGCTGCGGCAGCGCGCGGGTGTGGCCGCCGATGCTGACCTGGCGCTCCTGCATCGCCTCGAGCAGCGCCGACTGCACCTTCGCGGGCGCGCGGTTGATCTCGTCGGCGAGGACGAGGTTGGCGAAGACCGGGCCCCACTCGATGTCGAAGTCCTCGGTCGACGGGCGCCAGATGCGGGTGCCCACGAGGTCCGCCGGCACGAGGTCGGGGGTGAACTGGATGCGGGTCATCGACCCGCCGATCACCCGCGCCATGGTCGAGACGGTCAGCGTCTTCGCGAGACCGGGGAAGCCCTCGATGAGCACGTGGCCGCCGGCGAGCAGACAGACCATGACGCGCTCGACGAGCCGGTCCTGCCCGACGACGACGCGTTTGACCTGGAAGAGCGCATCCTCGAGCAGCGCGGCCGAGTCGGCGCGGCTCAACGCGGAGCCGGGGTCGTGCGGTGTCGGGGCGGGCGTGGTCACGGCGGTCTCCTGGAACGGGTCGGGGGCCGGGGCGGCGGTGCCGGGCGCGTGGTCGGTCATGCGATCGGTCCGCTGCCGAGGGTGACGTCCGCGGTGCGGGACTTCCCCGCGGCGGTGGTCCAGCTGATCGACACGGTGTCGCCCGGGTGGTGCGGTGCGATGAGCGCGCGCAGCTCGGCGTTGGTCGTGACCCGGCTGCCGTCGAGTGCGGTGATCGTCGAGCCCGCGGTGATGCCGGCCTTCTCGGCGGCCGAGCCGGCGATGACGCCGCTCACGACGATGCCGGTGCCGGTCGGCGAGCCCGCGACCTGGATCCCGAGGAAGGCGCTGGCGCCGATGTGCACGGTGCTCGAGGCCTTCCCGTCCCGGATGTCCTGCGCGATGGCGAGCGCCTGGTTGATCGGCACGGCGTACCCGTCGGTCGTGCGGACCGCGCCGTCGCGCGTCGTCGAGGGGCCGACGGAACCGGCGGTGATGATCCCGATGACCTTGCCGTCCGAGCTCGCCAGCGCGCCGCCCGAGTCACCGGGCTGGATGTTGGCGTCGGTCTCGATCAGGTCGTGCAGCTCCTCGGAGGTGCCGTTCTCGCTGTCCGTCGCCGTGATGCTCCTGCCGAGCCCGGTGACCGAGCCGGCCGCCGCGATCGGCTTGCCGCCGCGGCCGCCCGCGTTGCCGAGGCCGACGACGGCGTCGCCGACCTTGACGGTCGAGGAGTCGCCGAGCGGCGCGGTGGTCAGGCCGGACGCCCCGCGGAGCTTGATGACCGCGATGTCGTGGGAGGCGTCGTAGCCGAGCACGTCGGCCTGGTAGGTCCTCGTCGTTCCGGCGACGGCGGCCCTGATCGACGTCGCGCCCGCGATGACGTGGTGGTTGGTGAGGACGATCCCGTCCGAGGTGAGCACGATGCCGGTGCCGGCGGCCGAGTTGCCGTCGTAGCCGATGGCGGTCGTGATGTTGACGAGGGCAGGCGCGACCGCGGCGACGACCGCCGGGTCGGCGGTGGCACTCGTGCCGCCCGGGGTGCCGGAGCCGGCCGAGGGCTGGCCCTGCGGGTTCAGCCCCGGGAGGAGGCCCTGCAGCGGGTCCTGGCCCGGGTCGGCCGGCGTGGTCGGCAGCGGGTTCGCGGGGGCGGACGTCGACGGCGGTGAGGCGACCGGGGCGTCGGTCCCGGTCGGCAGTGCCTTGACGACTCCGACACCGATGAGGACGGCGGCGATCAGCGCCGCGACGCCGGCGACGAGGCCGCGCGAGACCGGGCGACGAGGGGCGGGCGCCGTGACCAGGGGGCCGCCGATGCGGTCCGCGGGGTCGGGCGCGCCCCAGTGGACGCCGACGGTGTCGGGGCGGCCCCAGAGGTGGGACGTCCAGGGGTCGGTCGCGGGCACCGTCGGGTACGCGCTGCCCGGCGTGAGGACCGGCGACGTCACGGCCGTGGGCTGCGCGGCGACCGGGATCGCGGTGCCCGGCTCGGGCGCTGCCCAGCTCTCCAGGGGCTCGGTGCTGCCGGCGTCGTCGCCGTGGTTCGTGTCCATGCTGTCCCCGTGCCTCCGTCGGTCCGCCGCGCTCGCGTCTCTGCTACCCACGATCTGACGCCTCGTACCTGTGGGAAGCATGAGAAAACGCCGTCAGACGGACAAGAGCCTCTCGCGGTCGGTGCCGTCCGGGCTGATTCTCAGGCCGGGCGGAGCCAGAGCGCGCCGAGCGGGGGGACGCGGACGACCGCGGAGTACGGCCGCCCGTGCCAGGGGACCTCCTCGGCGACGACCGCGCCCATGTTGCCGACGCCCGAGCCGCCGTAGGCCTCGGCGTCGGTGTTGACGACCTCGTTCCACGTGCCCGCGAAGGGCAGGCCGATGCGGTAGCCCTCGTGCGGCCCGCCGGAGAAGTTCACGATGCACGCGAGGACGGCGCCGTCGTGACCCCAGCGCAGCCAGGAGAACGAGTTGCCGGCGGAGTCGTCGGCGTCGATCCACTCGAAGCCGCCCGGGTCGTTGTCCCGGCTCCACAGGGCGGGCGTGTCCCGGTAGACCCGGTTGAGGTCGGCGAGGCACTGCTGGACGCCGCGGTGGTCGGCGTTGTCGAGCAGCCACCAGTCGAGGCCGCGCGCCTCGCTCCACTCGGCGTACTGCGCGATCTCCGAGCCCATGAACAGCAGCTGCTTGCCGGGGTGCGCCCACATGAAGGCGAGGTAGGCGCGCACCTGCGCGAGCTGCTGCCAGCGGTCGCCCGGCATCTTGCTCACGAGCGAGCCCTTGCCGTGCACGACCTCGTCGTGGCTGATCGGCAGGCAGTACTGCTCGCTCCAGGCGTAGATCAGCCCGAAGGTCATCTCGCTGTGGTGCCACTGCCGGTGGATCGGCTCCCGCTCGACGTAGTGCAGCGTGTCGTTCATCCAGCCCATGTTCCACTTCAGGCCGAAGCCCAGGCCGCCGAGGTGCGTGGGCCGCGTGACACCCGGCCACGCGGTCGACTCCTCCGCGATCATGACGACGCCGGGCGAGCGCTTGTACGCCGTGGCGTTCGCCTCCTGGATGAACGAGACCGCCTCGAGGTTCTCCCTGCCGCCGTACGCGTTGGGGCTCCACTCGCCGTCCTTGCGCGAGTAGTCGAGGTAGAGCATCGAGGCGACGGCGTCCACGCGCAGGCCGTCGACGTGGAACTCCTCGAGCCAGTACGACGCGTTCGCGACGAGGAAGTTGCGCACCTCGCGTCGGCCGAAGTCGAAGACGTACGTGCCCCAGTCCGGCTGCTCGCCGCGTCGCGGGTCCGCGTGCTCGTACAGCGGCGTGCCGTCGAAGCGCGCAAGCGCCCAGTCGTCCTTGGGGAAGTGGGCCGGGACCCAGTCGACGATCACGCCGATGCCGGCCTGGTGCAGCCGGTCGACGAGGTGGCGGAACTCGTCCGGTGAGCCGAAGCGAGACGTCGGGGCGTAGTAGGACGTGACCTGGTAGCCCCAGCTCGGCGCGAACGGGTGCTCGGCGACGGGCATGAGCTCCACGTGGGTGAAGCCCAGCTCCGCGACGTACTCCGTCAGCTCGTCGGCGAGCTGGGAGTAGGTCAGGCCCGGGCGCCACGAGCCGAGGTGGACCTCGTACGTCGACATCGCGGAGTTGTACGGGTCGCGCTTGGGGCGCTCGGTCATCCACGCCTCGTCGCCCCACTCGTAGCCCGAGGTGAAGACGACCGACGCCGTCGCCGGCGGGTGCTCGGTGTGCTGGGCCAGCGGGTCGGCCTTCGTCCGCCAGATGCCGTCGCGGCCGAGCACGGCGAACTTGTAGCGCGTGCCGCTGCCGACGCCGGGGACGAACAGCTCCCACACCCCGCTCGATCCGAGCGAGCGCATCGGCGTGCCGGTGCCGTCCCAATGGTTGTGGTCGCCGACCACGCGTACGCCGATGGCCGACGGCGCCCACACCGCGAACGCCGTCCCGTGCACGTCGCCGAGCGGCGCGGCGTAGACGTGCTCGTGCGCGCCGAGCACGGTCCAGAGCGTCTCGTGCCGGCCCTCGCCGATGAGGTGGAGGTCCATCTCGCCCAGCGTCGGCAGGAAGCGGTAGGGGTCGTCGACGGTCTGCGGCTCGCCGCCGTACGCGACCTCGAGGCGGTAGTCGGGCACCTCGGCCACGTCCAGCACGCCGGTGAAGACGCCGCCGTGCTCGTGCTCGAGCGGGACCCGCAGGTCCCCGTCGGCGGTGCGGGCCACGGCGACGACCGACGTCGCCCACGGGCGCAGCGTGCGCACCGTGACGCCGCCGTCGTGCGGGTGCGGTCCGAGGATGGAGTGCGGGTCGTGGTGCCGGCCCTCGACGACGCGCTGCAGGTCGGCGGTGGGGACGGGCGCGGCCTTCGGCGGCCCCGCGGGCTCGGGCGTGCCCGCCTTGGTCTTTACCGTCTTCGCGGTCTTCGCGCTCTTCGCCGCCTTGGCGGCCTTCGCCGTCTTCGCCGGCTTCATGGCCTTCTCCGGCCGGTCTGCGGGGCTCGGCATGTCACACGGCTCCAGGTCGGACGTGGATGATGTGGGCGACGTGCGCGTGCGGGTCGAGGCGGACGTAGGGGTACTGGCCCCACACCCACGTGTGGCCGCTCACCAGGTCGCGGGCGGCGAAGTTGTCGCCGTGCCGCATCCCGAGCGCCTCGAGGTCGAGGTCGAGCACGCCCTCGCGGGCGCCGTGCGGGTCGAGCGTGCACACGACGAGCACCACGTCGTCGCCCTCGCGCTTGCTGAACACGATGATCCGGTCGTTGTCCGAGCCGTGGAACGTGAGGTTGCGCAGCCGGCGCAGCGCCGGGTGCGACGCCCGCCACGCGTTGAGCTGGGTCAGGTACGGCGCGAGAGTGCGGCCGGACTCCGCCGCCGCCGCCCAGTCCCTCGGGCGGTACTGGTACTTCTCCGAGTCGAGGTACTCCTCGCTGCCGGGTCGTACGGCGACGTGCTCGAAGAGCTCGAACCCGGAGTAGACGCCCCACGTCGGCGACAGCGTCGCGGCCAGGGTCGCGCGGATCGCGAACGCCGCGGGACCGCCGTACTGCAGGTAGGCGTGCAGGATGTCCGGCGTGTTGACGAACGCGTTCGGGCGCATCGACGCCGCGAGCGGCCCGGACAGCTCGCGGAAGTACTCCTCGAGGTCCCACTTGTCGTTGCGCCAGGTGAAGTAGGTGTACGACTGCTGGAAGCCGACCTCGCCGAGCAGCTTCATCATCGGCGGCCTGGTGAACGCCTCCGCGAGGAACACCACGTCCGGGTCCGTGGCGTTGACCGCGCCGATGAGCCGCTCCCAGAAGGCCACCGGCTTGGTGTGCGGGTTGTCGACGCGGAAGATGCGCACGCCGCAGTCCATCCAGTGGCGCACGATGCGCAGCACCTCGTGGAACAGGCCGTCGGGGTCCGCGTCGAAGTAGATCGGGTAGATGTCCTGGTACTTCTTCGGCGGGTTCTCGGCGTAGGCGATCGTGCCGTCGGCGCGGTGCGCGAACCACTCGGGGTGCTCGGTGACCCACGGGTGGTCGGGGGAGCACTGCAGCGCCAGGTCGAGCGCGACCTCGAGCCCGAGCTCGCCGGCCCGCGCCACGAACGCGCGGAAGTCGTCGAGCGTGCCCAGGTCGGGGTGCACGGCGTCGTGGCCGCCCTCGGCCGACCCGATCGCCCACGGCACGCCCGGGTCGCCCGGGCCGGGCGTGAGGGTGTTGTTCGGGCCCTTGCGCGCCGTGGTCCCGACCGGGTGGATCGGCGGCAGGTAGACGACGTCGAACCCCATGTCGGCGATGGCGGGGAGGCGCTCGGCCGCCGTGGCGAACGTGCCCGAGCGCGGCGGGTCGAGCGTGGCGCCCTCGGACCGCGGGAAGAACTCGTACCAGCTCCCGACGAGCGCCCGCTCCCGCTCGACGTGGACCGGGATCGGCATCGAGGGCGTGACGTGCTCGCGCAGCGGGTGCTCCTCGAGCAGCGCCGTCACGGCCGGGTCGAGCGCGACCGCGAGCCGCGCCGGGGCCGGGCGCGCCGTGTCCTTGAGCGCCGCGATGGCCGCCTTGAGCGGGTCGCGGGCGTGACCGCGCGGCAGGTCCTTGAGCGCGCGCTGCAGGACGAGCGCGCCCTCGAGCAGCTCGAGCTCGACGTCGAGTCCCGCCGGGATCTTGATCTCGGCGCGGTGCCGCCACGTCTCGACCGGGTCGCCCCAGGCCTCGACGACGTAGGTCCAGTGGCCGATCGCGGTGGGCGTGACGTCGGCGGCCCACCGGTCGAGCACGCCGGTGGGGCGCATCGGCGTCGAGGTCTCGGACCCGTCGGGTGCTCGCAGGACGACAGTGGCGGCTACGGCGTCGTGCCCCTCGCGGAACACGGTCGCGCTCACGGTGAACGTCTCGCCCACGACCGCCTTCACCGGCCGCGTGCCGAGCGCGACGACGGGGGAGAGGTCCTCGACGGCGTAGCGACCGGTGCTCGCCGGCCGGACCGGCTCGTCGGGCGGTACGGCGGAGGCTCGTGACGACGTGCGGCGACCGGACCGGGCGGCGGGGGACGTCGAGCGCTCGGCGGAGCCGGTCGACGTGCGGGTGCGTGGCGGCATCGTCTCGCAGCGTAGCGACGTAACAGCATGTCGCGCGGGGTGAACAGGGCTGAAACGACGAGCAACGCGTGTAACCGGCGGGTGCGCCCTGCCGCTCGTGCCGGAGGGCCCCTAGGGTGACGACGTGAGAGCGATCCGACGGTTCACCGTCCGCACCGTGCTGCCCCCGGCGCTGGAGCCCCTGGCCTCCGTCGTCACGAACCTGAGGTGGTCCTGGCACCCCGAGACCCAGGACCTGTTCG
>JAJXTD010000060.1 GCA_021784035.1 Actinomycetes bacterium | reverse complement strand
CGTCAGTCGGCGGCGTTGTCGAGCGGCAGCGTGCGGCGGCGGAGCAGGTCCGCGAGCAGGTCCCGGTCGGACGCCGGGAGCGCGGAGGCCGAGCTGGAGTGGGCGGCGTCAGTCGGCGGCGTTGTCGAACGGCAGCGTGAGGCGGCGGAGCAGGTCCGCGAGCAGGTCCCGGTCGGACGCCGGGAGCGCGGAGAGGATCTCGCGCTCGTGCGCGAGCAGGTCGGTGAGCCCGGCGTCCACGCGGGCGCGACCGTCGGTGGTGAGCACGACCTGCACCCCGCGTCCGTCGTGCGGGTCAGGCACGCGCGCGACCAGTCCCTTGGCCTCGAGCCGGTCGATGCGGTTGGTCATCGTGCCGCTCGTCACGAGCGTCACCTGGAGCAGGCGACCGGGGGACAGCGTGTAGGGCTCGCCCTCCCGGCGCAGGGCCGCGAGCACGTCGAACTCCCACGGCTCGAGGTCGTGCGCGGCGAATGCCTCGCGTCGCGCGAGGTCGAGGTGCCGGGCGAGCCGGCTCACCCGGGAGAGCACCTCCAGCGGGGCGACGTCGAGGTCGGGCCGCTCCCGGCGCCAGGCGTCGACGAGGACGTCGACCTCGTCGGCCGCCCGGCCGATGGAGCGCTGGCTCATGCCCCGAGCCTAGCGAGAATGTCTCGACGTCGAGATACCTGGGCCGTGGGCTTCTCACTGAAGGTGGCCCTGGTTGCCAAGAGAGCGCCAAACTCCGCCCTCATGATCGCGACAGTGATCCGGTGATGAGGGCGGAGTCTGACCACATAGAAGCAACCAGGGCCACCTTCAGTGACTACGGCGGTGGGGATCAGACGGGGGAGGGAGCTCCCAGCGGGTCTCGCCGTCGAGGACGACCTGGGTGGGGGCGAGACCGAGGTGGCGGGCGACCGCCTCCGACGCCACGTGCCCGGGCGCGATGTGGGCATGCACGCGCGTGACGTCGTCACCCGTGGCGGACCCGGGCCCGCGCACGGCGTCACGGACGGCGGCGGCCGCCTCGGTCGCGTAGCCCCGGCCCTGCCACGGCACGCCGACCAGCCACGCGAGCTCGGCGCTCGTCGCCCCGTCGTACGGCGTGCCCGCAGTGTCGACGCTCGCGGAGGACGTCCCCGCGGTGGCGCCCACGGTGGCCTGCACGAAGCCGACCGCGCGCCCGGACTCCCGCTCGCGCACGATCCACGAGTGCCAGACCTCGCGGCCGTCCGGCGACCGGCCGGCCGCCTGGCGCGCGTAGCGGGCCCGCAGCCCCTCGAGCGTGGGCGAGGGCTCGTCGTCGGAGAAGGTGTAGAGCCGGCGGTCGGCGAGCAGGCCCACCATCTCCTCGGCGTGCTCCGGCGAGACCGGCTCGAGGTCGAGCCGGTCCGTGCGCAGCGCAGGAGTGCTCAGGACGACGAGCCGCGCTCGGTCACGAGCCGCGGCTTCTTCTCCAGGCCCACGATCCCGTTCCAGGCGAGGTTCACCACGTGCGCCACGACCTCGTCCTTCTTCGGCTTGCGGACGTCGAGCCACCACTGCCCGGTGAGCGCCACCATGCCGACGAGCATGTTGGCGTACATCGGGGCGAACTTCGACGGGAAGCCGGAACGGTCGAACTCACGGGCAAGCCGCTCGTCGACCTGGCTCGCGACGTCGCGGAGCAGGCTCGCGAAGTTGCCGGTGTTCTGCGCGACCGGCGAGTCGCGCACGAGCACCCGGAAGCCGTCGCTGCGCTCCTCGATGTAGTCGAACAGGGCTCGTGCGGCCTGCTCGAGCAGGGCGCGGGGGTTGTCCGCCGTGAGCGAGTCGCTCACCATGCCGAGCAGGATGTTCATCTCCCGGTCGACGATGACGGCGTAGAGGCCGTCCTTGCTCCCGAAGTGCTCGTAGACCACGGGCTTGGAGACGCTGGCCTTCGCCGCGATCTCCTCGATCGTGACGGCCTCGAACCCCTTCTCGGCGAACAGTCGGCGGCCGACGTCGACGAGCTGCTCGCGCCGCTCCCGCCCGCTCATGCGCACGCGCTCGGTGCGTCCCCGGTCGGTCCTGCGCCGGGAGTCGGCCACGATGGTCGCGGTCGACTCGGTGGTCTCGTCGTCGATCGGGTCCTGGGTCACGGTCGTCATGATGCCGTGACCGCTGAGCCCGGCGTACGCCGGACCGCCCCGGTCATGAGACCTTGCGCGACAGGCGCGTGTTCTCTGGGTCGACCAGGCGGGCCCGCAGCCGCTCGGCCCTCGGCCAGCGGACGTCGCTCGCCCAGCCGCGCCACTCGAACAGCTCGATGAGCCGGGCGCTCGTGTCGACCTGGCCGCGCAGCACGCCGTGCCGCGCCGCGGTCGGGTCGCTGTGGTGCAGGTTGTGCCACGACTCGCCGCCGGACAGCAGCGCCAGCCAGGCGACGTTGCCCGAGCGGTCGCGGGTCCGGAACGGGTGCTTGCCCCAGACGTGGCAGACCGAGTTGATCGACCAGGTGACGTGGTGCACGAGGGCGACGCGGACGAGCGACGCCCAGAAGAACGCGGTGAACGCGCCGTGCCACGACCAGGTGAGCAGACCGCCGAGGACGGCCGGGGCGAGCAGCGAGACGGCGACCCAGACCGGGAAGAGCCGCGAGATGCGCACGACGTCCGTGTCCTTGAGCAGGTCCGGCGCGTACTTCTCGATCGGCGTCTGCTCGACGTCGAACAGCCAGCCGGTGTGGGCGAAGAAGATGCCCTTGGCGAGTCCCCGGGGCGACTCCCCGTACGCCCAGGGGGAGTGCGGATCGCCCTCGGCGTCGCTGAACGCGTGGTGCTTGCGGTGGTCCGCGACCCAGCGGGCCACGGGTCCCTCGATCGCGAGGCTGCCGGCGATCGCGAGTGCGATCTTCAGCGGCCGGTTGGGCTTGAACGAGCCGTGGGTGAACGCCCGGTGGAAGCCGATCGTGATGCCGTGCGCGGCCACGGCGAAGAACAGCACGCCGAGCGCGAGGTCGAGCCAGCCGAGGCCCCAGCCCCAGGCGAAGGGGACGGCGAGGGCGACGGCCAGGAGCGGGATGACGACGACGGCACCGACGGTGAGCCGCTGGGCGAGGTTCTGGGTGTCGGAGCCCGCGACCGTGGGCGCGCTGCCGTCGCGCCGGGCGGCGGCGTACGCCTGCCCGGTGAGCGCCTGCTCCTCGGCCAGGTCGGCCGGGCTCAGCTGGACGTCGGGGGTTGTGGTCACGGGCGGCCCTTCGGGTGAGTGCCGCACTGACCTACGGCTACGCAACCGTAACCTACGCTTGAGTAACCCTGTCAAGCCTCCGTCCGGTGGCACCGCCCCGCCCGCGGCGGAGGTGGCCCTACGCTGGAGTGCCGCCGGTCCCGGGTTGCTCTGCTGGCAGGGGCGACCGCACTTTGAATGCGGGTACGACGCAGGTTCGATTCCTGCCCCGGGAGCCAGGGCCGGACCGCGGAGCTCATCGGGCTCGGTCGCGACCTGCGCGACGACGAGATCACCGTGCTCGAGGTCTGGACCGGCGACCAGTACGGCATTCCCGTGCGGTCGACGCTCGACGCGATCCGGCTGACCGGCCGCCTCGAGGGCAAGATCATCGACCCGGTCTAGGGGAAATCGATGGCCGGGCTCATCGACCTGGTCTCGGACGGCGACATCGCGCTGGACTCCACAGTCCTCGACGCCCATCTCGACGCCCATCTCGACGGGCAGCCCGCGCTCGACGCCTACAGCGCGCTGTTCACCACGTAGCGGATCCCCTCCGGACGCGGTGGATCCGGACGCGGCCGTAGGCCGTCCGGTGAACGGCGGGTATCGTGTGCCTGCCTCGCCCGCCGCCACCCGGAGAGCAGCCGCCCTCGTGAGCAGCCCGCGCCCGTCCGCCGTCGTCGTCCTCGCCGCCGGTGAGGGGACGCGTATGAGGTCGGCGACGCCGAAGGTCCTCCACGAGATCGGCGGGCGCACCCTCGTCGGCCACGTGCTGGCCGCGGTGGCCGCCCTCGAGCCCGAGCACGTCGTCGTGGTCGTCGGGCACGGTCGCGAGCGCGTCGTCGCCCACCTCGCCGAGATCGCACCGTCCGCGATCGTGGTCGTGCAGGAGGAGCAGAACGGCACCGGGCACGCGATGCGCGTCGCGCTCGACGGCCTCGCCGCGGCCGGCGTGACGCTCGACGGCTCGGGCCCCGTGCTCGTCGTCGCGGGCGACACCCCCCTGCTGACCGGCGCGACGCTGCGCGGACTCGTGGACGTCCACGCGGCCGAGTCGGCGGTGTCGACCGTGCTCACCGCGGTCCTCGACGACCCCAGCGGCTACGGCCGCGTGCTGCGCGACCCCGGCACCGGTCACGTCACCGGCATCGTCGAGCAGAAGGACGCCGACGACGACCAGCGCGCGGTGCGCGAGATCAACTCCGGCGTCTACGCCTTCGACGTCGCGGCGCTGCGCGACGCGCTCGGCCGGCTCACGACCGACAACGCCCAGGGCGAGGAGTACCTCACCGACGTCCTCGGGCTGCACGTCGCCGCCGGGCTGCCGGTGGCCGCGGTGGCGGCGCCGGACGCCGACGAGATCCTCGGCGTCAACGACCGCGGGCAGCTGGCCCACGCCCGTGCGCTGCTGCGCGACCGGGTGAACGCGCACTGGATGAGGTCCGGCGTCACGATCGTCGACCCGCTCACCACGTGGATCGACGCCGACGTCACGCTCGAGCGCGACTGCGTCGTCGAGCGCAACACCGGGCTGCACGGCCGGACCCGCGTCGCCACGGGTGCCCTGGTCGGCCCGGACACCGACCTCACCGACGTCCTCGTGCACGAGGGGGCGAGCGTCGTGCGCACCCAGGGGTCCGGCGCGGAGATCGGCCCGGGTGCCACGGTCGGCCCGTTCACCTACATCCGGCCCGGGACGAGGCTGGCCGCGAAGGCCAAGCTCGGGGCGTACGTCGAGGCGAAGAACGCCGTCGTCGGAGCGGGCTCGAAGGTGCCGCACCTGTCCTACGTCGGCGACGTCGAGATCGGCGAGGGCTCGAACATCGGTGCGGCGACGGTGGTCGTGAACTACGACGGCGTCGCGAAGCACCGCACGGTCGTCGGCGACCACGTGCGCATCGGCAGCGACACGATGCTCGTCGCGCCGGTGCGGATCGGCGACGGCGCCTACACGGCCGCCGGGTCGGTCATCGACTCCGACGTCCCGCCCGGTGCCCTTGCCGTGGGCCGCGCGCGCCAGCGCAACATCGAGGGCTGGGTCGCGCGCCGGCGGGCCGGCACCCCGGCGGCAGAGGCGGCCGAGGCGGCCGCGGCCGCGCACAGATCTTCCGGTACGGCGTCCGCCGACCGGGATTCGGCCACGCCCGAGGAGCAGCCGCAGTGACCGGAATCGTCCAGACCAGCCAGAAGCGGCTCGTGCTCATCGCGGGCCGATCGCACCCGGACCTCGCGCAGCACGTCGCCAAGGAGCTCGGCGTCGACCTCGTGGACACGCAGGCCTACGACTTCGCCAACG
Source organism: Actinomycetes bacterium (assembly GCA_021784035.1). Classification (GTDB taxonomy): domain Bacteria; phylum Actinomycetota; class Actinomycetes; order S36-B12; family CAIYMF01; genus Longivirga. The sequence goes on along the minus strand of JAJXTD010000060.1, from coordinate 9,095 downwards.
GCGAGATCTTCGTGCGGTTCGAGGAGTCGGTGCGCGGCTGCGACGCGTTCGTGCTGCAGAGCCACACCGAGCCGATCAACAAGTGGATCATGGAGCAGCTGCTCATGGTCGACGCGCTCAAGCGCGCGTCGGCCAAGCGCATCACCGTGATCACGCCGTTCTACGGCTACGCCCGCCAGGACAAGAAGCACCGCGGCCGCGAGCCGATCTCGGCCCGGCTCATCGCCGACCTGTTCCTGGCCGCGGGTGCCGACCGGCTCATGGCGGTCGACCTGCACACCGCGCAGATCCAGGGCTTCTTCGACGGACCCGTCGACCACCTCTTCGCACTGCCGCTCCTCGTGAAGTACGTCGCCGAGACCGTCGAGGACCGCAACCTCATCACCGTCGTCTCGCCCGACGCGGGCCGCGTGCGCGTCGCCGAGCGCTGGACCGACCTGCTCGGCGCACCACTCGCGATCATCCACAAGCGCCGCGACCCCGACGTCCCCAACGAGGCGAAGGTGCAGGAGGTCGTCGGTGAGGTCGAGGGCCGCATCTGTGTCCTCATCGACGACATGATCGACACGGGCGGCACGATCGTGAAGGCCTCCGAGGCGCTGTTCGACAACGGCGCGAGGGACGTCATCGTCGCGGCGACGCACGCGATCCTGTCCGGGCCCGCCGTCGAGCGCTTCGAGGGCAGCCGGGTCCGCGAGGTGATCGTCACCGACACCTTGCCCATCCCCGACGACCGTCGCTTCGCCAAGCTCACCGTGCTCCCGGTCGCTCCGCTCATCGCGCGGGCGATCCAGGAGGTCTTCACCGACGGCTCGGTGACCTCGATGTTCGAGGGCGACCGGGTCTAGCGCGCCGACGGTCCTGGCCCGTACGGGCCATGCCCGCCCGAGGGAGGATGGCCGGTCCGGCCGACGCCGCGCCTCCGGTACGTCGCCGATGCTGCCGGTACACGCCCGCCATGCCGGGGGGCCGGGTACCGGAGGACCTGCCATGCCGCTCATCCAGGTGAAGATCATCGAGAACGTGTTCAGCGCCGAGCAGAAGCAGCAGATCGTGCGTCAGCTCACCGACGCCATGGTCGCCATCGAGGGCGAGAACATGCGCCCGGTGACGTGGTGCGTCGTCGAGGAGGTCAGGAGCGGGGACTGGGGTATCGCCGGCAACCCCCTGACGACGGCGGACGTCAAGGCCCTGGCCGCGGGCGTCGGGGTCTGATCCCGGCCGGCGGGGGCCGGCGTCGTTCGTCGATCGCCCGGCCCCCGCACCGCCCGCACCCCACAATGGGCGCGATGGTCACCGTGATGTCGGCGCAGGAGGCGCTGGCCGCCGGCTCCTGGGCGCAGGCGGCCGCGGCGTTCCGCGTCGTCGCAGCCGAGACCGGGGACCCGTTGGCGTTCGAGGGGCTGGCGCAGGCCGCCTGGTGGCTGGACGACGCGGGCACGTGCGTGGGGGCGCGCGGGAGTGCCTACCGCCGGCACCGCGAGCTCGGCGACGACCGGGGCGCGGCACGGGCCGCGACGGCCCTCTCGTGGGACTCGCTGCTCTTCGGCCTCGGCAGCGCGGTGGCGCTGGGCTGGCTGGGCCGGGCGCGGGACCTCCTCGAGCCGCTCGAGGAGTCCGCCGAGCACGGCTGGCTCGCGGTGCGGGAGGCCGAGCTCGCCCTGGCCGTCGCACGGGACCCGGCGCGGGCCCTCGCCGCGGCCGAGCGGGCGTCGGGCATCGCGCGGCGTCGAGGGGTCCCCGACCTCGAGGTCGTCGGCCTGGCGCTGCAGGGGTGCGCGTTGACGAGCGGCGGTGACGTCGAGCGGGGCATGAGCCGTCTGGACGCGGCGGTGGCCGCGGCGACGGGCGGCGACGTGGGCGACGTCATGTGGATGGGCAAGGTCTGCTGCTGGCTCATCGCGGCCTGCGAGCAGACCCAGGACGTCGTCCGCGCCGGCGAGTGGTGCCGGCGGGTGGAGGCGATCTGCGCCGAGCGCCAGCTGGTCCCGCTCTTCAACGTCTGCCGGGTCCAGTACGCCTCGGTCCAGATCGCGCAGGGCACGTGGGAGGAGGCCGAGCACGAGCTCACGTCGACGCTGCGCCGTCTCTCCGGCTCGCAGCGGTCCTCCCGGCTCGACGCCGTCGTCCAGCTCGGCGAGCTGCGTCGTCGTCAGGGGAGGTTCGCGGAGGCCGAGGCGCTCCTCGGCCAGGCGGAGTTCGAGCCGATCGCCGTGGTGGGCCGGGCCCTGATCCGGTTCGCCCACGGCGATGCCGAGGGCGCCTGGTCGTCGATCGACGCCCTCCTCCGCTCGACGCCCGACGAGAACCGGGTGGCCCGCGCCGCGGCCCTGCTCCCGGCCGTGCTCACGGCGGCTGCGGCCGGCCGAACCGAGGAGGCGACCGCGGCGGCCGACGAGCTCCGGGGGACCGCGCGGGCGGTCGGCACCGATCCGCTGCTGGCGCTGTCCGCCCGCGCCGACGCCACGCTCGCGCCACCGGGCGAGGCCGTCGCGCTGCTGCGCGAGTCGGTTCGCCGGTTCGGTCTCGCCGGACTGCGCCACGACGAGGCCGAGACGCGGCTCCGCCTCGCCGAGGTGCTCCTGTCGTCGGGGGACACGACCGCGGCGCGCGACCAGCTCGACAGCGCCGTCGCGGAGCTGACCGCGCTGTCGGCGTCGGCCGGCCTGGCCGAGGCGCGCCGGCTCGCCGCCCGGCTGGGAGCGCCGAAGGCCGGCCCGCTCACGGCGCGCGAGGTCGAGGTCCTGCGGCTGGTGGCACAGGGGCTCAGCAACCAGGAGGTCGCGTCGGCGCTGGTGCTCAGCGAGCACACGGTGCACCGGCACATGGCCAACATCCTGACCAAGCTCGGGCAGCCGACCCGTGCCGGAGCCGTCGCGTACGCCCTCACCGCGGGGATGCTGCCCGACGGTTTGGGCGATCCCCGCCCCCCGGACTAGACTCGGCAGGCTCCCCGGCGAGGGTGCGCTGCGGATCCCTGGCTCCGGCCCGGGACCCCGGCGCGTCGTGATCGACGCGGACCGCGCGGTTGCCGCGCGCCCGCATCGACACTGCCGGGGCGCCGACCGCCCCGCCGCGAGGCGCGGCACACCCATCCGTTCCGGTGATGCGTTGCATCGTCACCGGTCTCGCACGACCGTCGCGTCCTCTCACGCGCGCGACGGCACGATCGACGTAGGAGTAGCTGTGGCTCAGGTCAGCATCACCGCGGAACCCCGCTCGGACTTCGGCAAGGGTGCCGCGCGTCGCACCCGCCGTGCGGGCCGCGTGCCCGCCGTCATCTACGGCCGGGGCAGCGAGCCGCGCCACGTGTCCCTCCCGGACCACGACCTCACCCTCGCGCTGCGCCACCCGGGCCTCGTGCTCGAGGTGAACCTCGAGGGCAAGACGCTGCTGGTCGCCCCGCGCGACGTCCAGCGCGACCCGGTCAAGCGCGTCCTCGAGCACGTCGACCTCGTGCTCATCACCGCGGCCGAGGCCGAGGAGCGGGTCGAGGCCGGCCTGGCCGCCGAAGCCGCCGCCGTGGCCGCGCACGAGGCCGAGCTCGAGGCCGCCGCGCACGCCCCGGAGATGGACCTCGAGATCCACCTCGACACCGACGGCGCGCCGGCCGTCGAGGAGGACGAGGAGGCCTGAGCGGTACGCCGCCCGGCGCCGTGACGCCCGACGGGCCCCGTCCCACTGGGACGGGGCCCGTCGTCTTCCCGGCCGACCGCACCCGTCACTGGGCGGGCGAGCCGTAGGAGCCTGGGGTACTCCAGCGCTAGATGAAGAGCAGCTGGGCCCCTGCGGTCAGCTCGATGAAGTCCGAGGCGTTGATGATGTCCTCGACGCCCTCGTAGAGGTCGTCCTTCGTCACGTGGTTCATGTCGGCGCTCATGCGGCAGGCCCAGAGCCGGCCACCGCTGGCGACGATGTGGTCGAGGAACTCCGGGACCTCGGGGACACCGAGGTCGGCGATCTGCTTCTTGAGCATCTTCGTCGCCATCGGCTGCATGCCCGGCATCGGCGCGAGCGCCTGCGGGATGCGGACGTCGCCGACCGGCATGTGCATCGCGGTGTTGCCGTTGGGGCTGAACTTCAGGTTGCGCATGCGCGACTTGATGATCATGTCGAAGCCCCAGAACGTGAAGAACAGGTGCAGCTTCACGCCCTCTCCGAGCGCGGCGTTGCCGAGGATCAGCCCGGGGTAGGCCATGTCCAGGTCGCCCTTGGAGCAGATGATGGCCAGCGTGCGACCCGAGTCCTCCTCGTCGTCGTCGAACTTGGGGATGATTGCTTCCTGAGCTGCGGTCATGAGTGCCACGTCCTTCTGGGTCAGTTCTGCTGGTGGATGAGGTGCCGCGGCGTGGTGCTCAGACGCAACCGGCGGGCTTCGGGAGACCGGCGATGTAGGCCATCTTCTTGGCCGGCTTCTTGGGGAAGAGGGCGAACAGCCCCTTCGTGTCGAAGCCGCCGACGGTCGAGATGCGGCGCAGGGTGGGCGTGTGGCCCTCGGACTTGAAGTCCTCGCGCATGAAGCGGATGGCCCGCCAGCTCTCGTCGGTCATCTCGACGCCGATCGCGGCGGCGAGCGACTTCGCGAGCTCCTCGTCCCACTCGTCGTACACGGTCATGAAGCCCTCGTCGTCGACGTGGATCTCGTGGTCCGCAATGGTCGTGACAGGCATGGCGCTGCTCCTTGGTGCGGTCGAAAGGTCGGGTGGTGGGGTGGAGATCAGGGCTCCGGGACTTCCTTGCCGGCCATGGACATCGTGGCTGCGAGCGGCATCGGGCGTCCGGGCATCAGCACGTTCCAGTAGACCCAGCGGAACGCGAGCTTGCCCTGGTGGTTGATCTTCGTCTCCTTGAGCAGGCTCATCGGGCCGATGCCCGGGACCGGGAACTTGCCCGGCAGCGGCTCGGTGTCGTAGTTGAAGTCGATGAGCATCGCCTTGCCGTGGCCGGTCTCGATGAAGCAGTTGGCGTGCCCGTCGAACGACCCGGTCATCGGCTTGCCGGCGATGTGCTCGAGGAAGTTGTCCACGAAGATGTCGATCTCGAAGTGCGCCACTGAGCCGGCCTTGGACGCGGGGATGTCGTTGCCGTCGCCGATGGCCCAGAGGTTGTCGTAGGTCCGCGAGAGCAGCGTGTGCTTGTCCACCGGGACGAGGTTGAGCTCGTTGCCCAGTCCCGACCGGGCGACATAGTCGGCGCCCATGTTGAGCGGGATCGTCACGAGCAGGTCGTAGTCGATCTCGCGCTCGTCGTAGGACACCAGCTTCTGCTCGTCGGGGTCGACGCGCTCGATCATGAAGTCCGCCTCGAGCGAGATCTTCTTCTCGTCGAGCATGCCGCCGAAGCGCTCCGAGGCGACCGGCTTGGTGAAGGCGCCGGGGAGTGGCGTGACGTAGACGAGCTCGACGCGGTCGCGCATGCCGCGCTCGGTGAAGAACGCGTCCGCGAGGAACGCGAACTCCAGCGGCGCCACCGGGCACTTGATGGGCATGTCCACGATGTTGATGACGAGCCGTCCGCCCTTCCAGCTCGCGAGCTTCTTCGCCAGGGCGGTGGTGCCCTCATAGGTGTAGAAGTCGAAGATGCTGGAGTGCCAGGCCTTCTCGTCGTCGAGACCGGGGGTCTGGTCGGGCCGCGGGGTCACGCCGGTGGCGATGATGAGCTGGTCGTACGGCAGCACGGTGCCGTTCGTGAGGCTGACCGTGCGCGCCTCGGCGTCGACGCGGTCGATGTCGCCGTAGACGATCGGGACGTCGTCGGAGATGTGCTTGCGCCGCGACTTCGTGATGTCGGTGGGCTTGTACGTGCCGAACGGGATGAACAGGTATCCCGGCTGGTAGTCGTGCTTGTCGTGGCGGTCCACGACGGTGATCTGCCACTCGACCTTGTCGAGCTTCTTGCGCAGCTTGTTGGCTGCCATCGTCCCGGCTGTTCCGCCGCCGAGGATCACGAGGTTCTTCATCTCGACTCCTTGGCACGGCGGGCGGTCGCTGCTCTCGGGACGGGTTGCCCCTCGGCCTCGGTCGTGCGCCGTACCTGCTTGGCTCCTACGTGATTCATCCTCCGCTCGCCGGGACTCGGGATTCTCGCCGGCGGGCGAGATGTGACGCGACAGACAGACACCCCGGGGGGTATAGGTGCGCACGCGTCCTCCGGGCCGCGGCCCGGCCGGAGAGGCCGTCGCGTCGGGCGAACGGCGCGCCGGACGGTGGCGTGCGGGAGGATCACCCCGTGACCACCGAGACCGCGCCCTGGCTCGTCGTCGGCCTGGGCAACCCGGGCCCCGACTACGCCGGTACGCGGCACAACGTCGGCTTCCTCGTGGTGGACGAGCTCGCCGAGCGCGCCCGGGGCCGGTTCGCGAAGCACAAGCGCGTGCACGCCCAGGTGGCCGAGGAGCGGTTGCAGGGCCACCGCGCGGTGCTGGCCAAGCCGTCGACGTACATGAACGAGTCGGGCGGCCCGGTGAAGGGGCTGCTCGACTTCTACAAGGTGCCGACGGACCGGCTCGTCGTGATCCACGACGAGCTCGACATCCCGTTCGCCGCACTGCGGCTCAAGCTCGGTGGCGGCGACAACGGGCACAACGGTCTCCGCTCGATCCGGCGGTCGACCGGCTCGGGGGAGTTCTACCGCGTGCGCGTCGGCATCGGCCGGCCGCCCGGTCGGCAGGACCCGGCGGACTTCGTGCTCAAGCCCTGGGCCGCGGTCGAGCGCAAGGAGCTCGCGCTCCTCGTGTCCGACGCCGCCGACGCCGTCGAGCTGCTCCTGCACGAGGGGCTCGAGCGCGCCCAGAACCGTTACCACTCATGAGGATCCGATGACCGACCATGACGTCGGAGCCGCGGGCGACGCCGAGCTCTCGCGCGACCTCGCGCACGCGGCCGGGCAGCTGCTGCTCGAGATCCGCGCGTCGTTCGGCGTGGTCGAGGCCGGCGACGGTGGACGCGGCCGGGACCTGCGCGACACCGCGGACCGGTCGGCGCACGAGCTCATCGCGGCGCACCTGTCGGCCGCGCGACCCGGCGACGTGCTCCTCTCGGAGGAGGGCGTCGACGACCCGGCCCGGCTCGCGGCGGACCGGGTCTGGATCGTCGACCCGCTCGACGGCACCTGGGAGTACGGCCAGGGCCGTGCCGACTTCGCCGTCCACGTGGCGCTGTGGACCCGCACGCCGGAGGGCGGCGCGCTGACCGCGGGCACCGTCGACCTGCCGGCGTCGGGCACGGCGTACTCCGTGCTGGACCCGGTGCCGGAGCCCGCGGCCGTGCCGCGGGACCGCCCGGTGCGGCTCGTCGTGTCCCGGTCGCGGCCGCCGGTGCGGCTCGACGACACGGTGGCCCGGCTCGCCGCCCGGCTCGCGGACGAGGGGCTGACCGGTCGCGGCGTCGAGGTGCTCGAGGTCGGGTCGGTGGGGGCGAAGGCCGCCGAGCTGTTCGCCGGGCGCGCCGAGATCTACCTGCACGACAGCGGGTTCAGCGACTGGGACCTCGCCGCACCCCTCGCCGTCGCACGTCACCGGGGGCTGTGGTGCACGGCGCCGGACGGCACCGAGTTCACGTTCAACCGGCCGTCGCTCGTGCAGCCCGGCGTGGTCATGGTCGTCCCGGCCGTCGCCGCAGCCGTGCGCCACGCCCTGCGCCTGCCCTGACCGCCGGGCTGCGGCAGACTGCGCGGATGACCACGAGCACCTCGCCCCGCCGCATCCTCGTCACCGGAGGCTCGCGCGGGATCGGCGCGGCCGTGTGCCGCGCGTTCGCCGGCCTGGGCGACTCCGTCGCGATCCACTGCGGCGTCGGCCGGGCCGCCGCCGACGCCCTGCGCGCCGAGCTGCCCGGTGAGGGCCACGTCGTCGTCCAGGGCGACCTCCGGGACGCCGAGGAGGTGCGGGCGATGGTCGACGCCGCGGCGGCCGCGCTCGGCGGGATCGACGTCCTGGTGAACAACGCGGGCGTCTTCCTCGCCCACCACATCGACGAGGTGGGTTACGAGGAGTGGCAGCGGGCGTGGGCCGACACGCTCGGGGTGAACCTCGTCGGCGCGGCGAACGTGACGTGGTGCGCGGTGCGGCACATGCCGCGCGACGGCTCGGCGCGGATCGTCAACGTCGGGTCGCGCGGTGCGTTCCGCGGCGAGCCGAACAGCCCGGCGTACGGCGCGAGCAAGGCGGGCATCGCGGCCCTCGGCCAGTCGCTCGCGAAGGCGCTCGGGCCGGCCGGGATCGCCGTGACGACCGTGGCCCCGGGGTTCGTCGAGACCGACATGGCGGCCGAGTCGCTCGTGGGCGAGGCCGGCGCCGTGCGCCGGGCGGAGAGCCCGTTCAACCGGGTGGCCACGCCCGACGAGGTGGCCGACGCCGTGGTCTACCTCGCGTCCGCCCAGGCGCAGTGGGCCTCCGGCGCCATCCTCGACCTCAACGGCGCGTCGTACCTGCGCATGTAGCCCGCGCCGAGCGTGGCGGAGCCCTCCGCCCCGAGGGCGGAGGGCTCCGTCGTCGTGCCGGGGTGGACTACCTCAGGTCCGCCCGCCGACGGCGTGTGCCGACGGCCAGCAGTGCCAGGCCGAGCAGCAGCGTGAGCACGCCCGCAGTCGCGAGGGCCGAGGTCGACGCCCCGGTCTTCGGCAGCGCCGCGGTCGGCTCCGTCACGGCAGCCGTCCCGGCGGGTGTGACCGTCCCCGTCGGTGTCGTCGTCTCGGTGGGCGCTTCGACGACGGCGGCCGGGCAGAGCTCCGGCGGCGCGACGGTCAGCTGGTACGTCCAGCTCGCGTCGGACAGCGTGTAGCCCTCGTTCGCCTTGGCCGTGACGAGGCCGGAGGCCGGTCCGTCATAGGTGCCGGCAGAGACGACCGTGCCGTCGAGCAGGTAGGTGATCCCCGTCGTCGCCGGGATCGCGTACGTGCCCTGGACCTCGCAGACGGTCGACGGAGTGACCGTCGGCGGCACCGGCGTGACCGTGGTCAGGCACACCGCGCCGGTGAGCATGGGCAGCACGGTGATGTCCCACGACGACGTGCCCTCGATGGCGTAGCCCTGCTTGGCCGTGGCGGTCACGGTGTAGTCACCCGGACCGGTTCCGGACGGGAGGGACGCGTAGCTG
>JAJXTD010000252.1 GCA_021784035.1 Actinomycetes bacterium | reverse complement strand
ACGAACGGCCGCAGGAAGTTCGTCACCACTGCCAGTGCCAGGCCTCCCGCGGCCCCTGCATCCTCGACGGGGGCACCCGGGTCCGGCGGTCGTACCGCTCCCCCGCGCAACAGCTCGACCACGAGTGGCCAGGTCAGCAGCAGCGCACCTAGAGCGACCAGCAGGCCGCGCAGGAGCGGAGCCCAGAGCAGGCGGCGGGCGGACACGAGAGCAAGCACGACGAGCAGGCCGGCCACGAGCGCCTCGGTCACGTGGATCGCCAGCAGCCCGGCAACCGAGACCGCAGCGACGAGGAGGGCCCCGCGCCCGGAGGCGTCGAGGACGGCGAGCGCCACGGCCGGGACGAGTGCCACGGCGACCACGAGCGGCACCGGACCCCAGATGACCTGACCGAAGGGGAAGTACGGCACGGCACAGGCGGCGAAGGCCGCCCACGGAACCATCGTGCGCGAGATGCGACCGGCGAACGCGGCGACACCCAGCACCGCCCATACCGGGCCGAGCAAGGTCAGGGGGACCACGAGGGCGGACGGCACCGACGTGACGACCCCGACGAGGGCAGCGACCACGTGGACGCCGAGCGGATAGCCCCCGAAGCCGAGGACCTCGCCGTGCTGGAGCAGGGACACGGTCAGCAGCCCGTGCGTGTTCCCGTCGGAGTTGGGCGCGACGAGTCCCCATCCCGCCTCCGACGTCGCCATCGCCACGAGCCACAACAGCGTGACCAGGAGGAGCGGGAACCGGACGGCGGTCAGGGTCCCTCGATCGTGCAGCGGACCGGCTGCGCCCTCGCGTCGGCGACGGAGCAGGACGGCCCCGGCCCCGATCGAGGCGAGGAGGAGCACCGCGAGGGCCACCTGCAGCGCCACCGCGAACCCGAGGCGATTGGCCCAGGCGCCTGCCGGGTAGGCGAGCCCGATGGAGACGGCGGGGGCGACCGCGAGCCGGTCGAGCGCCGAGCGTGCCGGTGTCACCGCCGATGTCACGAGCCATCCGGGCAGCAAGCCGAGAACCAGCCACCCGAGTGCCGCGGCCGCCAGCGTCGCGGCACTCGGCTCTCCCATCGCCCCCACAGGCTCATCGTGCCGCAGCGCCACGCGGTGCGTCCGCTCGCGGCTCGACCGCGCGGCGCGGACGGTGCGATCCTGGAGCCATGAGCCGACCCCTCGAGCCCGAGGAGATCGCCCGCCAGCTCGTCGACCTGCCCGGGTGGACCGGCGACGCCACGGCGATCCGGCGTAGCTACGACTTCCCCGACTTCCCGACCGCCGTGCGCGCGGTCGACGAGACGGCCGTCGTGGCCGAGGCGATGGACCACCACCCCGACATCGACATCCGGTGGCGCACCCTGCACCTGGCGCTGTCGACGCACTCCGCCGGCGGCGTCACCCAGCTCGACGTCGAGCTCGCCCACCGGATCCACGACATCGCCACGGCCCTCGGAGCGAGCTGATGTCGTACTTCGCGGCCATGACCCTCCCGGCCCTCGTCGTCCTGCTCGTCGTCGCCGCGGCGATCGAGGCCGCGCTCGTCCGCCGTCGCCGCAAGCGGGGCGAGCCCGCGCCACGGCAGCACGTGGCCCAGGTCGGCTTCGACACGCTCGGCCTCGCGCTGGCACCCAGCACGAAGCACAAGCGCGAGCACGACGAGTACATGGAGCTCAAGCGCGACGAGGAGGGTGACTCCGCTCCCCCGAGCAGTCACGTCGACCTCGACGCGGGTGTCGCGCGGCTCGTCGTGCCCTCGACCGCCCGCTCCGGGGCGGCGCGTGCGCGCGACGACGCCTGACGTCGTACCGCAGCAGTCCTGCCCGGCCCCTGACGCGCCGGGTCGCCCTGGCTCGGCGACGCGGCTTCCGCCCCGTTAGGTTCTGACGCACACCGGCGACCCCGCGCCGGCACGAGGCTCCGCGCCTGGCGAGAAGGGACGACGCCACATGGACGACACGGTGCGCCGGCACAAGTACGAGCTCGGCGAGGACGAGATGCCGACCCGTTGGTACAACATCGTCCCCGACCTGCCGAGCCCGCCGCCGCCGGCCCTGCACCCCGGCACGCTTCAGCCGGCCGGGCCCGAGGACTTCGCGCCGCTGTTCCCGATGGAGCTGATCCTCCAGGAGGTGTCGCAGGACCGGTACATCGAGATCCCCGGCGGGGTGCTGGACGTGTACCGGCAGTGGCGTCCGTCGCCGCTGTTCCGCGCGCACCGTCTCGAGGAGGCGCTCGGCACTCCGGCCCGCATCTACTACAAGTACGAGGGCGTCTCGCCCGCCGGCTCGCACAAGCCCAACACCGCCGTGCCGCAGGCGTACTACAACAAGCAGGCCGGCGTGAAGAAGCTGACCACCGAGACCGGAGCCGGCCAGTGGGGCACGGCGCTCGCGTTCGCCTGCGCCCTCTACGACCTCGAGTGCGAGGTGTGGCAGGTCGGCTCGTCGTACGACAGCAAGCCCTACCGCCGTCTCATGATCGAGGCGTTCGGCGGCGTCGTGCACCGCTCGCCGTCGGACCTCACGGAGGCCGGCCGGCGGCTCGGCGCGGACCCGGCCAACTACAGCGGATCGCTCGGCATCGCCATCTCCGAGGCCGTCGAGGTGGCCGCGCAGAACCCCGACGTCCGCTACGCCCTGGGCAGCGTGCTCAACCACGTGCTCATGCACCAGACGGTCATCGGCGAGGAGGCGCTGCTGCAGCTGGCGAAGGCCGGCGACACCCCGACCCACATCGTCGGGTGCACCGGAGGCGGCTCGAACTTCGCCGGCCTGTCGTTCCCGTTCCTGCGCGAGAAGATGGCCGGGAACATGGCACCGCGCATCATCGCCGCGGAGCCGGCGTCCTGCCCGTCGCTCACCCACGGCGTGTACGCCTACGACTTCGGCGACACCGCGGGCATGACCCCGCTCATGAAGATGCACACCCTCGGGCACGACTTCATCCCCGACCCGATCCACGCGGGCGGCCTGCGCTACCACGGCATGGCTCCGCTCATCTCGCACGTCTACGAGCTCGGGCTCATGGAGGCCGAGGCGCTGCCGCAGACGGAGTGCTTCAGCGCGGCCGTGCAGTTCGCCCGCACCGAGGGCATCGTCCCCGCACCCGAGTCCGCGCACGCGCTCGCGCTCGCGGTGCGCACGGCGCTCCAGGCAAAGGAGACCGGCGAGGAGACCGTCGTACTCACGGCGCTGTCCGGGCACGGGCACTTCGACCTGACGGCGTACGACGACTACCTCAACGGCCGCATGGTCGACGAGGAGACGAGCGAGGCCCGCTTCGCCGCCGGACTCGCCACGATCCCGCCGGTCCCGGC
>JAJXTD010000251.1 GCA_021784035.1 Actinomycetes bacterium | reverse complement strand
GTGACCATCTCGTGCGACCGCAGCCGGCCGTCGTACGCGAGTGTCGACACACCCGCGCACAGGTCGGGATGCATCCGCCAGGACCGCTCGAGGAAGTAGCCACGCTCGGCGGGAAGTGTCGCGTGTCCCTCGTTGAGCCAGCCGAGTGCTGAGCCGTCGACCGGTTCCGGGTGCGTGCCCTGACTCACCTGCGGGAGCTGCTGCGGGTCGCCGAGGAGCAGGAGCCGCTGTGCCGCCACGGACACCGCCAGGGTGTTCGCGAGGGAGAACTGGCCGGCCTCGTCGACCACCAGCAGGTCGAGCTGGCCGCGCCCGACCCGGTTGAGGTTGGTGAAGTCCCACGCCGTGCCGCCGACGAGGCAGCCCGAGGCGTGGTGCGCGAGGAAGCCGGCGACGGCGTCGGCTGAGGACAGCGCCGTCCACGCCCTCCCGTCGGGGCGCTTGGCGTGCTTCCCGACCTTCGCCGGATCGAGCCCGGCCCCCACGGCCTTGTCGAGGAAGGTCTCCACGACCGCGTGCGACTGAGCCACCACACCGACCCGCCAGCCCTGCTCGACGAGCCGCATGACCACGCGCGCACCGACATACGTCTTGCCCGTGCCCGGCGGTCCCTGCACAGCGAGGTAGGAGCGGTCGAGGTCGGCCACGGCGGCCGTGATCGCGTCGAGCGGGCCGTCGGTGCCGTCGCCGACCGTGGGAAGGGAGCCCGACCGGGTGCGAGGCGGCCGACGGCGCAGGACGTCGAGCCCCGCCTGCGGTTCCAGGCCCGCATGCACGACCCGCTCCGCGATCCCGTGGATGGCCGCCTGGAGCGCCTTGGTCGGCGGACCGGCCTGCGGCGTGAGCGCAAACGGCAGCGCGTCGTACGCCGGGACGTCCGTGGCCCGCTTCTCGACGAGCACGACCACTTCGCGGCCGCCTCCGTCGATACGGCGCTCTACGAGGTCACCGCCGCGGGCGAAGCGGGTGCACCCACCGGGGGGCTCGAGCCCCTCGGGCAGCGGCGAGTCGAGCACGACGGTGGTCTGTCCGACGCCGGCCGTGCTCCCCGGCCCCCACTCGCCGACGAGCTCGACCTCGCGCTGCTCGAGGCGAGCACGCGGCGGCTTGTGCCAGTCGGTGACGACGCGGCCGGACTCGACGACGAACACATCGCGCGTGTCGCCCCACTCGTCGACCGGGGCGACGAGCCGGTCGTAGTGCGCCCACCAGAAGGGCTTGTCCTCGCGCCGGTGGTAGTCGAGTGCGGCGGCGACCATGGCGAACGCCTGCTGATCCGCGGTCCGGTCAGGTCTCGGCGTATCCCCCACCGCGGTGAGCAGCGCCGGGACGAGCGGGTCGGCGGCCGGGACCGTGTCGCCGTCCAGCGCGACCGGCTCGGCGGCGCTCCACGTGATGCCGTGCTCCGCCGCGCGGTCCCGGAGCCAACCGCACAGCCGCAGCGTCGACACGCAGTCGTACCGGTTGTAGTCGGCGATCGAGTCGAGGGCGTCCTGCCATGCGGTCAGGTCACCGGCGTCGCGCTTCTCGCACGCCTCCTGGTACTGGATGACCGAGTCCGCCGCGTTGGTGACGTCACCGGCGCGCAGCTCGTCACCCATGTAGAGCGGCTCGAGCTTCTTGATGGAGTACGACGGCTGCGAGACGCGGACGCTCTTGCGCACCGTGGCGTAGAGGTCGACCAGGACGCCGTGGCGGAGCAGGTCGTCGACGAGGTCCTCGCCCACGCCGTGCCGGACTGCGAGCCGCAGCAGTGCCGACCGCTCATAGGCGGCGTAGTGGTAGATATGCATGCCAGGGTGCGCCGCGCGTCGCTCGGTGACGTAGGCGAGGAAGTCGGTCAGGGCTTGCTTCTCCTGCGCCCGGTCATGGGCCCAGAACGCCCGGAAGTCGCCCGTGTCGGCCTCGACGACGCCGAAGAGGTACTCCAGCCCCCACTCGCCGAGGTCGGCGTCGCTCCAGAGCGGGTTGCCCTCGAAGTCGAAGTAGATGTCGCCGGGATCGGGCGCCGGCAGGGCTTCGAGCGCCGAGGTGTCGAAGACGACCGCCTCGACAACGGGCTGGCCGTTGGGCTGCATAGGACGCGCCGCCTGGGCCACCTGCAGGCGTGCCTGCTCCCGGAGCTTGGCCAGGGTGGCCGAGGAGATGCCGTTGATCCCACCCTCCGACTCGGCGAGCTGCTCGATGGTGACGACCCCCGAGTCGGCCAGACGTGCGCGCTGGGTCATCCGCATGCCGGCCACGAGCAGGACGTCATGGTTCGACGTGGCCTCGTCCGTGCAGATCGGGCAACGACCGCATGAGGTGTAGCGGGGGTCACGCCACTGCACCGGACCGGTCTCCGCGTGGTGCTCGTCGATGATCTGCTCGAGCCTCGCGCGACGCGCGAGGTAGACCGGCATGATGTCGGCCACCGGGTGCAGCGAGAGCCCCCGATCCGGGTCCACGTCGGGGTCGTAGTCGCCGAGCATCAGCCCGACCTGGTCGCCGACGTCGATGCCGAGCCGCGTCAGCTGGTCGGCGTACGCCGCGAGCTGCAGCAGCGCCGTGATCTTGGCGTGGCGCGCGAGCTTCGTGTCGTAGACGACGTAGCGATCGCCGTCCTTCACCACGAAGTCCGAACGGCCGTGGAACCGCCCGTCGAAGAACGACCCCTGCACGACGACGTCGGCGCCGTCGTGCAGGGCCTGGAGGGTCTCGCCGAGTCGCTGCTCGAGACCGGCGCGGTCGTAGTGCGGAGGCCGCTCGATCTCCGCGACACCACCGGGCGTTCCGGGCACCCAGTCACCGTGAGCGGCGCGGTAGCGGGCCAGGACCCGATCCTCGTGGACCTGGCCCAGCTGCGCTGCCTTGGCCAGCATGGCGTCGGTTTCGTCCTCGACGACGAGACGGCCGAGCTTGTCGTCGAGGCGCCGGAGCAGCCCGAACTCGCAGTCGGCCGCGATCGCGAGATCGCTGGCGCTGTAGACGATCGTGTCGTCGAGCAGGAACACGCGACCTCCCTGGACTGACGACTGACGCTAGCGAAGGGCTACGACGGAAGTCCTGGCCGCGCGTCAGCTGAATGGCTAGATCGGGTCGGTCAATGCGAAGCGGCGCAGGACGATGTCGTCGACGACGCGTTCCGCGAGCGTGAGCCTCGCTTCGAGCGTGCCGGTCAGCATCGCCCACGGCTTGCCGTGCTCCACGAGCGCCGTAGTGAAGTCGGCTGTCATCTGCTCGCGAACGCACTCGCCGTCGCGCGTTCCGTCCTGCACGAACGGCACACCCTCGTGATGCGTCACCAGATACACGTCACCGCGGCCGAGGTGGCCCGCGTCGAGCGCCGCCCGGTCACCGA
>JAJXTD010000250.1 GCA_021784035.1 Actinomycetes bacterium | reverse complement strand
GACGGCGTGGGTCGCACCGGTCCGCACCGCCGACGGCGACGACGTCGTCCTCAAGGTCGGCCGGTGGCACGAGGAGGCCGACCACGAGGCGGACGCGCGCCTGTGGGACGGCGCCGGTGCCGTACGGCTGCACCGGTACGAGAGGGTCGGGGACACGATCTGCCTCCTGCTCGAGCGCTGCGTTCCCGGGACGCCGTTGCGCGACCGTCCGGAGTCGGAGCAGGACGTCGTGCTCGCGTCGGTGCTGCGGCGCACGTGGGCGACGCCGCTGGACCCCACGCCGTTCCGGCCGCTGCACGACCTGTGCCGCATCTGGGCCGACGAGACCCAGGAGCGCGCGACTGCCCGTCCCGACGTCGTCGACGCCGCCCTCGTCGCGGCCGCGCTGGAGGTCCTCCGCGAGCGCGCGCCCACCGCGGTGGAACCGGGCGCGGCCCTGCTGTGCACCGACCTGCACGCGGGCAACGTGCTCGCGGCGCAGCGCGAGCCGTGGCTGCTCGTCGACCCGAAGCCGTACGCCGGAGAGCGGGCCTACGACGTCGTGCAGCACCTGCTCAACTGCCCGGAACGTCTCGTCGCCGACCCGCTCGGGCTCACCGCGCGGATGGCGGACCTCTGCGAGGTGGACGTCGACGCCGTCCGCACGTGGACGTTCGCGCGCTGCGTGACGGAGCTGTGGTGGTGGCCGCACCTGCTCCCCGCCGTGCGCGCGCTGACGCCCTGACCCGGCGCCCGCACGAAGACGCTCCGACGCGCGATCGGAGCACCAAGACCGCCCCCCGCGTCGCACGCCGAGCGAGCCCGTTCCGAGTGGGCGCCCCAGGTGCGTCTGTCGCGCGTCGGGGCACCTTCATGCGGGAGTCGGGTCCGATTTCCGCCAGCCGAGAGTCGGAGGCGTGGGGCAGACTGCTCGGCATGACGACGACGACCGAGCCGCGCGGGGCCATCACGGCACCGGTGGGGCTCGACGTCGACGCGGCGTACCAGGCGCTGGCGGCGCGCGACCGGCGGTTCGACGGCCGCCTGTGGTTCGGCGTCACGAGCACGGGCGTCTACTGCCGGCCGGTGTGCCCGGCGCAGACGCCGAAGCGGGCGAACGTGCGCTTCTTCGCGTCGCCCGCGGCGGCGGTGAGCTCGGGATTTCGCGCGTGCCGCCGGTGCCGGCCGGACTCCGCGCCGGGGTCGCGGCACTGGGACCACCGCGGTGACCTCGCGGCCCGCGCGCTGCGCCTCATCGCGGACGGCGCCGTCGACGACGGCGGCGTCGCGGGACTCGCGCGCACGTTGCACGTCAGCGAGCGGCACCTGCACCGCACGCTCGTCGCGGAGGTCGGTGCCGGGCCGCTGCACCTCGCGGTGAGCCGACGCGCGCAGACCGCTCGGCTGCTGATCGAGCAGACCGCGCTGCCGCTCGTCGACGTCGCGTTCGCGGCCGGTTTCTCGAGCGTCCGTCAGTTCAACGACGTCATGCGCCGCGAGTTCGGCCTGCCGCCGTCACAGCTGCGCCGCGCACCGGCCGCCCCGGTCGCCGCCGCGGACCCGGCGCTCGTGCTGCGGCTGCGGCTGCGCCCGCCGTACGACGCTCGCGCGGTCGGCGGCTTCCTCGCCGCGCGAGCGGTCGAGGGCCTCGAGGTGCACGAGCCGTCGTCGTACGGCTGGACGCACCGGCGCGTGGTGCCGCTCGCGATCCGGCCGGCCGCCGTGGCCGTGGAGGTCGGCGCCGACCACGCCGTCGTGCGCAGCGACGCCGACCTGCGCGACACGGCCGCGCTCGTCCACCGGGTACGCCGGTGGCTCGACCTCGACGCCGAGCCGGCGACGATCGGCGCCGCGTTGTCCGGCGACCCCGTCCTCGCCCCGCTCGTGGCGGATCGCCCGGGACTGCGCGTGCCGACGACGGTCGACCCGTGGGAGACGGTCGTGCGTGCGATCGTCGGCCAGCAGGTGTCCGTCGCGGGCGCGCGGACGCTGCTCGGTCGGATCGTGCGCGATCTCGGCACGGTCGGCGTCGGGCCGCTCACCGCGTTCCCGAGCGCGGCCGCGCTCGCGGACGCCGGCCCGGACCGCATCGCCACGATCGGGATGCCGGGGGCACGGGCGCGCACGGTGCACGCCGTCGCGCGCGCCGTCGCCGCCGGCTCGGTCGACCTGCGCTCCGGCGACCTCGACGAGGTCACGGAAGCGCTGCTCGCCGTCCCGGGCGTCGGCCCGTGGACGGCGGCGTACGTCCGGCTGCGCGCGCTCGGCGACCCGGACGTCCTGCCCGAGACCGATCTCGGCGTGCGGCACGCCGCCGTCGCGCTCGGCCTCCCGACCGCGCCGCGCGAGCTCGCGGAGCGGGCTCGGGCGTGGAGCCCCTGGCGCTCCTACGCCGCCCAGCACCTGTGGACCCGACCCGAGGAGAAGCCGTGAGCAGCACGCCGTACGAGACGACATCCGTCGCGATCCCGGGCGGCACCGTCGTCGTCGTGGTCGACCCGGACGACGGGGCCGTCGTCGCGTCCGGCTTCGCCGACCTCGCGACCACGTTCGGCTTCCTGTCCGAGGCGGAGCAGGCGCGTGGGCACCGCGAGGTCGCTCCGAGCGCGCCGTCGGTGCGACCCGCGGTCGAGGCGCTGCGCGACTACGCCGACGGCGACCTCGCGGCGCTGGACCGGGTCGCCGTGCGCCAGACGGGCGGTCCGTTCCTGCAGGTGGCCTGGACCGCGCTGCGGCAGGTGAAGGCGGGTGAGACCGACTCCTACGCCGGGCTCGCCGAGCGTGCCGGCCGCCCGAGGGCCGTGCGCGCCGCGGGTCAGGCGTGCGCGCGCAACAAGGTCGCCCCGTTCGTCCCGTGCCACCGCATCCTGCGCACCGACGGCTCGCTCGGCGGCTACGCGTACGGCCTCCCGGTCAAGGAGGCGCTGCTCGTCCACGAGGGCGTGCGCCCCGCGGGCGAGCCGGTCCTGTTCCGCTGAGCCCTCCGCCGCCCGAGGCCGCAGGCGCACGGTCGAGGCCACCGGCCCGGGGCCGAGGGCGACGGTTCGGACCGCGGCCGAGCCGTGGTCGCGAGTCATGGACGCGATGGCGCACGTGGACTCTCGTGATCGTCCTTCAGGGACGATCAAGCGGGCTCGGGGTGGGGTTCTAGGCTGCTCCGCGTGAACTCTCCCGTGGACCTGCGCAGCGACACCGTCACCCGGCCCACCGCCGCCATGCGGGCGGCGATGGCCGACGCCGAGGTCGGCGACGACGTCTACGGCGAGGACCCCACCGTCACCGAGCTCGAGCGCCGCGTCGCCGAACTGCTCGGCCACGAGGCGGCCGTGTTCACGCCCACCGGCTCGCTCGCGAACCAGCTCGGACTGAGGCTGCTCGTCGCGCCGGGCCA
>JAJXTD010000249.1 GCA_021784035.1 Actinomycetes bacterium | reverse complement strand
CCCCGGCGTACCGTCCACCTTCGGGCCGCATGTCACTGATCAAAGGGTTGCTTCCGGGGCCGGGAAGCGACCCTTTGATCAGTGACACGCGCTTGGGCCTGGGGGATACGCCGCCGGCAGTCCGCCTCGGCCTACGGCTCGAGCTGGGCGAGCTCGAGCGCCTCGGCCATCCCGCGCTGACGCGCGGCGCCGGACTCGAGGTCGGTCCAGCTGACCGGCGTCGCGGCCGTGGGGCGGGACAGGCCGCGCAGGGACCAGGGGACGATCGTCGTCTTCGCCGGGTTGTTCTGGCTCCAGTCGACGAGCACCCGCCCGGGCCTGATGTCGCGGGACATGCTCGACACCACGAGGTTCGGCAGGTGTCGCTCGAGCGCCGCGGCGAGGCTGCGCGCGTAGTCCGAGGGCGACCCGGCGCGCGCCAGGACGTCGACGCCGCGCGGTGTCCGGGGCGGCAGCTCGGCGTAGAGCTGGATCCCCTTGGAGCCGCTGGTCACCGCCCACGCGTCGAGGCCGTGGCCCGCGAGCATGTCCCGCGCGGCGAGCGCGACCTCGGTGCACTCGGGGAGGCCGGCCGGCGGCCCGGGGTCGAGGTCCACGACGAGCCGGTCCGGCGGCAGCGGCTCGTCGGTACGCCGGTCGACGCGCCACTGCGGCGCGTGCAGCTCGAGCGCGCCGGACTGCGCGAGCCACACGAGCGTCGCCTCGTCGTCGACGAGCGGGTAGTCGAGGTCGCGCGCGCCGCGACCGGAACGGCTGCCGGTGTGGTGCAGCGTCGTGCGCGGGATCCAGTCCGGTGTGCCGCGCGGCAGGTTCTTCTCGAAGAACGGCTCCTCGTCGACCCCGTTCGGCCAGCGCTTGCGGGTGACCGGCCGGTCGCGCAGCTGGGGCAGGATGCGCGGCGCGACGGCGAGGTAGTACTGCAGCACGTCGGCCTTCGTCGATCCCGTCGCGGGGTAGAGGACCTTGTCGAGGTTGGTCACGCGTACGGCGCGACCGCCGATCTCGAGCGAGCCGCCGGTGCTGTCGGTCGGGGTCACGATCCCTCCCCGTCCACGACGTCGGCGTAGGTCAGGTCCGGCCGCAGGCGCACCACGGTCGGCTGGCGGAGCAGGTCGTTCGCGGTACGCCCGAGGTGCTCGACGTCGACGACGAGGAGCGGCTCGACCCAGTGCAGGACGTCGCCGCGCTGCTGGTCGGGTGCCGGGTGGCCGTGGAAACCGCTTGATTCCGTTGCGATATCGCCGAATACGTCGATCACGGCGCGGGTCTCGGCGCCCGACAGGCCCGAGCCGACGGCGCCCTCGTAGCGCAGCATGCCGTCGTCGGTCGGCGTACCGACGAGCAGCGACGCCAGCCGGGTCGGGGAGTCGGCGCGCGCCTTCCACCCGCCGATGACGAGCGAGCGCGTACGCCGGTGCGGGACCTTGACCCAGTCGGCGCTGCGCACCCCCGGCTGGTACCGCGACTCGCGGCGCTTGGCCACGACGCCCTCGAGCCGCTGGGCCTCGGTCGTCGCGAACAGCGCGGCACCGTCGTCGAACGACTCCGGTACGACGACCCGCGGGCCGTCCGGCACGGCATCGGCGAGCAGCGCGCGCCGCTCGGCGTACGGGAGGTCGATGACGTCGCTGGAGCCGAGACGGAGCAGGTCGAACACGACGTAGGTCACCGGCCGGCTGACGGTCGCGTCGACGCGGGCCCGCTGGATGCGCGGGGCCAGCAGCGCGAAGGACGGGTGCCCGGACGGGTCGAACGCGACGACCTCGCCGTCGACGACCGACCCCTGCGGGAGTCCGGGGACGGCGCCGACGAGCTCGGGGAAGCGGGTCGTGGCGTCCGTCCCGGCCCGGCTGGTGAGCCGCAGCCGCCCGTGCGAGGCGGTGGCGAGGACGCGCATGCCGTCCCACTTCACCTCGTACGCCCAGGAGGGGTCCGCCGTATCGGGAAGGACGCCGGGGCTGGCCAGCATGGGCTGCACTGGTTCATCATGGGTGATTCCGGCACCTGGGGGGCGCTGCCTCGTCGGGTGACTTCCCCCGGTGAGGAGAACGCCATGCGCGCGATGTGGAAGGGCGCTGTCGCCTTCGGGCTGGTCAACGTCCCGATCAAGCTGTACGCCGCGACCGAGGACCACGACGTGCGGTTCCACCAGGTGCACGCGGCGGACGGCGGCCGGGTGAAGATGCTGCGGACGTGCTCGGTGGACGGCAAGCCGGTCGAGTACAAGGAGCTGGCGAAGGCGTACGAGTCCGACACCGGCCAGGTCGTCATCATGGAGGACGCCGACTTCGAGGGGCTGCCCGTCCCGGGCATGCGCGAGATCGAGGTCGTCGAGTTCGTCCCCAGCGACCAGGTCGACCCGGTGCTGTTCGACCGCAGCTACTACCTCGAGCCCGAGCCGCGCGCGCTCAAGCCTTACGTCCTGCTGCGCGAGGCGCTCGAGGCGACCGAACGTACGGCGCTCGTCCGCGTCGTGCTGCGGCAGAAGACGCAGCTCGGCGCGCTGCGCGTGCGCGGCGACGTCCTCGTGCTGCAGACGATGCTCTGGCCCGACGAGGTACGCGCGGCCGACTTCGACGTCCTCGACGCCGACGTCGACATCCGCCCGCAGGAGCTGAGCATGGCGTCGTCGCTCATCGACAGCCTGTCCACGGACTTCGACCCGAGCGAGTTCCGCGACGAGTACCGCGAGGCGCTGCTCGCCGTCATCGACCGCAAGCTCGCCGGCGGTCAGGGGATCAGCGAGCCCCAGCTGGTCGGGGCCGGTGACGAGGGGGACGGCATCGTGCTGGACCTCATGGCCGCGCTGCGCGAGTCGGTCAAGCGCAGCCAGACCACCAAGCCCGCCGCCGCAGCGGGATCGGAGCCGGGGGAGGAGCCGGCCGCTGAGTCGGCGACGGCGAAGCGGCGTACGACCACGACGCGGACGGCGTCGACGAAGGCCACGACGGGGCCCGCGTCGACGAGGGCCGCGACGACGCGGGCCGCGACGACGAGGGCCGCGACGACGAGCGGGGCGAGGACGACGGGTGCCGCGACGACGAGCGGGGCGAGGACCACGAGGGCCGCGACGACGAGCGGGGCGAGGACCACGGCGGCCGCGACGAAGACGGTGAGCAAGGCGCCGGCGAAGAAGGCCGCCGCCGAGCGCGCCGTGACGAGCGCGGCCGCGCCGAAGAAGCCCGCCAAGACGGCGACGCCGACCGCGAAGACGGCCCGGCGCCGCACGGCGTAGCCCACTGCCGCCCCACCCGCCCGGCTGGGACCGCGTGTTACTGATCAAAGGGTTGCTTCCGGGGCCGGGAAGCAACCCTTTGATCAGTAACACGCATAGGGGGGAGACGGGAGAGGGGGGCCGGCGCGGTCAGAGGC
>JAJXTD010000059.1 GCA_021784035.1 Actinomycetes bacterium | reverse complement strand
TCAGAAGCCGTGGTACGGGTCGGCGGTGAGGCCGTGCCACGGGTAGACCGCATCGCGCGTGCGCAGCACGGCGGCGTCGATCGGATCGGCCGGGTCGTAGCCGTGCTCCCACAGCCGCACCCGCGGCTGTGCGCCGTCGGTCATGAGGCTCGGCGTCGGCACCTGGAGGCGATCGGTGACGAACGAGCGCCACGTCTCGGGCAGCGGCGTCTCGGGCGGCACCGGAGCCCCGACGATCTCGCCGACGAGGTGGGACCACGCGCGCGGGACGACGTCGATCCAGGAGTAGCCGCCCCCGCCCGTGGCGATCCAGCGGCCGCCGGCGTACTGGTGGGCGATCTCGTGCAGGGCGGCGTAGGACAGCCGCTGGCCGTCGACGGTGAGCATGAGGTGCGCCAGCGGGTCGTCGGCGTGGGTGTCGCAGCCCTGCTGGGACACGACGACGTCGGGCCGGAAGGACTCGATGAGCGACGGCACGACGCCGTGGAACGCGCGCAGCCAGCCCTCGTCGCCGGTCCCCGGTGGCAGGGCCACGTTGACCGCGGAGCCCACCGCGTCGGGTCCGCCCACCTCCATGGGGAAGCCGGTGCCGGGGAAGAGCGCGCGCCCCGACTCGTGCACCGACACGGTGAGCACCCGCGGCTCGTTCCAGAACACCGCCTGCACGCCGTCGCCGTGGTGGACGTCGACGTCGACGTAGGCGATGCGGTCGACGCCGTGGTCGAGCAGCCACCGGATCGCGACCGCGATGTCGTTGTAGACGCAGAAGCCGGACGCCGCACCGGGCATCGCGTGGTGCAGGCCGCCCGCGAGGTTCACGGCGTGCAGCGCGCGACCGTCGAACACCGAGCGCGCGGCGGCGAGCGTGGCACCGCAGACCGCGCGCGACGCCTCGTGCATGCCCCGGAACGTGGGCACATCGTCGGTGCCCAGCCCGCGGTGCAGCTCGTGCACGGTCGGGTCGGCGGACGAGCGCCGCACCGCCGCGATGTAGTCGACGTCGTGCACCGTCGCGAGCAGGTCGTCGTCGACCGTGTCGGGCTCGATCACGGTGACGTTGTCGCCGTCGAGCAGCCCGAGCTCGGTGACGAGGTGCATGGCGAGCTGGACCCGGATGGGCGCGAGCGGGTGCCCGGGACCGAAGTCGTACGACGCGAGTGCGTCGTCCCACACGACCGTCGCTGCGCCCGTCACCGAGGGGTCACTGTCCCGACGCGAGCTCGTGGCTGCGGTCGCGCGCCGCCTCGAGCGCGGAGATGAACGCCGCACGCACCTTGTGGTCGTCGAGGGTGCGCAGCGCCGCGACGGTGGTGCCGCCGGGCGACGTCACCTGCTCGCGGAGCACGCTCGGGTGCTCCCCCGTCTCGCGCAGCATCGTGGCCGCGCCGTAGCAGGTCTGCACGACGAGCTCGGTGGCCGTGCTGCGCGGGAGGCCGAGGAACACGCCGGCCTCGATCATCGCCTCGACGACGTAGAAGAAGTACGCCGGTCCGCTACCGCTGATCGCCGTGACGGCGTCGAGGTGCTTCTCGTCGAGCACGACGACGCGACCGACGGCCTCGAGCAGCTGGCGCGCCTCGTCGAGGTGCGGCTGGTCGCAGTGGGCGCCGGGCGAGATCGCGGCCATCCCCTGGTCGACGAGCGCCGGAGTGTTGGGCATGACGCGGACCACGGGCACTCCCGCGGGCAGCCGCGACTCCAGGAACTCGGTGGTGATCCCCGCGGCCAGCGAGACGACGAGCGCGCCCGGGCGCACGTGCGGCGCGATCTCCTCGCACAGCGTGCCCATGTCCTGCGGCTTCACGACGAGCACGAGCGTGTCGGCCCGGGTCGCGGCGTCCACGTTGGACACGACGTCCACGCCGTGCCGCTGCCGCAGCTCCTCGGCGCGGTCCGGGCGGCGCTCGGTCACGACGAGCTCGGAGGGGAGACGACCGGCGCGGATGAGACCGGCGAGCAGGGTCTCGCCCATGACGCCCGCACCGAAGATCGCGACGAGACCCATGTCGTGGTCAGCCCCTCGACACGAGGGCGCGGGCGAGCAGGGTGAGGTTCGTGGGCTTCTCCGCGAGCCGCCGTACGAGGTAGCCGTACCACTCGTCGCCGTAGGGCACGTAGACCCGCATGCGCTCGCCCTGACCGGCCAGCCGCGCCTGCTCGTCCGGGCGGATCCCGTAGAGCATCTGGAACTCGTAGCTGCCGGGCTGGCGGTCGTTGCGGACCGCGAGGGCGCCACCGATCTCGACGAGGCGTGGGTCGTGCGTGGCGAGCATCGGGTAGCCGTCACCCTGCATGAGGATCTTCATGCAGCGGACGTACGCGCGGTCCACGTCGGCCCGGTCCGTGAAGGCCACCGACTCGGGCTCGTTGTAGGCGCCCTTGCACAGCCGGATGCGCGAGCCCTCGGTGGCCAGGTCGCGGCAGTCGGCCTCGGTGCGCCGCAGGTACGCCTGCAGGACGCCGCCGGTGCCCGGGAAGTCCTGACGCAGCTCGCGCAGAATGTCGAGCGTGGAGTCGGTGGTGGTGTGGTCCTCCATGTCGAGCGTCACCGTCGTGCCGAGCGCGGTCGCGCGCTCGCAGATCGCCCGGGCGTTCTCGCGCGCGATCTTCTCCCCGTCGCCGGGCAGCGCCTGGCCGACCGCGGACAGCTTCACCGAGACCTCGGCGTGGTCGGTGAGGCCGGCCTCGCCGAGGGCGTCGAGGAGGCTGAGGTAGGCGTCGCGCGTCGCGGTCGCCTGCTCGACGTCGAGGGTGTCCTCGCCGAGGTGGTCGATCGTGACGAGGCGACCGGAGGCGACGAGGTCGGCCGTGGCGCGGACGGCGTCCTCGGTCCGCTCGCCCGCGACGAACCGGTCGACCATCGAGCGCACGGGGGGCGCGTCGGACGCGATCTGCCTGAGCTTCTCGCTCCGCGACACCGACAGCAGGGCCTCACGCAGCACCGGCGTACTCCTCACCTGGGGCGGACCGGCTCGCCGCCACGTGCGGTCAGGCTACCCGCGCGGTCGCGGCGGAGGGGTGGTCGGAGTCGTGAGGGCCGCCTGGACCGCCGGAGCGACGAGCCGCACGACCTCGTCCTCGGTCGCCGAGGCGAGCGGTTCGAGCCGCAGCACGTAGCGGGTGGAGGCGATGCCGAGGAGGTACGACGTCGCCAGGGTGACCCGCATTCTGGCGTCCGGGACGCCGAGCGCGCCCGCGGCGCGGTCGACGACCTCCGCCTCCAGGAACTCGCGCAGCGAGGCCGTCGCCCGCGACGCCCCGGCGCCGTCGCGGACCATCTCGCCGAGCTGCTCGCGCGTCTCCGGGTCGTCGAGCATCCGCAGCGTGATGCGCACGAGCCGCTCGCCGAGCCCGTCCAGTCCCGGTGCCATGAGCTGGGCGATCGACATCGCCGGGTCGAACGGCAGGCGCATCGCCGCGACGAAGAGCGCCTCGCGGTTCTCGTAGTAGCGGCGCACGACGTCGGGCGCGACACCGGCGGCCGCGGCGACGCCCTTGATCGTGGTGTTGAGGTAGCCGCGGCGGGCGTACGCCGCCCGGGCGGCATCGAGCACCTGCCGGGTGATGTCCTCGGAGGAGCTCACGACCTCAGCTCCGTCGCGTCGAGGGCGTCCGGCTGCCCCGCCAGGTGGCGGCGCGCGAACGCGAGGGCCTCCCGGAGGTCGGCCTCGCGCTCGAACCGGTCGACGGCCTTGCGGGTGGAGATCTCGATGACGACCTGGCCGTCGAACCCCGACCGCCCGAGCCCCTGCAGCAGCTCGGCGCACGGCTGGGTGCCGCGTCCGGGGACGAGGTGCTCGTCGCGGCTGGAGCCCGAGCCGTCGGCCAGGTGGACGTGGACGAGCCGCTCGTCGAGGTCGGCGGCCATCTCGAGCGCGTCCGACCCGGACACCGACGTGTGCGAGAGGTCCAGGGTCGTGTGGCGGTAGTCGTCCTCGCGGACGTCCCAGCTCGGCAGGTACGCCGCGAAGGCCCGGGACGCGGCGCGCCACGGGAACATGTTCTCGACCGCGAACCGCACGTCGGTCTCGTCGGCCATCGCGTCGATGCCGGCGACGAAGTCGCGCGCGTAGTCGCGCTGCCACCGGAACGGCGGGTGGACGACGACCGTCGAGGCGCCGAGGAGCTCGGCCGCCGCCTGGGCGCGCTGCAGCTTCGGCCACGGCTCGCTCCCCCAGACCCGCTGGCTGATGAGCAGGCAGGGCGCGTGGATCGAGGTGATCGCGATTCCGTAGTGGTCCCGCAGCCGGAGCAGCGCCTCCGGGTCCTGGCTCACCGGGTCGTTCAGCACCATGACCTCGAGGCCGTCGTACCCGAGACGCGCGGCGATCTCGAAGGAGGCCGCGGTCGACTCCGGATACGTCGACGCGGTCGAGAGGGTGACCAGCGGGCTCACGGGATCATCCTGCGACCACCGCCACCGGACCACCACCGCGGGGCCCGGGGCTCCCGTGCCCGGCGAGGGCGTGGACCACGCTGATCGCGACGGCGCCGAGGACGCCGACGCCGAGCGCGACCAGGCCCACCTTGTCCGGCCGCCAGGACAGGTCGAACAGCGTCGACAGCCAGGGGACGTAGAGCACGCCGAGGAACCCGACGAGCATCGCTGCGCAGATCCCGAGGCGCAGCGGCGTCCACGGACGCGCGACCTGGACGAGCACCCACCAGGCCACGACGAACAGGGTGACGACGGCCGCGGACCGCGCGTCCGGCACGCCGTCGGCGGCGTCGGTGATCGCGAGGACGTAGCCGTAGGTGGCGTACGACGCCACGGCGGTGATGAGCCCGGCGGGGACGGCGAACTTGAGCACGCGGCGGAAGAAGCCGGGCATGAAGCGCTGCGTGTTCGGCATGAGCGCGAGGAAGAACGCCGGGATGCCGATCGTCAGCGCGGTCACGATCGTGAGGTGCCGGTTGAGGAACGGGAAGGGCAGCACGAGGACGACGGTCGCGACCGAGAGCGCCATGGCATAGAAGCTCTTGGTGAGGAACAGGTCGGACACCCGCTCGATGTTGCCGAGCACCCGGCGGCCCTCCGCGACGACCGACGGCATCACCGAGAACGTGTCGTCGAGGAGCACGATCTGCGCGACCGCTCGGGTGGCGCCGGCGCCCGACCCCATGGCGATGCCGAGGTCGGCGTCCTTGAGCGCCAGCACGTCGTTCACGCCGTCACCCGTCATGGCGACGACGTGACCGCGGCTCTGCAGCGCGCCCACCATCGCGCGCTTCTGCGCCGGCGTCACCCGGCCGAACACCGAGTGCTCCTCCAGCACGTCCGCGAGCGCGTCGCGGTCCTCGGGCAGCTCGCGCGCGTCGTACGGCGTGTCCGCCCCGGGGATCCCGGCCTGCGCGGCGATGGCGCCGACCGTCACCGCGTTGTCGCCGCTGATGACCTTGATGCGCACGTCCTGTTCCAGGAAGTACGCGACGGTGTCCCGCGCGTCGACGCGCAGCGTCTGGTCGATGACGACGAGCGCCGCAGGGCGCAGGTCGCCCGGGCCCGCAGCGGGGTCGGGCTCACCCGCGGAACGCGCGAGCAGGAGCACCCGAGCACCGCCGGCGGCGAGGCCATCCGCCCGTGAGCGCACCGCGTCGCCGTCGGGGAGCAGCATCTCCGGTGCCCCGAGCACCCACGACCCGTGCGCCGCGAACGACGCGCTCGACCACTTGCGCGAGCTCGAGAACGGCACGGTGGCCACGACCCGCCAGTCCCGTGGCGCGTGGTACTGGTTCGCCACCGCCGCGAGGGTCTGGTTGGGGTCGCGCTCGCTGGCCCCGAGGGCGCCGAGGGCGTCGTTCACCGGCAGCGCGTCGTCGAGGACGACGACCTGGTGCACCGACATCCCGGGTTCGGTGAGCGTGCCCGTCTTGTCGACGCAGACGACGTCGACCCGAGCGAGCACCTCGACCGCGGGCATGTCCTGGACGAGCGCCCGCTTCTGCGCGAGGCGGACCACCGAGACGGCCATCGCGATGCTCGTCAGGAGCACGAGGCCCTCGGGCACCATCGTGATGACGCCGGGGACGGTGCCCGCGATCGCCGCCCGGATGTTGCCGTCGTTGGCCTTGTACTGGGACACGAACAGGAAGATCGCCACGGGCACGAGGGCGTACGACACGTACTTGATGAAGCGCTGGATCGAGTCGCGGAGCTCGGAGCGGGTCAGGCTGAACTTGCTCGCCTCGTCCGCGAGCCGGGCGGCGTAGGAGTCGCGGCCCACGCGCGTGGCCACGAGGAGCCCGGAGCCGGACACGACGAACGAGCCCGAGAGCACCTCGGCCCCGACCTCCTTCGGCACCGGGTCGGCCTCGCCGGTGAGCAGGGACTCGTCGAGCTCGAGGCCGACGCTGTCGAGGACCTCGGAGTCGACGAGCATCTGGTCGCCGGTGCGGATGACGATGACCTCGCCGAGCACGATCTCGTTCGGCCGGATCTCGACGTCCGCGCCGTCGCGGCGCACGAGCGCCTGCTGCTGCCCCACGAGCGAGAGCTTCGCCAGGGTACGTGCGGCGCGGTACTCCTGGACGACACCGATCGCGGTGTTGATGACGATGACGAAGCCGAACAGCGAGTCGATGAACGGCGCGCTCACCAGCATGAGCACCCACAGCGCGCCGATGAGCGCGTTGAAGTAGGTGAACGTGTTGGCCCGGAAGATGTCCCCGAGCGAGCGGGAGTTGCGGTCCTTGACCGCGTTGACCTGGCCGGCGGCGACGCGCTCGGCGACCTGCGCCGAGGTCAGCCCGACCGCCGGGTCGAGGGCGACGACCTCCGAGCTCATCGCCCGATCCGGTCGAGCCGCTCGAGGATGACACCCTCGCGCAGCGCCCACGGGGCGATCTCGAGCCGCTCGACGCCGAGGAGGTCCAGGGCGGCCTCCGCGACGATCGCGCCGGCGAGCAGCTGGGGCGCGCGCCCCGCGCTCACGCCCGACAGGTCGGCGCGCTCGCGTGCCGACATCGCCGCGAGCTTCGGGACCCACGCGCGCAGGTCGTCGCGGTCGAGGTGCCGGCGTACGAACGGGCCCTCGCTGGACGGCGCGGCGCCGGCGATGCGGGCCAGGGAGCGGAACGTCTTGCTCGTCGCCACCACGTGGCGCGGCTCGCCCACCTTGGTGATCCGTCCCGCGACGGCGGCGATCGTGGCGCGGGTGTGCTTGCGCGCTGCCTTCACCTCGTCGGGGTGCGCCGGATCGGTGGTGAGGAAGGCGCGGGTGAGGCGACCGGCGCCGAGCGGCACGGACACCGCGACGTCGGGGACCTCGTCGGTGCCGAGGGCGATCTCCAGCGAGCCGCCGCCGATGTCGAGGACGAGGAGCCGTCCGGACGACCAGCCGTACCACCGGCGTACCGCCAGGAACGTCAGCCGCGCCTCGTCCTCGCCGGTGAGCACCTGCAGGTCGACGCCGGTGCGGTCGCGCACCTCGTGCAGCACGTCCTCGCCGTTGGCGGCCTCGCGGATGGCCGACGTCGCGAACGACATCATCTCGGTGACGCCGAAGTCCTCGGCCACCTCCTGGGCGGAGTGCACGAAGGACACCAGGCTGTCGATCCCGGCCCGCGTGATCCGCTCGCCGTCGTCGATGAGCTCCGCGAGCCGCATGCCCGTCTTGTGCGAGTGCGCGGGGATCGGTGCCGCGCCGTGGTGGGCGTCGACGACCAGCAGGTGGACGGTGTTGGAACCGACGTCGAGGACTCCGAGGCGCACGACCCGAGCCTAGACGTCACGGGTGCGCCGCGGCGCCTGGCGCCAGGACTGCCCGGCGGTGGGTGGGCAACCGACCTGCCGGGAGCCGAGGGCCGGAGACGGCCGACGGCACGAGCGCACCGTGGCGCCGGGTGGCCCGACGGTGGGCGAGCCTTCGACCTGCGGGGAGCCGAGGGCCGGAGACGGCCGACGGCACGAGCGCACCGCGGCGCCGGGCGCCCGGACTGCCCCTAGGGTGGAGCGGTGGCCACCGCGAAGAAGAGCAGGAAGCCGGAGCCGGTCGAGGTCGCGCTGACGCGTCCCGACGAGGTGGCGCTGGACTTCCCGCGCCAGTGGATCGAGTTCCCCGACCCGTCCGACGCCGAGCAGGTCTACCGGTGCGACCTCACCTGGCTGACCAGCCGGTGGACCTGCGTCTACGGGCGGGGCTGCCACGGCATCGACCGCACGAAGCCCGACGACGGTTGCTGCGTGCTCGGCGCCCACTTCTCCGACCGGGCCGACGAGAAGCGGATGCACAAGTACGCCGCGATGCTCACCGCCGACGACTGGCAGTACGAGCGGACCGGGCGCAAGAAGGGCGTCGTCGAGAAGGACGAGGAGGGCCAGCGCAAGACGCGGGTCGTCGACGGCGCATGCGTCTTCCTCAACCGCGCCGGCTTCCCCGGAGGTGCCGGCTGCGCGCTGCACCAGCTCGCCGGACGGATCGGCAAGCAGCCGCTCGAGGTCAAGCCCGACGTCTGCTGGCAGCTCCCGGTGCGCCGCACCTTCGACCAGGTGACGCGCCCCGACGGCACCGAGGTCCTCGTCGTCTCGATCGGCGAGTACGACCGGCGCGGCTGGGGCCCGGGCGGCCACGACCTCGACTGGTACTGCAGCGGCTCCACCGAGGCGCACGTCGCCACCGAGCCGGTCTTCGTGACCGAGCGCGGCACGCTCGTCGCGCTCATGGGGCAGGCGGCGTACGACGTCCTCGCGAGCCACTGCGAGGCGCGCGTGGCCGCGCTGACCGCGGCCCGCTCCGTCGCCGCCAAGCAGCGCTCCGCCGCCGACCGCACGGCCACCCTCGCCGTCTTCGCCCCCCACCCCGCCGACCCGATCTAGCGCGAGGTTCTCACTGAAGGTGGCCCTGGTTGCTTAGAGAGCGACAAACGCCGCCCTCATCGAGCAGCTCATCCACAGGCTCGGTTCCGTCGCGGAGCGCACGCGCCCCGACCGGCGGCACGCTGCGCGCATGCCTCGCCCTCCCCGATGGTCCCGCGACGCCGTCGTAGCCGCAGCCGCTCGCCAGCACGGTCTCCTGACTGCGGCCCAGCTGACCGAGCTCGGCGTGCACCGCTCGACGCTGGGACGCTCCGACCAGCTCGGCGGGATGTTCAGCCGCGTGCTCCCCGGGGTCCACCGCGTGGACGGCCGCGGAGCGCTCACCTCGGAGCAGCGGGACCATGCCGCGCTCCTCTACGCCGGTCCGCAGTCGGTGCTCACCGGCGCCGAGGTGCTCCGCGACTACGGCGTACGCGCCGCCTTCGCGCCCGGCATGCACGAGCTCGAGCGGATCCACACCCTCGTCCCGCACGAGCACCAGCGTGCTTCGCACGGGTTCGTGACGGTCGAGCGCACGCGGTTCATGCCCGGCCACCGGGAGCGGAACGGCCTGCGGGTCGCGGTCCTGCCGCGCGTCGTGCTCGACGCGGTACGCCGGTGCACCGACGAGTCGGCAGTGCGCGCCGTCATCTTCGAGGTGGTGCAGCGGGGTCTCGTGGCCCCCGAGTCCCTCGACGAGGAGCGGCGGCGCGGCCAGATCCGGGGCAGCCGGTTCGCGCGGATCGCCCTCGAGGAGGTGCTCGCGGGAGTGCGGTCGATGCCCGAGGCCGACGTCCGGCGCGAGTTCCTGGCGCGCGGCTGGACCAACCTGCGGTTCAACCCGCGACTGCACCTCCCGGACGGTGCCTTCCTCGCCTGTCCCGACGTCTACGACGCGTCCGGCGTCTGTCTCGAGGTCGACAGCAGGGAGCACCACTTCGCCGTGGACAGCTGGGAGGCGACGATGCGCCGGCACGCCGCCATGACCGCTGCCGGGCTGGCGGTGCTCCACGTCCCGCCCAGCCGGATCCGCGCCGACGCCGCAGGCGTCGTGAGCGAGTTCGCGCGCGCGGTCGACGTACGCCGCGGCTGGCCGTCGCCTCCCGTGCTCGTGCGCGGGACCCGCTGAGCGGGGGGATGTCACTGAAGGTGGCCCTGGTTGCCTAGAGCGCAACAATCGCCACCCTCATCGACGGCTGCCGCCTGCGCGTGCCCTGCGTAGGGTGACCGCATGGCAGCCCGGCCGAGCCCGACTTCGCAGCGCGAGCGGGTCCTTCCGCTGCCGCTCGCGTTCCGCGGCGCGGTCCTGACCAACCCGTTCGGTGACGACGTCGACGTCTACAAGGTGGGCATCCAGGCGGCGTCCGGCGCCGCGGGTCGGCATGCCGGCGGGAAGATGTTCTGCCTCATCTCCCGTCGCGGTGGCGCGGGCACCATGACCGTCAAGGCCGCGCCCGAGCACGTCGAGGGACTGGTCCGCGGACACGCGGCGATCCAGCCCGGCTACCACATGAACAAGCGGCACTGGGTGAGCGTGACGCTCGACGGCACGCTCGACGACGCCGTACTGCGTGAGCTCGTCGAGGACTCGTACGACCTCACGCTCTCGACGCTGACCACGCGCGCCCGCTTCGATGTCGATCCCGACCGGTTCCCGCTCCCACCGCTCCGATCACGTACTCCCGCGTCGTCGCGACACCGCCTTCCCCCGAGGGATACGCCGTCACCCTGAGGCAATCGGGTACCCGCAGCGACCACCGCACGCGGCCAACGCCCCGACCGGCTCGGACCGCGAACTCGCGCTGCGCCGACAGGCGTGCTCGCCATGAGGGCGGAGTTTGTTGCTCTCTAGGCAACCAGGGCCACCTTCAGTGACAACCGTGGGGGACGGCGCAGGGCGGAGTCGGTGGGGGTCCGTAGGGTGCGGCCATGGCCAAGGCTCGGACCGCCGCATACCGGTGCACGGAGTGCGGCTGGGCGTCGCCCAAGTGGGTCGGCCGGTGCGGGGAGTGCCAGGCGTGGGGGACGGTCGCCGAGCAGGCCGCCGCGGCGCCCTCGAGCGGGCTGCGCAGCCGCACCTCTGGCGTCGCCCCCACCCGCCGCGCCACGCCGGTCTCGCAGGTCGCCGAGCAGCGCGTCACGCGGCGCCGGACCGGCCTCGGCGAGTTCGACCGGGTGCTCGGCGGCGGCCTCGTGCCGGGGCAGGTCGTGCTCCTGGCCGGCGAGCCCGGCGTCGGGAAGTCCACGCTGCTGCTCGAGGTCGGCCACCGCTACGCCGAGGGCGTCACGGCCCCCACGGTGCTCTACGTCTCGGGCGAGGAGTCGGTCGAGCAGATCGGCGTACGGGCCCGGCGCATCGGCGCCAACTCCGAGCGGCTGCTGCTCGCCGACGAGAACGACCTGGCCACGCTGCTGGGCCACATCGAGGAGCACGACCCAGCGATGGTCGTCGTCGACTCCGTGCAGACCATCGCCTCCGGCGACATCGAGGGCCGCGCGGGCGGCATGACCCAGGTCGTCGAGGTCACGCAGGTGCTCAGCCGCGTCGCGAAGTCCCGGCGCATGCCGTTGCTCATCGTCGGCCAGTCCACCAAGGACTCCAGCATCGCCGGGCCGCGCGCCCTCGAGCACCTCGTCGACACCGTGCTCACGTTCGAGGGCGACCGGCACACCACGCTGCGCCTGCTGCGCGCGGTGAAGAACCGCTACGGGCCGGCCGACGAGATCGTCTGCTTCGAGCAGTCCGACGACGGGCTGCGCGAGGTGATCGACCCGTCCGACCTGTTCCGCGAGCACCGGGAGCGCCCGGTCCCGGGCACGATCGTGACGGTCACCATGGAGGGCCGTCGGCCCATGCTCGCGGAGGTGCAGGCGCTGGTGACGGCGTCGGCCATGCCCAACCCCCGCCGCGGCGTGACGGGGCTCGACTCCACCCGCGTCGCGATGCTCGTGGCCGTGACCGAGCGGGCGGCGCGGCAGCGCCTCGGCGAACGCGACATCTTCGTCGCCACGGTCGGCGGGGCGAAGCTCTCCGATCCCGCCTGCGATCTCGCGGTGTGCCTCGCGATCGCCTCGGCGTCGCTCAACCGCGCCGTCGCCGCCGACGTCCTGGCCATCGGCGAGGTGGCGCTGTCCGGCGACATCCGGCCGGTCCCGTTCCTGGCGCAGCGCGTCTCCGAGGCGTCCCGGCTCGGCTTCACCCGGATCCTCGTCCCCCGGGGCACGATGTCCGTCCTGTCCCGCGACGCCGGAGGCGTCGACGTCTCCGCGGACCCGAGGCTGCACGAGGTGAGCCACCTGGAGGACGCGCTCGGGATGCTCGGTCACCTGGCCGCCGTCCCGGGCTGACCGGCCCGACGGCGGCCCACCGCAGACCGACGGGTGGCGCGAGCGAGGAGATCCGCTCGGGCTGCTCCGTCACCTGGCCGCCGTCCCGCGCTGACCGACCCGGCCGCGTCCCGCCCCGGCCGACACGTGGCGCGGGCGGGGAGATCCGCTCGGTAGAGTGCCGCACGCGGGGGCGACGTCGACCACGACGGTGCCCGCGACCAGGTCCGACTCCAGGGGGCTCACGTGGCCGGCGAGAAGAACGTCGACGTCGACGCCGCGCTGCGCGCCGCCATCGCCCAGGTGGCGCCGGGGACGGTCCTGCGCGACGGTCTCGAGCGCATCCTGCGCGGCCGCACCGGCGGTCTCGTGGTCCTCGGCCACGACCGCATCGTGGAGACCATGGCGTCCGGCGGCTTCTCCCTCGACGTCGACTTCTCCGCCCAGCGCCTGCGCGAGCTGGCCAAGATGGACGGCGCGGTCATCTGCGACCTCGGCGCGACCAAGATCCTGCGCGCCGCGGTCCAGCTCCTGCCCGACCCGAGCATCCCGACCGACGAGCAGGGCACCCGCCACCGCACGGCCGACCGCGTCTCCAAGCAGGCCGGCTTCCCCGTGGTCAGCGTCAGCAAGTCGATGAACACGATCGCGCTGTACGTCGCCGGGCGTCGCTACGTCCTCGAGGACTCCGGCCAGATCCTCTCCCGCGCCAACCAGGCGCTGTCCACCCTCGAGCGCTACAAGATGCGCCTCGACGAGGTGAGCGGCACCCTGTCGGCGCTCGAGATCGAGGACCTGGTCACCGTCCGCGACGTCACGGCGGTCGCGCAGCGGCTCGAGATGGTGCGCCGGATCTCCGCCGAGATCGCCGACTACCTCATCGAGCTCGGCACCGACGGGCGGCTCATGTCGCTGCAGCTCGACGAGCTCATCGCGGGCGTCGAGTCCGACCGGCAGCTCGTCGTGCGCGACTACCAGCCCAGCGGCGGCCGCAAGAGCAAGGGCATCGAGGTCGCGCTCGCCGAGCTCGACGCCCTGTCCGCCACGGACCTGCTCGACCTGCTGACCGTCGCCCGCGCCCTGGGCTTCACCCCGAGCCCCGAGCTGCTCGACTCGCCGGTCAGCCCGCGCGGCTTCCGGCTGCTCGCCCGCGTGCCGCGCCTGCCCGACGTCATCACCGAACGCCTCGTCGGACACTTCGGCGGGCTGCAGCGCCTCCTCGCCGCGAGCATCGACGACCTGCAGGCGGTCGAGGGCGTCGGCGAGGCGCGGGCGCGCACCATCCGGGAGGGCCTGTCCCGGCTGGCCGAGTCCAGCATCCTCGAGCGCTACGTCTGATCCCGGTGCCCGGCCGCGGAGCCCGCGCCGGCGAGCCGGGGCAGCCTCCTCGACGCGCGACGACTGATCCCGGCGCTCCACTGCGCAGTCCGCGCGAGCGACCAGGTCGCTCCCGGGTGAGAATCGAGGCATGACCAGCCGCCTCCTCGAGCCGTTCACCCTCCGCGGGACGACGTTCCCCCACCGGGCGTGGGTGAGCCCGATGTGCCAGTACTCCAGCGTCGACGGGCTCGCGAACGCCTGGCACCTGGTGCACCTCGGCAGCCTCGCGATCGGCCGGGCGGGGCTCGTGCTCACCGAGGCGACGGCGGTGACACCCGAGGGCCGCATCTCGCCGGACGATCTCGGCCTGTGGTCCGACGCGCACGCGGAGGCGATCGCTCCCGTCATCGACTTCGTGCACGGACAGGGCGTGCCGTTCGGCTTCCAGCTCGCCCACGCGGGCCGCAAGGCCTCGACGTACACCCCCTGGCGCGGCGACGGCTCCGTGCCGGTGGCCGACGGCGGCTGGGAGACCCTCGCGCCGTCGGCCGAGGCCTTCGGCCGCTACGCCGTCCCGCGTGCGATGACCGAGGACGACCTCGTCCGCACGCGCGACGCGTTCGCGTCCGCGGCACGCCGGGCGCTCGGGCTCGACGTCGACACGCTGGAGCTGCACTTCGCGCACGGCTACCTCATGCACGAGTTCCTCTCGCCGCTGTCGAACCGGCGCGACGACCGCTACGGCGGCAGCCTGGAGAACCGCATGCGGTACCCGCTGGAGGTGATCGACGCCGTCCGCGCGGTGTGGCCGGACGAGCGGCCGCTGCTCATGCGGATCTCGGCGACGGACTGGGTCGACGGCGGTTGGGACGTCGAGTCGTCGGTGACCTTCGCGCGCGAGGCCGCGGCGCGCGGGGTCGACCTCGTCGACGTCTCGTCGGCCGGCAACGACCCGCGCCAGGCGGTCGAGGTGGGGCCGGGCTACCAGGTGCCCTTCGCAGCGCGGGTGCGCTCCGGCGCCGGCGTACCGACGGGTGCGGTCGGTCTCATCACGGAGCCGAAGCAGGCCGAGGAGATCGTGGCCGAGGGCTCGGCCGACGTCGTGCTGCTGGCGCGGGCGCTGCTGCGCGAGCCGCACTGGGTCCTGCGCGCCGCGCACGAGCTCGGCGTCGACCTGGACTGGCCCCCGCAGTACCTGCGCGCCCGCCTCACCTGAGCCCCCCGAGTTACACCTGCAACCCACCTGTTCACCCGCCCGAACCGGTCGGTCGCAGGTGTAACTCGCGACGGGGGGACGGTCACACGAGGTGGCGCTCGTCGCGACGCTCGTCGCGGCCGAAGCGGTCGACCGACAGCGCGGAGACGTCGATCGCCGGCTCGCGGCGCAGCACGAGGTCGCGCAGCACCTCGCCGAGCGCCGGAGCCTGCAGGAAGCCGTGGCCGGAGAAGCCGGTGGCGTAGAGGACGCGCGACACCCGCCCGAGCTCGCCGACGATGCCGTCGTGGTCCGGGCTCACCTCGTAGAGACCGGCCCAGCCGCCGATGACGTCGGCCTCGAGCAGCCGCGGGGCGCGGTGCTCGGCCTGGTGCACCAGGCCCTCGAGATACGCCGGGTCGCGCCCGAGGTCGAAGCCGAACGGCACGGACGGGTCGCTCCAGCCGGCGAGCAGGCCCTGCCCCTCGCCGTGGAAGTAGAACGTCGAGCCCGCGTCGATCGTCATCGGCACCGACGCCGGCATCCCGGCCACCGGTCCGGTGACGACGATC
>JAJXTD010000058.1 GCA_021784035.1 Actinomycetes bacterium | reverse complement strand
CGCAGGTTGATGTCGTCGACGTCGCGCAGGAAGGCGAGCGCCTGGTCGACGCCGAGCTCCTCGGCCCGGGCCATGAAGCCGCGCAGGTCCTTGGGCAGGCAGCCGCCGCCGAAGCCGAGGCCGGCCTGGAGGAACCGCCGGCCGATGCGGGCGTCGTGACCGAGGGCCTCGGCGAGCGCGACGACGTCGGCGCCGGTGGCCTCGCACAGCTCGGCCATGGCGTTGATGAACGAGATCTTCGTGGCGAGGAAGGCGTTCGCCGCGTTCTTCACCAGCTGCGCCGTCGCGAGGTCCACGACGACGTAGGGCATGCCGTGGGCCAGGACCGGGGCGAGGACGTCGGCGAGCTCGTCGGCGTCGGACTGCCGGTCGACGCCGACCACGATCCGGTCCGGCTCGAGGGCGTCCTTGACCGCGAAGCCCTCTCGCGTGAACTCGGGGCTCCACGCGAGGTGGACGTCGTCGCCGGCGGGCGCGAGGTCGGCGAGCCGGTCGCGCAGTCGTTCGGCCGTGCCGACCGGGACGGTCGACTTGCCGACGACGAGGCACGGGCGCGCGAGCAGCGGGCCGAGCGTCTCGATCGCGGCGTCGACGTAGGTCAGGTCCGCCGCGTTCGAGTCGGATCGCTGCGGTGTGCCGACGCAGAGGAAGTGGACGTCGCCGTGCTCGGCGGTCTCCTCGGCCGAGGTGGTGAAGCGCAGCCGCCCGCTGGCGAGGGCCCGCTCGAGCAGGTCCTCGAGCCCGGGCTCGAAGAACGTGGCCTCGCCACGTCCGAGCGCGCCGACCTTCGCGGCGTCGACGTCGAACCCGACGACGTCGTGCCCCACGACCGCCATCGCTGCCGCGTGCACGGCGCCGAGGTAGCCGCAGCCGACGACGCTGACGCGACGCGGCCGGAATCCGGTGGTCGAGAATCCGGTGGTCGAGGGCGGCTGGGTCACGCCGCGAGCCTAACGGGGAGGGCCCAGGGCCGAGCGCAGGCACCCGCGGGCCGTGAGACCAACGTCATCACGCGGCCGTGCGGCGGGGGCGGCTGCTGGGCGCGACCGCGGGAGGAGCCGTGGGTAGCGTGGGCCGCGACCGCAGTCCGCACGTGAGGAAGGGCCTCCGCGATGGCCAGCCTGGGCAACCCCGACTTCGACCTGTACCGCCCGTCCGAGGAGCACGAGATGCTCCGTGAGGCGGTGCGCGCGCTCGCCGCGGACAAGATCGCGCCGCACGCGGCCGAGGTCGACGACCAGGCCCGGTTCCCGCAGGAGGCGCTCGACGCCCTCGTCGCGAGCGACCTGCACGCGATCCACGTGCCCGAGGAGTACGGCGGCCAGGGCGGCGACGCGCTCGCGTCGTGCATCGTGATCGAGGAGGTCGCGCGCGTCTGCGCGTCGAGCTCGCTGATCCCCGCGGTCAACAAGCTCGGGTCGCTGCCGCTGCTCATCGCCGGATCGGACGAGGTGAAGGACGCGTACCTGCCGCCGCTCGCCCACGGCGACGCGATGATCTCCTACGCGCTGTCCGAGCCCGAGGCGGGCAGCGACGCCGGCGGGATGCGCACGACCGCGGTCCGCGACGGCGACGGCTGGGTGCTCAACGGCGCGAAGCGCTGGATCACCAACGCCGGGGTGTCGAAGTTCTACACCGTCATGGCGGTGACCGACCCGGACAAGCGGACCCACGGCGGCATCACCGCGTTCGTGCTCGAGGACGGCGACGAGGGCTTCTCCTACGGCGCGCTGGAGAAGAAGCTCGGCATCAAGGGCTCGCCCACCCGCGAGCTGTACTTCGACGACGTCCGCATCCCCGACAGTCGCCGGGTGGGCGACGTCGGCGCCGGCTTCGCGATCGCGATGGCGACGCTCGACCACACCCGCATCACGATCGGCGCGCAGGCCATCGGCATCGCGCAGGGCGCACTGGACTACGCCACGGCGTACGCCAAGGAGCGCAAGCAGTTCGGGAAGGCGATCGCGGAGTTCCAGGGCCTGCAGTTCATGCTCGCCGACATGGCCATCAAGCTCGAAGCCGCCCGGCAGCTGGTCTACGCCGCGGCCGCGAAGAGCGAGCGCGGCGACGCCGACCTCACGTTCTTCGGTGCAGCGGCGAAGTGCTTCGCCTCCGACGTCGCCATGGAGATCACGACCGACGCCGTGCAGGTGCTCGGCGGCTACGGCTACGTCAAGGACTACCCCGTCGAGCGGATGATGCGCGACGCCAAGATCACCCAGATCTACGAGGGCACGAACCAGGTCCAGCGCATCGTCGCCGCGAGGCAGCTGCTCGCCAAGCACTGACCGATCGGCTTTCTCCTTGCAAGACAGGCTATCCCACCACTCGGCGGCGTGGCCGGACGAGCGGATTGAGCGGCCCGGGTCGAGACTGCCACCGCACTGTCAGCCGCGTGAGTGCGGTCTGCGAGGGCGCGGCCCACCCGGCGCCCGGCCCAGGACCCTCTCGAGCCAGGTGTGGTCCAGGGACGTCATCGGCGTGGGTCACGATCATCCGGGTCAACGCTGTGAGGTGCTTGACGTCGCGGCGAAAGTTGCAGAGGTGCTTGTCGGAAGATCGGTGGCGCCGCGACGCGTGGCGGAGTCTCTGGCGGCAGGAGGCTCAAGGCAAGGCGCGGCTCTTCCCTGTAGCGGACGATGATCTCGTTGTTGATCTGGTCCCTCCGGCTACGGAGGGCAATGAAGTAGGTGGACAGCGCGCGCTCCGCCATGTCGAGGTCGAGCTCAAGACGGTCCATCTCGACGACGTTGGACAGCTCGACCTTGCGCCACCACACTTCCGCGAGGTCAGGCAGAGTCGATGCACCCGTGATGGGGCCGCCCGCGACGAGGGCCAGCCGATGCTCGGTTGCGAGGGCATCGGTGAGTACCAGTCGAGAGTCGGAAATCGGTCCGCGTGCGGGCATCCGACCGCGGACCACCCCGAGGCGGGCCTTGATGATCCGGCGCCAGTG
This sequence comes from Actinomycetes bacterium, assembly GCA_021784035.1. GTDB lineage: Bacteria > Actinomycetota > Actinomycetes > S36-B12 > CAIYMF01 > Longivirga. The sequence continues at coordinate 12,347 of JAJXTD010000058.1, read as the reverse complement.
CGAGACACGGATCTTCTCGTCATCAACCACCCCGCGCGCATCCCGAAGGTCCGCCAAGCACAAGAGGTCGAAGGCTGCGCTCCGTTCCAGTCGCGGAGACGCCGCTCGCGCAGCCAGGCGCTTTGCCGTGCGCAGCGCCCCAGCCACTCGCTGGTCGCTGGTCGGATCGTTCGCGGATCCCGGTGGTCTTGCTGTCGGTGACGTCATGGCCTGTGGCGATCCTCCCGACGTGGACAGAGTCGCGCCGTACAGACAACGTACGCACACTTCCCTCGACGATGGTGCGTTCGCGTCCGGTGACGACGTTCGACGGCGGTCGTGGGTGACTCGGCAGGTCGCGTCGGGGAGCCTCACATCGGCCTTGGGGGGACATCAGCCGAGCGTGGTGGCGAGGGATCTCGACCGAGTTCCGGGCCGCGCAGTCGGAACGCCGCGCTCGGACGGCCGCCGACCTTGGCGGCCGATGTTCCGGCCGAGTCAGGTCGCCACGCGCTCCTGAACGTCGGTGAGCGGACGCGGGCGGCCCTGGAACGCGAGAAGTGTGCGTAGGTGGCTCATGCGTGCGACCGCATTCGCGTGGCACGGAATGAAGGTAGGCCATGAGTCCATCGACGACCTGCCCGCCGGTTTCTGCAGCCGAGCATCGGCTTGCCCTCGTCGCTGGTGTCCTCTTGCGGGGGGCCTCGGGCCAGCCTGACCTCGCGGACGGCCCGTGGCGCACGGTCGTGCCGTCCGACGTCGTGGCACCAGGCCGTCTCGAGCTCGTCCGCCAGGAGCCCGGCGCCGCGCTCCTCGCGTGTCTCGTGGCGCTCGGCCACCGCAAGGACGAGGTCAACAGCGAGATCATCGTCCGCCCCGGGGAAGAGCCGGGTCTTGGACTGAGCCCCTTGCCGCCGGAGACCGCGCCACTGATCGTCGGGGTAGGGGGCGGGAGATGATCGCTCCAACGCCGTCCGTGATGCGCGAGGACGCCGCGCGTCCACTACGGATCCTGTCGGGCGTCAACGCTGTGGTGGCGATGGTGGCGGATGAGCCCGCCCTGCTGGCGGCGCTCTGTGAACGTTTGGTCCTTGATGGTGGGTGTCGAGGTGCCTGGTACTCGCCAAGCGAGCCGGCCGCTGGGTCACGTCCGATCGCGTCTGCCCGAGCGACGGACAGCCATGCGCCCGCGAACGGTTCGACCGAGCCAGGACGCTGGCCCCATGAGGTGGACGGGGCACCCACCACCGGTGCGGCGCCGGCGCGCGAGAGCCATGGACCCGAGGGAGCTGCGACGCACCACTCGCCGGCTGACACCACGGTGACCTATCCGGTGATCGTCAACGGCCAGCTGGACGGTGTTCTGGCGGTACGCTGCGATCGCCCCGGGTACTTCGATGACCTGACTCGGATCGCGCTCACCGAGGCGGCGATACGTCTCGGTGTCGGGCTGGAACAGAGACGGGCTGCCGTCAGGTCGGCTACTGCCCACGAGGACGTTCTCGGCGTCCTCGAGTCGATGTCCGACGTGCTGTTGCGCTACGGCGCGAACGGCACCCTGCTCTGGGCGGCGCCGTCCCTCAAGCGCGTGCTGGGCTACGACCCGGCGGACCTGGTGGGACGTGTCCTGCCGCTGGACGTGGTACCGGACTCAGACGCCAACCAGAACGCACTCAGCCAGGCGATGCGGGACGGGCGTTGGCGGATGAGCCGACACGCCGCGATCCGCCACGCGGATGGCAGCGTGCGTTGGATGGACACGACCGTGCAGCTGGTCCGCGATCGGGATGGGGTCCTCGACTCGGTGATCGCAACGATGCGGGACATCACGACTCAGCTCTCGGCCGAGCAGGCGAGGGACACGTCCGAGGACCTGCTGTCCCACGTGGTCGAGGCGATGATCGATCCGTGGGTCCTGTTGCGTCCGGTGCGCGACGCGGACGGCGCGGTCACCGACTTCCTGTTCGTCGATGCCAACGAGGCTGCCTGCGCGTCCAACCGCCGCCTGAGGACCGACCTCCTCGGGGCGAGTCTCCTGGCCGTCTCACCCAGCCACCGTCACTCCGGGCTGATGGAGATGTACACCGCCGTGGTGGAAACCGGGAGTCCGTTGCTGCTCGACGACTTCCCGTACAGCTCGGAGGCGACCGGCGGCGACGAGGGTTGGTACGACAACCGTGGCGTCGCGGTCGGCGGCAATCTCAGCCTGACCTGGCGCGACGTCACCGAACGGCACACCAGCGCGGCCGCGCTGTCGGCCTCCGAGCAGTTGTTTCGTACCGCCATGGACTCCGCCTCCATCGGAATGGCCATCCAGGAGCTGGATGGCCGGTGCCGGGTCATGAACCAGTCGCTGTGCAGGATCGTCGGTCGCGACAAGCTCTGGCTCACCCAGCACCCCCTCCGCGACATCGTCGACCCCGCCGACCTGCCGTCGGCACTGAACGCGGGGGAACGCATGCTGGATGGGGGAGCAGCGTCCACCGTGTCGAAGCTGCGCCTGATCGGACCCTCCGGCGAGCCGATCTGGGTTCGGGCCGCGGTCGTCCTGATCAGGGATGACACGGGCGCCCCTTCATACTTCCTCGCCCAGGTCGAGGACATCAACGCCGAGCAGGTGGCCCAGCAACAGCTCACCTACCTCGCCTTCCACGACACCCTCACCGGCCTGCACAACCGCCCGTGGCTGCTCGACATGCTCGCGTTGGACCTGCGCGCGGCACACAAGACCGGCGTGCCCGTGGGCGTGCTCTTCATCGACCTGGACAACTTCAAGATCACGAACGACTCCCTCGGGCATCCCGCGGGCGACCGAGTCCTGGCCGCTGTCGCCGAGCGCATCTCTGCGGGGTTGCGACCCGGCGACCATGTTGGCCGGTTCGGCGGCGATGAGTTCGTCGTCGTGGTCCCCGGCGTTCACGACCCCGACGAACTCCAGCGCGTGGCCGAGCGCATCATCGCCACGATCAGCACCGAACTCGACATCGATGGCCACCGCATCGTGCCCAGCGCCTCGATCGGGATCGCCCTGTCGAATCTAGACTCGGTTCCCGACGAGCTGCTCCGCGACAGTGACGCTGCCCTGTTCCGAGCCAAGGCACAGGGGCGAGCTCGATGGCACTTCTTCGACAGCTCGATGCACGCCGCCGCGGTGAACCGCCTCAATGTGGAGGCCGAGCTGCGCCGAGCCATCGCGCACCGCGAGTTCGTGGTTCACTACCAGCCCATCGTCACACTCGCCGATGGTGTGATCGTCGGTCACGAGGCCCTCGTACGCTGGCAGCACCCTGACCGTGGGTTGCTGGCCCCCGACGCGTTCCTCGCCGTCGCCGAGGAGTCCGGGCTCATCGTGGAGGTCGGAGCCCACGTCCTCGACCAGGTCTGCCGCGACCTCGCACTCGGTTCTCCGCTGCGGGGCAGGGTGAGTGTCAACTTCTCGCCCGTCCAGCTGGGTCGTCCCGGGTGGAAGCAGACCCTCCTCCAGGTCATCCGCCAGTACGGGATCAGCCCAACACGACTCAATGTCGAGATAACCGAGAGCGCAGCGCTCTCCATACCTGAGACGCTCGCCGCAGAACTACAGGACCTGCGTGAGCTCGGCATGGGCATCCACGTGGACGACTTCGGCACCGGGTTCTCCTCGATCTCGCTGCTGCAGGACCTTCCCGTCACAGGGCTCAAGCTTGATGCCCGCTTCGTCCGCGGCCTGGGAGACGTCCCGAACTCGGCGTCGGCTCTGGCCAGCGGTTTGGCCGGCCTCGCACAGGGACTGGGCATCATCGGGATCGCAGAGGGAGTCGAGACGGCGGAAGAGGCAGGCATGCTCCTGCTGCACGGCTGGTCGCACGGACAGGGGTACTTGTTCGGCAGGCCCAGCCCGCTGGCTGGATTGGCTGTCGGCGCCGGTGCATGGACCCGAGATGGTGCCGGGTCGTCGAGGACCGTCAGTGCGCCCGTTGAGCGGTCAACCAGCTAGCCCGGGGTGCACGGTCTCCTCGACAGCTACTCTGACGCCGCGCTCGAGCGCGTCCGGCAGGCCACGTACCTCTCGTGCTGGACGACGGCGATGCTCCGCACGCCCTTGGCGGCTGGACCCCCCGGATCCGGGCCGTTGGCGCGGGTCTGCGCCCTCCGCCGCTGGTGTGACGCCCCACTAGGCTGCCCGGAGCACCCACGTCCCCCCGCGGCCAGGAGCCCGACATGACCGACACCACCGCAGCCGTCACGACGACGGTCACCTGGCCACCGCACGACCCCGCCGCCTGGCGCAACGTCTCCGCCGCCTCCGCGCCGATCGACGCCGCGCGGGTGGCGTCCCTGCTGGCGGCCGAGTGGGAGCGGTTCGAGGCCACGACCCCGGGCTCGGCCGCGCACCATGCCCGGGCGCTCGGACCGCTGCCGCTCGGTGTGCCGTCCTCCTTCCAGCACTGGGACCCGTACCCCGTCGCCATCACGTCGGCCAGCGGCGCCTGGCTCACCGACGTGGACGGCCGCAAGCTGCTCGACCTGTCGATGGGCTTCGGCGCGATGCTCGTCGGCCACCTCAACCCCACGGTCGTCGCGGCCGTGACGCGTGCGCTCGAGACCGGCACGCTGTTCGTGACCCCGTCGCCGTCGGCCACGGAGGCCGCGGAGCGGTTCCAGCGGCGGTTCTCCCTCGACCAGCTGCGGTTCGCGAACTCCGGCACCGAGGCCACGATGTACGCGCTGCGCACCGCGCGCGCGTTCACCGGCCGCAAGGCGATCATCAAGATCGAGGGCGGCTACCACGGCGGCTACGACGCGCTCCAGGTGTCCGTCAAGCCCGACGTCGCCGACGCCGGTCCCGAGGACGCGCCGACGCCCGTCACCCCCTTCGAGGTCGAGGCCGGCACGGTGCACGTCGTGCCCTACAACGACCTGGCGCGCCTCGAGCAGCTCTTCGACCAGTTCGGCCCCGAGGTCGCCTGCGTCTTCATGGAGCCGGTGCTGGAGAACATCGGGATCGTCGTGCCCGACGCGGGCTACCTCGCCGGCGTCCGCGCCCTCTGCGACGCCCACGGCTCGCTGCTCGTCTTCGACGAGGTGAAAACCGGCCTCACCGCCGGATACGCCGGCGCCTCGCAGCGCCTCGGCGTCACGCCCGACCTGGTCGCGCTCGCCAAGAGCATCGGCGGCGGCCTGCCGCTGGCGGCGTTCGGCGGCCGCGCCGAGGTGATGGCGTGCCTCACCGACGGCCGCATGCCGCACTTCGGCACGTACAACGGCAACCCGCTCGTGGTGGCCGCGGCCGTCGCCATCGACGAGATCGCGACGCCCGAGGCGCTCGCCGCCGCCGAGGCGCTCAACGTGGGTGCGCTGCGGGCGATGGACGCGATCATCGAGGCCCACGCGCTGCCGGCCCACACGGTCGGCTTCGGGGTGAAGGGGGCGGTGACCTGGTCGGCGACCCCGGTGCGCAACTACCGCGACTACAAGCGCACCGACTTCGCGGCCGCCGAGCTCTCCTGGCTCTGGGGGGTCAACCGCGGCATCCTCACCCCGCCCGGTCTCGACGAGCAGTGGCTCGTCTCCCTGGCGCACACGGCCGAGGACATGGGCCTGCTCGTCCAGGAGTTCCGCGAGCTCGCCGAGGCGCTCCGCGGCTGACGGCTCCGGCCGGCCGCGGGACCGTGCGGCTCAGCCCACCGGCTCGAACGTCGCGGTGAAGTGCCGCAGCGTCGGCGGCTCGTCGACGATGCGGTACCCGGTGAGCTCGTCCGAGTGGGCTGCGACGTGCAGGCACGCCTCGATGACGTAGTCGATGTGGCTCTGCGTGTACGTGCGCCGCGGGATGGCCAGCCGCACGAGGTCGAGCGCGGCGGGCCGCTCCGACCCGTCGGGCTGGCGGCCGAACATCACCGTGCCGATCTCGCACGAGCGCACGCCGCCGGCCTCGTACAGCGCGACCGCCAGCGACTGCCCGGGGTACTCCAGCGGCGGGATGTGCGGCAGCATCGCCCGGGCGTCGATGTAGACGGCGTGCCCGCCCACCGGGGTGAGCACCGGGATCCCCGCGGCCACCAGGGAGTCCCCGAGGTACGCCGTCGAGCGGATGCGGTAGCGCAGGTAGTCGTGATGCACCACCTCGCGCAGCCCCTGGGCGATCGCCTCCAGGTCGCGACCGGCCAGGCCGCCGTACGTCGGGAACCCCTCGCCGAGCACGAGAAGGTCGCGGCAACGCCGCGCGAGGTCGTCGTCGTCCATCGCGAGCCAGCCGCCGATGTTGCCCATCGGGTCCTTCTTCGCGCTCATCGTCATGCCGTCGGCGAGCGAGGCCATCTCGCGCACGATGTCGGTGACGTCCCGGCCCGACTGGCCGTCCTCCTTCTCGCGGATGAACCACGCGTTCTCGGCGAAGCGGCACGCGTCGAGGAACAGCGGCTTCCCGTACCGGTCGCACACCTCGCGGACGCGGCGCAGGTTCGCGAGCGACACCGGTTGACCGCCGCCGCTGTTGTTCGTGATCGTCATCATGACCAGCGGCACGTCGTCGCCGCGGTCGCGCAGCAGGGCCTCCAGCGCCGCGACGTCCATGTCCCCCTTGAACGCCGACGTGGACGCCGGGTCGTGCGCCTCCGGCCCGACGAGGTCCACCGCGGTCGCGCCGGTGTGCTCGACGTTGGCCCGCGTGGTGTCGAAGTGGGTGTTGTTCGGGATCACCTTGCCGGGCCCGCCGACCACGCTGAACAGGATCCGCTCGGCGGCCCGGCCCTGGTGGGTGGGGATCACGTGCTCGAACGGGAACAGCTCGCGGACCGCGTCGCGGAAGATGTAGTACGACGGGGACCCGGCGTACGACTCGTCCCCGTGCTGGAGGGCGGCCCACTGGTCGCGGCTCATCGCGCCCGTGCCGGAGTCGGTGAGCAGGTCGACGATGACGTCCTGCGCGTGCACCTGGAACAGGTTGTAGCCGACGCCGCGCACCGCCTGCCGCCGCTGCTCCAGCGTGGTCATCCGCAGCGGCTCGACCGAGTGGATGCGGAACGGCTCGATGATCGTGCGGAACTCGGGTGCGTCCATGCGCCACATCCTGTCGAGCGCCGTCGCCGTACGCTCGCCGCAGCGTGCCGGACGGCGCGCGTCGAGCGAGGGAGACGCCGTGACGCCCGAGGAGTTCCGCGCCGCCGCGCACGAGCTGGTGGACTGGATCGCCGATTTCCGGCTGCGGGTCCCCGACCTCCCGGTGCGCTCGGAGGCGGAGCCGGGCGAGGTGCGTACGGCGCTCGCCGGTCCGCCGCCGGAGCGGCCCGAGCCGTTCGCCGCGCTCATGGACGACCTCGACCGGGTGGTCGTCCCGGGGATCACGCAGATCCAGAGTCCCGGGTACTTCGCGTGGTTCCCGTCGAACGCCGCGCTCGCCTCGGTGCTCGGCGACATGGCGTCGTCGGGGCTCGGCGCCCTCGGCATCACCTGGCAGTCGGCACCGGCCCTGACCGAGCTCGAGGAGGTCGTCACCGAGTGGCTGCGCGAGCTGTGCGGCCTGGCCCCCGAGTGGCGCGGCGCCATCCACGACACCGCGTCGACGGCGTGCCTCGTGGCGATGCTCGCCGCCCGCGAGCGGGCGACGGGTCTGGGCGAGACGCGCGGTGGCCTGCAGGCCGAGCCCGCGCCGCTCGTCGTCTACGCCACGGCCCAGGCGCACTCCTCGGTGCCGAAGGCGGTGCTCCTCGCCGGGTTCGGCCGCGAGAACCTGCGGCTCGTCGACGTCGACCCGGTGACCTATGCGATGGACCCCGGGTCGCTGCGGGCCGCGATGGCCGCGGACGTCGCCGCCGGCCGGCGGCCGGCGGCGGTGGTGGCCTCGATCGGCACGACCGGCACCACCGCGGTCGACCCGGTCGCCGAGATCGTGACCGTCGCCGCGGAGCACGGCGCGTGGGTGCACGTCGATGCCGCGATGGCCGGGTCGGCGATGCTGCTGCCCGAGTGCCGGCACCTCTTCGCCGGCGTCGACGGCGCCGACTCGCTGTCGTGGAACCCGCACAAGTGGCTCGGCACGGTGCTCGACACCTCGCTGCTCTACGTCCGCGACGTCGCGCACCTCACCGCGGTGATGTCGACGAACCCGTCGTACCTCCGCTCCGCGGTCGACGGGGAGGTCACGCAGTACAAGGACTGGGGGATCCCGCTGGGCCGGCGGTTCCGGGCCCTCAAGCTGTGGTTCCACCTGCGGCTCGACGGCGCGGAGGCGATCCGCGCGCGGCTGCGCCGCGACCTCGACAACGCCCGCTGGCTGGCTGGCGAGGTCGAGGCCGAGCCCGGCTGGGAGCTGCTGGCCCCGGTGACGCTGCAGACGGTCTGCCTGCGGCACGTGCCGGCCGAGCTGGTCGGCACGGACGGGAGCGTGACCGACCTCGACGCGCTCGATGCGCACACCCTGGGCTGGGTCGAGCGGGTGAACGCCTCGGGCCGTGCGTTCCTGACCGCGGCGCTGCTCGAGGGCCGGTGGATGGCGCGCGTGTCGATCGGTGCGGAGCCGACCGAGCGGGGCGACGTCGAGGCGCTCTGGACGCTCGCGCGAGAGGCCGTCGCGCCCCACCGCTAGTTTGTCGGGCGCCCGGTGAGATCGCTTCCACGGATGCCACGCCCCGTTATCCGGAGCGACCGCACCAATCCGCAAACCCGTTCGGGGACAGACACATCCGTCCTCCGGACCGCTGGGAGCGCTCCCTCCCTGTGCCGTCGTCTATGTGTCGCTGCGAATTCACTGTGCGGACTGGTCACGGTGTGCCGACGGGGTTACCGTCGAAAGGCGAGGAGCAATGGCCCGGCCTCGCGGGACCCGCGTCGAAGGGGAGAGCGACATGAGCGTCCAGGTGGAGCACGAGCACTCGTTCGTCGACCACGAGGACCCGCGCTGGCTGATCTGCGACTGCGGCCAGTACGCCGTGCGGGCGCGCAACATCTCCGGCGACCGGATCGTGCGGCTCATCGACCCGCCCAAGCCCGTGTTCCCCGTCGCCGCCGACCCCCACGGCACGGCGAGGCGGTCCACGATCCGCGAGACCGAGAGCGTCTGACCCGCCCGGGCGGGACGCCCCGGAGACCGAGCCCGGCCGGACCGGCCGCCCCCGGGCTGGCAGGATGCCGTCATGACCACCGCCGACGACCTCCGCGCCCGCTTCCCCGGCCTCTCCGACGGCTGGGTCCGCCTCGACGGACCGGCCGGCACGCTGCCGGTCGACACCTGCGTCGACGCGATCGCGGATTACATGCGCTCGCCCGCGCCGGCGAACCTCGGCGGGGAGTTCGACGCGAGCCGGGCGAGCGGCGCCGTGGTGGCCGGGGCGCGCGCGGCCGTGGCCGGTCTCGTCGGCGCGCAGCCCGACGAGATCGTGTTCGGGCCGAGCACGACGAACCTGATGTTCGCGTTCACCCGCGCGCTGTCGCGGCACTGGGAGCCGGGCGACCGCATCGTGTGCACCCAGCTCGACCACGACTCGAACGTGGCCCCCTGGATGCTCGCCGCGCGCGACGTCGGCGCCACGGTGGAGCTGCTCGAGGTCGACCCGGTCGACGGCACGCTCGACGTCGAGCCGCTGAAGGGACTGTGCGCGGACGGCCGGACCCGATGGGTCGCCATCTCCGGCGCCTCGAACCTCACCGGGCACGCGCCCGACCTCGAGCGCGCCGTCGCGATCGCCCACGAGTACGGCGCCCGGATCCTCGTCGACGGCGTGGCGCGGGTGCCGCACCTGCCGACGAACGCCGCCGAGCTCGGCGTCGACGTCCTGTCGACCTCGCCGTACAAGTGGTACGGCCCGCACGCGGGCGCCCTCGCCGTGCGCAACAACCTGCTCCGCGAGATCGAGCCCTACCGCGTGCGGCCCGCCGACTACGACGGCCCGCTGCGCTGGGAGACCGGGACGCAGCAGATCGAGGTCCTCGCCGGGATCACCGCGGCCGCCGAGTTCATGACGTCGACGTCGATCGCCGAGGAGGCGGCCCGGGAGACCCGACTGCTCGCGCTGCTCCAGGAGGGGCTGCACGAGGTCCCCGGCGTCACGGTGCACGGCCCGTCCGTGACTCCCGACCGCGCGCCGACGGTGGTGTTCACCGTGGCCGGACGCAGCCCTCAGGAGGTCGACCGGTTCCTCGCGAGCCGCCGGATCGCGGTCTGGCACGGCGACAACTACGCCGCCGAGCTCGTCGACGCCCTCGGCCTGCGAGCCTCGGGCGGCGTCGTCCGCGCGGGCATCGTGCGCTACACGACCGAGGACGACGTCGCCGCCCTGCTCGCCGCGCTCACCGAGCTCAGCGCCCTCCCGACCGGCTGACCGCCGGCGACGGCGCGGACGGCAGCACCGCCCCGCCGACGAGGTCACCCAGGGGCCCGGGGCGGCCGAAGTACCAGCCCTGCCCGTGGTCGACGCCGAGCTCGCGCAGCCAGCCGGCGTCAGCGGCCGTCTCGACGCCCTCGGCGACGACGCGGGCTCCCGCGCCCGCCGCGAACGCGACCAGCGACCGGACCAGGGTGGTCAGGACGTCGTCGTCGCTCACGCCGTCGACGATCGTGCGGTCGAGCTTGATGACGTCGGGGTGCGTCTGCACGATGTGTCGCAGCGACGAGAAGCCGGCGCCGACGTCGTCGATCGCGAGCCGCATCCCGGCGCGCCGCAGCGGGTCCAGCGCGGCCTGCAGGGTCTGGTAGTCCTCGACCGGGTCGTGCTCGGACAGCTCGAGCAGCACCCGGTCGAGCGGCAGCCCGACCAGGAGGTCGAGGCAGTCCGCGGTCACCAGGGTCGCGGGGGAGACGTTCATCGCGACGTAGCCGGTCACCTCGTCGACGGCCTCGGCCGCGCGGCGCAGCGCGAGCAGCTCGAGCTCGGGCCCGAGCCCGACGCTGTGCGCCTCGGCGAACGCGACGTCGGGCGGGACCTCCCACTCCGCGGGGAACCGGCTCAGCGCCTCGGCGCCGACCCGCCGGCCGGTCGCGAGCTCGACGATCGGCTGGTAGACGACGACCGGACCGCGGTGGTCCCGCATGAGCGGGAGCAGCCGCGACTCGATGACCTCGCGCCGCTCCCGGTCGCGGATCCCGGGCTCGAGCACGACGGCGGCCGCCTTCGCGAGCACCTCCATGAGCGCCCGGTCGCGCTCGGTCAGGCCCTGGTCGCTCGTGAGACCCGCGGCGCAGAACGTGCCGTACAGCGTCCCGTCGGACAGCCGGACCGGGACCGAGACGTAGCTGCGGATGCGCGGGATGCGGGCCGACGGCAGCGACCGCGCGACCGCGTTCCGCGCGACGTCGGGGATGACCGCCGGGAGGCGGCCGTCGAGGATCGCCTGGCAGAACGTGGTCTCCTGCTTCTGGGTCACGCCGGCGCGGAAGAACAGCGACGCCGGGCCGGACGCCTCGACCACCTCGAGGTGCTGGGCCTCCCCGTCGAGCCGGCTCAGGAACGCGACGCTGAGCCGCAGCGACTCCTTCGCCGTGCGCAGCAGGTCGGCGATCTGCCGCTCGGCGTCCGTGGCGGGGGAGCCGGGGCTACGACGGGCCATACCGTGTCATCGGACGCACCCGACCGGTCCTGAAGGCGCCCGGGTGGGGCGGGTCCCGACTGACGCCGGCCGCTGCCCGAGAGGTGTGTCCTACCGCGGGGGATGCCGGGGCCGGTCACACCTCTCCGGGTGCGGGGCGACCCTTGGGGCGGCGCAGACCCGCGGCGGTGAGCCTTGTGACGAGCTCCTTCGACGACACCAGCAGCGCGCCCGCCTCGAGCGCGGCCTCGTGGAGGTGCTCGGGGATGTCGTAGTGGTCACGCTCGAACCCCCGGCGGGGTACGCCGAGGAGCTCGGCGAACGCGTGCAGCTCGGCGTAGGACTCGTCGCTCACCATGTGGCCCCACCAGCGCTCGCGGTGCCACCAGAGCGCCGCGTCGATGAGGATGGCCACGCGGGCAGGGTACGTCGGCCCGGCCGCGGGCGCGACGAGCGAGCGGTCAGCGGGCCGTGGGTTCGGCGGCAAGGTGGGACACGCTGGTGGCATCCGCTGGCCTCCACGGGCCGACGACACCTGGCCGGCGTACGCCAGTCGAGAGTCAGGTGAGGAACTCGAACAGACCGGGTGCTGGCCACGTTCCCTCTGCATGCCGGCGGAGCAACGCAGCGGCGATGGTGCCCGTCCGTGTCGAGGTCATGGGGAACGTCCTGCTGCTGAGGAGCAGCATCCCTTGGTGCGCCCGCCCCTGCGCAGCCCAGGCGTTGCTCAAGGGCACGAACCGCGACGCCGTGCGCGACATCGCGCGGCCCGGCCGTGGCTACGCTCGGCGCATGTCCCTCGAGCCGAGCCCCACGTCGTTCAGCCGGGTCACCCTCGCCCGGATCATGGAGCACGGTGACGCGAA
>JAJXTD010000248.1 GCA_021784035.1 Actinomycetes bacterium | reverse complement strand
GGGTGGCTCGAGGGCTACACCCTGACCGGCCGGCACGGGTGGTTCGCGACGTACGAGGCCTTCGCGATGGTGAGCGCGTCGCAGACGATCCAGCACAGCAAGTGGCTGCAGGAGGCCGAGCACCTCGCGTGGCGCGCGAAGGTGCCGAGCCTCAACATCCTCCTGACCTCCACCGCGTGGCGCAACGACCACAACGGCTTCAGCCACCAGGGCCCCGGCCTGATCCAGAACGTCATCACCACGCGCGGCAACATCGGTCGCGTCTACCTGCCACCGGACGCCAACACACTGCTGTCCGTGGCCGACCACTGCATGCGCTCGCGTGGCTACGTGAACCTCGTGGTGATCGACAAGCAGCCACAACTGCAGTGGCTGCCGATGGACGAGGCGATCGAGCACTGCGCGCGGGGCGCGGGCGTCTGGTCCTGGGCCGGCACCGACGACGGCTCGGCCGACCCCGACATCGTGCTGGCGTGCGCGGGGGACGTGGTCACGATGGAGACGGTCGCCGCCGCCGACATCCTTCGCGAGCGCCTCCCGCACTTCCGCACCCGGGTGGTCAACGTCGTCGACCTGATGGCCCTGATGCGGCGCCGGGACCACCCGCACGGCATGGACGAGACGCTGTTCAAGGAGCTGTTCACCGACCACGTCGATGTCGTGTTCGCGTTCCACGGCTATCCGGGCGCCGTCCACCAGCTCGTCCACGGACGGCCGGACGCTGACCGGTTCCGCGTGCGCGGGTTCATCGAGGAGGGCACGACCACGACCCCGTTCGACATGGTCGTGCGCAACCAGGTGTCGCGCTACCACCTCGTGATGGACGCGCTCAACAACGCGCGTCGTACGCCGCCCGGTGCGAGCGACCTCAAGGCGTGGTGCGAGGAGAAGCTGGCCGAGCACGCGGCGTACGTCGTGGCGCACTTGCAGGACATGCCCGAGGTCCGCGACTGGTCGCTGCCCCAGCGGTCCGACCAGGGCTGAGCCCGTGGCGTCCGACGGCCGCGTGCTGGCGCTCAACTGCGGCAGCTCGTCGGTCAAGCTCGCGCTCGTCGACCCGGTGAGCGGGGACCGGTCCGTCGAGGGTCTCGCCGAGCGCGTCGGTACGGGCGACGTGGTCCTCCGGCTGGGTCGCGGCGGCGGACACATCGCCGTCGACGCACCCGCAGACGTCACGCACCTCGGCGTGGTGGCGGCGATGGTCGCCGCGCTGACCGACGAGGAGCGGGCGTGGGTCACCGCCGTCGGGCACCGCGTCGTGCACGGCGGCAGCCGCTTCACCGGGTCGGTCCGCGTCGACGACGACGTGCTGATCGGTCTCCACGACGTGGAACCATTGGCGCCGTTGCACATCCCGGGCAACGTCGCCGGGATGATCGCCGCGCGCGCGGCCCTCCCGGGGGTCCCGAACGTGGCGGTCTTCGACACGGCGTTCCACCGCACGCTGCCGCCGCATGCCTACCACTACGCGGTTCCGCAGGCGTGGTTCGCAGAGCACGGCGTACGCCGCTACGGCTTCCACGGCATCAGCCACCGCTACGTCACGTCGCGGGCGGCGATGATGCTCGGCCGTCCGCTCGAGCAGTTGCACCTCGTCAGCGTGCACCTCGGGAACGGCTGCAGCGCGTGCGCCGTCCGCGCGGGGGAGTCGGTCGACACGACGATGGGGCTGACGCCGCTGGAGGGCCTCGTGATGGGAACGCGCAGCGGCGACGTCGACGCCGGTGTCCTCGGCTACGTCGGACGCCGCCTCGGGCTCGACCTCGACGGTGTGGTCGCCGAGCTGACGAACTCCAGCGGCCTGCTCGGTCTCTCCGGGCTGAGCAACGACATGCGCACCCTCGTCGACGCCGCTGCCGCGGGCTCGTCGGACGCCGCCCTCGCCGTCGACGTGTTCTGCTACCGCACCGCGAAGGCGGTGTGCGCCATGGCGACGGCGCTCGACCGCGTCGACGCCGTCGTCCTCACCGGCGGCATCGGCGAGCACGCGACGTCGGTGCGCAGCGGGATCATGGCGCACCTCGCCGTCCTGGGCGTCGCCGAGGATGCCGTGGCGAACGCGGCGCACGGAGCGGCCACGTCCGGTCGGATCAGTGCCGCGGGATCCACGACCGTCCTCGTCGTCCCGACCGACGAGGAGCTCGTGATCGCCCGGGAGACGACGGCCGTCGTCGGCTGAGGGTCGGGTCGCGGCACGGCCACGCGCTCCCGGGCCGCAGCGCGCCCCTGTGGCATCGTGGCGCGTGTGGACCCCGACCCCAGCCCCGACGCCGACGCACCGGAGCCGTCCCCCACGGGCCCGGGTGCCGTGGCGCGGACCCGCCTGTACCAGGACGGTGTCCTGGTACAGGAGGACTTCCCCGTCGACGACATCTCCGAGCACCTCGCGACGCCGGGCGCCGTCGTCTGGGTGGACCTGTTCGCACCCGGCATCGACGACCTCGCGGTCGTCACCCACGAGCTCGGGCTGCACCACCTCGCCGTGGCCGACGCGGTCGGCACCCGGCAGCGGCCGAAGCTCGACCGCTACAGCACGCACGAGTTCCTCAACATGTACGCCGTGGCGCTGGACGACGCCGGCCGACTGCGGCAGAGCGAGCTCTCCGCGTTCATCACCCGCTCGGCGCTGGTGACCGTCCGCAAGGACGCGGCGTTCGACATGGACGCGGTCGTCACGAGGTGGGACGAGTCACCGGACCTGGCCCGGTTCGGCGTCGGGTTCCTGCTCTACGCCCTCATCGACCACGTCGTCGACGGGCACTTCGCGACGGTGCAGGACCTCGACGAGGAGATCGAGGCGCTCGAGGACCAGCTCTTCGACGAGCGTGTCGGCACGCAGGAGCTGCAGCGGCACAGCTTCGCCCTGCGCAAGAGCCTGGTGACCCTGCGCCGCGTCGTCCTCCCGATGCGCGAGGTCGTGAACACCCTCATGCGCCGGGACCTCCAGATCGTGGGCGACGAGATGGCGCCGTACTACCAGGACGTGTACGACCACGTGCTGCGCGCCACCGAGTGGACGGAGTCGCTGCGCGACCTGGTCACGACGATCCTGGAGACGAACCTGACGCTGCAGGGGAACCGTCTCAACGTCATCACCAAGAAGGTCACCAGCTGGGCCGCGATCATCGCCGTGCCGACGGCGATCACCGGCTGGTACGGCCAGAACCTGCCGTACCCCGGCTTCGCCGACACGAGCGGCCTCATCGCCTCGGTGGTGCTGATCGTCACGGTCTCGGGCGGCCTGTACGTCGCGTTCAAGCGCAAGGACTGGCTCTGACGGATGGCCCCGGGTGGCGCTGTCCGGCGCCGCCTGCCGACTCTGAACTTCGTCAAGTCCCTGCCACGGCGGCCGTCGCCGGGTTATGCAGAGTCCAGTGCCGGCGTGCCCCCGCGACCGCGGCCCCGGGCGTCGGCGCACCGTCGAGGAGGACCTCCATGAGACGT
>JAJXTD010000057.1 GCA_021784035.1 Actinomycetes bacterium | reverse complement strand
CCGAAGGAGGAGAGCACCACGGTCGCGCCCTCCTCCTGCGCCAGCCGCGCGACGTGGAACGCGATCGACTGGTCGGTGAGGACGCCCGTGACGAGCAGGCTCTTGCCTTCGAGGATTCCCATGTCAGCCCTTCCGAGAAGACCGGCGGTCAGTGACCCATGCCGAGGCCGCCGTCGACGGGGATGACGGCTCCGGTGATGTAGGCGGCGGCGTCGCTCGCCAGGAAGACGACCGTGCCGGCGACCTCCGCGGGCGAGGCGTAGCGCCCGAGGGGAACGGCGCCGGTGATCTCGGCACGGCGCTCGTCGCTGAGCACGGCCGTCATGTCGGTGTCGACGAACCCGGGGGTGACGACGTTGGCGGTGATCCCGCGGCTGCCGAGCTCGCGGGCCAAGGAGCGGGCGACGCCGACGAGCCCGGCCTTGGAGGCGGCGTAGTTGGCCTGCCCGGCCGAGCCGAGGAGGCCGACCACGCTCGAGACGAACACGAGGCGCCCGCGGCGCAGGCGGACCATGCCCTTGGCCGCGCGCCGGGCGACGCGCAGCGCGCCCACCAGGTTGGTGTCCAGGACGGCGGCGATGTCGTCGTCGGACATGCGCAGGATGAGCCCGTCGCGGGTGATGCCGGCGTTGGCCACCACGACCTCGACCGGGCCCAGCTCGGCCTCGATGCGGTCGAACGCGGCGTCCACGCTCGCCGTGTCGGTGACGTCGGCGGTCACCACCAGGACGTCGGACCCGGCGAGCTCGTCGGGCATCCCCCCCGACCGGGACGTGATCGCGACGCGGTCGCCCGCGGCCACGAACGCCTGGGCGATGGCCAGCCCGATCCCGCGGTTGCCCCCGGTCACCAGAACCACGCGGCTCAACGCCTACCTCCTGTCGTTCACGGCGCGCTCCACCGTCACGGCGCGCCCCGTGACGCTATCCGTTACCGGCCGGTACAGCCGAACCACGCGCCGCACCGCCGCGGTCTAGGGTCGTCCCATGAGAGCCATCCAGGTGCGCGAATTCGGGGGCCCGGAGGTCCTCGAGCCCGTTGTCCTCGTCGACCCGGTCCCGACGCACGACGAGCTCCTCCTGGAGGTGACCGGTGCGGGCGTGAACTACGCCGACACCCACCAGGTGGAGAACACCTACCTCTCCGGCAGCGACCTGCCGTTCGTCCCGGGGTCCGAGGTCGTCGGCTACGTCCTGGCCCCGGGCGAGCGCCAGCGCCGGGTGTGCGGCTTCGTGAGCCGGGGCGGCGGCTACGCCGAGCTGGCGGTCGTGCGCGAGGCGCTGTCCTTCGAGGTGCCGCACGGCGTGACGGACGCGGCAGCGCTGTCGCTGCTCGTGCAGGGACTCACCGCCTGGCACCTGGTCCACACCTGCGGGCGCGTGGCTCCCGGGGACAGCGTGGTCGTGCACGCGGCCGCCGGCGGCGTCGGCAACCTCGCCGTGCAGCTGGCGAAGCAGGCGGGTGCCGGCAGGGTCATCGCCACGGCATCGACGCAGGACAAGCTCGACCTCGCGACCGGACTCGGTGCCGATGTCGGCGTGCTGCTCGAGCCGGGCGTCGGCACGCACGAGGTGGCCCACCTGCTGCGCGAGGCCAACGGCGGGGACGGGGTCGACGTCGTGTTCGAGATGGTCGGCGGGCCGATCTTCGACGGCAGCCTGGCAGCGCTCGCGCCGTTCGGGCGCCTCGCCACGTTCGGCATGGCCTCCCGCACGCCGCCGTCCGCGGTGGCGCCCGGCTCGCTGCTGGTCGGCTCCCACTCGATCGTCGGGTTCTGGCTCGTGGACTGCATGCGGCCCGACCGGATCCCCTCGATGGTCGGCGCGCCGCTGCGCGAGCTGGTCGAGGCGGTGGCCGAGGGTCGCCTCCGGCCGCTCGCCGGACACACCTACCCGCTCTCGCAGGCCCGTCAGGCCCACGAGGACATGCGGGCGCGGCGTACCACCGGCAAGGTCGTGCTCGCCCCGCGTCTCGACGGGGAGCACGCGTGAGCAGATCCGTCGACCCGGAGTTCCTGGCCCTGCCGCTCGACGCCTGCTCCGACGCCGCTCTCTCGCGGGCACGCGAGCTGGGGGCGAGCCACGCCGACGTGCGCGTCGTCTCGATCCTGACGTCGTACACGCGGGTGCGCGACGCGCGGCTCGAGGGCGCGCTGCTCGACGAGGACCGTGGGCTCGCGGTCCGTGTCGTCGTCGACGGCTGCTGGGGCTTCGCCGCGTCGGACCGCATCGACGCGGACACCGCCCGGTCGCTCGCCGACCGCGCCGTCGAGCTCGCGCGGATCAGCGCGCCGCTCGGCACCGCGCGCGTCGAGCTGGCACCCGAGCCGGTGCACGTGGGCACGTGGGTGTCGGCGTACGCCGTCGACCCGTTCGCGGTGCACGAGGCGGAACGGCTCGAGCTGCTGGCCGCCCGGAGCGCGGCGCTCAACGCGCACGCGGCCGTGTCGCACTCGACGGCCACGCTCCGCTCGGTGAAGGAGCGCGTGCACTACGCCGACCTCGGCGGCACGCGCACGACCCAGCAGCGGGTCCGCGTCGAGTGCGACATCACGGCCATCGCGGTCGACCCCACGACGGGCTCGTTCGAGACGATGGCCACGACCGCGCCGCCGGCCGGGCGGGGCTGGGAGTACGTCACCGGGGACGCCGCCACGGTGGGCGGCGCCCGCGCCTGGGACTGGGCGGAGGAGCTCGCGGCGCTGCCGGAGAACCTGCGCGAGAAGACGCTCGCCCCCTCGGTCGAGCCGGGTCGGTACGACCTCGTCATCCACCCGACCAACCTCTGGCTCACGATCCACGAGTCGATCGGTCACGCGACCGAGCTCGACCGGGCGCTGGGCTACGAGGCGAACTACGCCGGCACATCGTTCGCCACACCCGACCGCCTCGGCTCCCTGCAGTACGGCTCGCCGCTCATGAACATCGTCGGGGACCGGGTCGTCCAGCACGGGCTGTCGACCGTCGGCTGGGACGACGAGGGGGTCGCGGCGCAGAGCTGGGACATCGTGCGGGACGGAGTTCTGGTCGGCTACCAGCTCGACCGGAGCATGGCCGCCGAGTTCGGCCTGCCCCGCTCCAACGGCTGCGCCTACGCCGACAGCGCGGGGCACACCGCGATCCAGCGCATGCCGAACGTGTCGCTGCGACCCGCGCCGGACGGCCCCGACCTCGAGTCGCTGATCGGCGGCGTCGAGGACGGCATCTACGTCGTCGGCGACAAGTCCTGGTCGATCGACATGCAGCGGTTCAACTTCCAGTTCACCGGCCAGCGCTTCCACCGCATCCGCGGGGGCCGCCTCGCCGGCCAGCTCAAGGACGTCGCCTACCAGGCGACGACGACGGACTTCTGGGGCTCCATGCGGGCGGTCGGGGGCGAGTCGACGTACCTGCTGGGCGGCGCGTTCAACTGCGGCAAGGGGCAGCCGGGGCAGGTGGCCGCCGTGTCGCACGGCTGCCCGGCCGCCGTGTTCGAGTCGGTCAACGTCCTCAACAGCGCCCAGGAGGCCGGCCGGTGAGCACCCCCCAGGAGATGGTCGAGCGGGCGCTTGCCGCGTCGACGTCGCGGGCCTGCATCGTGCTCGTGCGCAGCCAGAGCGTCGCGAACCTGCGCTGGGCGCGCACCACGCTGACCACGAACGGCGAGACCGTGAGCACGGCGGTGTCGGTGGTCGCGGTCGTCGACGTGCCGGGCGGCGTGGCCGCCGGGTCGGTCACGACCGACCACCCGTCGCCGGACGCCCTGGCCGACCTCGTCGGCCGGGCCGAGGCCGTGGCCGTGGAGGAGGGCCCGGCCGACGACGCCGCCGAGCTGGCCGCGGGGATCGCGGCGTCGGCGGACTGGGCCGACCCGCCCGCAGCCGCGACGAGCGCCGACCTGGCCGGGCTCGCCCCCGGGATCGGCGAGCTGTTCGCGGCCGGCCGCGCGGACGGGATCGAGCACTTCGGCTACGCCGAGCAGGCGGTGACGACGTACTACCTCGGCACCAGCACCGGCCTGCGCCTGCGCTTCGCCGACCCCGAGGGCCGGCTGGAGCTCACCGCCAAGAGCCACGCGCGCAGCCGTTCCACCTGGGCCGGACGCTCCGGGCGGACCCTCACCGGCATGGACCTCGACGCCGTCGACCGCGAGCTGCGCCAGGGCCTGGCCTGGCAGGCCCGCCGGATCGACGTCGCGCCCGGGCGGCACACGGCCGTGCTCACCCCGAGCGCCGTCGCCGACCTCATGATCGAGCTCTACTGGTCGTCGGTGGCCCGCGACGCCGCCGACGGGCAGAGCGTGTGGAGCCACGCCGGCGGCGGCACGCGGGCCGGCGAGCTGGTCGCGGACCCGCGGGTGACGCTGCACAGCGACCCGGCGCTGCCGGGGCTCGAGGCGCTCCCGTTCGTGGTGGCCACCGGGTCGTCCGCCGCGTCGAGCGTGTTCGACAACGGCCTCCCCGTGGACGCCGTGAGCTGGATCCGCTCCGGCGTGCTGGAGAACCTGATCTCGACGCGGCACACCGCAGCCGAGACCGGACTGCCGTTCCGGCCCGGCGTGGACAACCTGCGGCTCGAGGTGGCCGGCGCCACCGGCGGCCTCGCGGACGTCGTGGCGCGCACCGAGGACGGTCTGCTCGTCACGTGCCTCTGGTACAACCGCGTCGTGGACCCGCAGACGCTGCTGCTCACCGGCCTCACCCGTGACGGCGTCTACGCGGTGCGCGGTGGCGAGGTGGTCGGCGCGGTCACGAACTTCCGGTTCAACGACTCCCCCGTCGGCGTGCTCTCGCGCATCGACGACGCCGGGTCCGCCGTCACCACCCTCGCCAGGGAGATGGGCGACTACTTCAACCGCGCGTCGATGCCGCCGCTGGTCGTGCGGGACTTCAACTTCTCGACCGTGTCGCTCGCCAGCTGAGGTGCCGCGTCAGCGGCTGCCCCGCCAGGGGCCGGGGGACGGTGCGGAGACGTCCCGGTGCTCGACCGTCGTACCGCACGGCACGAACCCGCGGGCGCGGTAGTTGGCCAGGGCGGTCGGCGAATCCAGGTCGCACGTGTGCACCCAGACCCGGCGGGTGCCCTCGACCTGCCAGGCGCGCTCGACGGCACGGGTGAGCAGCCAGCCCCCGAGCCCGAGGCCGGCGAAGCCGGGCAGCAGCCCGAAGTAGGCCAGCTCGACGTCGCCGCCGGGCTGCCGGTCGAGCTCCGCGTAGCCGGCCGGCACGCCGTCGACCCAGCAGGACCACAGCTCGTGGCCGGGCGACCCCACCCAGGCGCGCCACTGGTCGTAGGTCCAGTCCAGCCGGTCGAGCCAGTACCAGTCGCCGCCGACCGCGCGGTAGAAGAACCGCGACAGCTCCGGTGCCGGGCGCCCGGCCCGCACGAGGGTCGCCTCGACCGCCGGTGCCCGACCCGGTCGCAGCAGGCCGGGAGCGGTCATCTCCAGCTCGGTGACCACGACCTCGCGGACACCGGGCCCGGGTCCGGCGACCAGGGTCACGAGTCCTCGAGGCGGAAGCCGACCTTCATCCCGACCTGCAGGTGGTCGACCTCGCCGTCGCGGATGTGGCCGCGGATCTCGGTCACCTCGAACCAGTCGAGGTGGCGCAGGCTCTGGTTGGCGCGCGCGATGCCGTTGCGGATGGCCTGGTCGACGCTCTCGTCCGACGTCCCGACGATCTCGGTGACGCGGTAGGTGCGGTTGCTCATGGGTCCATCCTGGCGCATGGTCCGGGCCGCCTCCGCCCCCACCCGCGGATGCCCCTGCCGCTGGGGGGTCGTACGGTGATCCGGTGACCGAGAACCGGCCCGAGCCCGAGATCCACCGCATCACCGATGCGGGCGTGGCGCTCTCGGCCGAGCAGGCCGGCCGGACCCGACGCTACCTGTGGGCCATGGGCATCCGCACCGTCTGCGTGCTCGGTGCCGTGCTCGCGCCGTCGCCGTGGCGGTGGGTGCTCGCCGTCGGCGCGGTGGGCCTGCCCTACATCGCGGTCGTCATGGCCAACGCCGGTCGCGAGCGCAGCGACGACGAGGGCGTGCGGCTGATCCTGCGGCCGAACCGCCGGGCGCTCGGCCGCGGCCACTGAGGCCGCCGGTGCTCCGGCGCGGGCGTGGTGCTCCGCGCCGCCCCGGCCGCGACCCCTGGTCGGAGCGGTGCCGTACGCCGCCTACCCTCGCACCATGAGCGGGTACGGGTTCCTCCGCCAGCCGCGCTGGCTGGCGCTGGGCTTCCTCGTCCTGCTCGTCGTCCCCTCGTTCGTCCTGCTGTCCCGCTGGCAGCTGTCCCGACTCGACGAGCGCCGGCACGCCAACGCCGTCGTCGAGTCGAACGCGCAGCGGGCACCTGTCGTGGTCGACTCGGTGATGACGCCCGGCGCCCCCACGTCGTCGATCGGCGACGCGCAGACCTGGCGGCCGGTCACCGCCACCGGTCACTACGACGCCGCGCGCCAGGTGCTCGTCCGCAAGCGGCCGTTCGAGGGCGCCAACGGGTTCTGGGTGGCGACCCCGCTCGTCACGTCGTCGGGCTCGGTGCTCGTCGTCAACCGGGGCTGGATCGCCGCGTCCGGCGGTGCCGGGGCCGTCCAGGACGTTCCGCCGCCCCCGTCGGGCACCGTGACCGTGGTCGGCCGGGTCCGGCCCTCGGAGCAGGCTCCGCCGTCCCAGCCGACGGACCTCCCGGCGGGTCAGGTCACCGACCTCGATGTCGCGCTCGTCGGCGGCGGCACGGACGTCTACCCCGGCTACGTCGACCTGCTCTCCTCCGACCCCGCGCAGGCCGCGGGGCTCACCGCCCTGCCGCTGCCGGACCTCTCCGAGGGCCCGCACCTGTCCTACGCCGTGCAATGGGTCTTCTTCGCGGTCGTGGCCGTCGCGGGCTTCCTGCTGCTGATCCGTCGCGAGCGGGAGTACGCCGTCGGCGACGTGACCACGGAGAGTGAGCCGGCCACCCGTACGGACGTGGCGTAACTGTCCGGCGGCTCCCTCGACGGGCACAATCGGCGCATGGACCTGGGTCTGTCGGATCGTGTCTTCGTCGTCACCGGTGGCTCGCGCGGCCTCGGCCTCGCGTGCGCGGAGTCGCTCGTCGCCGAGGGCGCCCGCGTCGTCGTCGTCGCCCGCGACCAGAAGGCTCTCGACGAGGCGGTCGAGCGCCTCGGCGGTGGGGACCACGCGGTCGGGCTCCCCGCCGACCTCGCCGACCCGGCGACCGCCGAGCGCGTCGTCGCCGCCGCGGTGGCCCGCTACGGCCGGCTCGACGGTGCCCTGATCAGCGTGGGCGGTCCGGCCCCCGGCACGGCGATGACGACCGACGACGACACCTGGCGCACGGCGTTCGAGACGGTGTTCCTCGGGGCGCTGCGGGTCGCGCGCGCCGCGGCCAACGCGATGAGCGCGGACCCGGGCGGGAGGGCCGGCGTCGGCGGGTCCCTCGTGTTCGTGCTGTCGAGCAGCGCGCGCGAGGTGTTCCCCGGCCTCTCGACGAGCAACGGCCTGCGGCCCGGTCTCGCCATGATGGTCAAGGACTTCGCCGACGAGCTCGGCGCCCGCGGGATCCGCGTGAACGGGCTGCTGCCGGGGCGCGTCGCGACCGACCGGATCTTCGCCCTCGACGCGCGCTACGGCGCGCCCGACATGGTGCGCCGGCGCAACGAGGCAGCGATCCCGCTCGGCCGCTACGGCGAGCCCGAGGAGTTCGGCCGCGTCGCGGCGTTCCTGCTCTCCCCCGCGGCGTCCTACCTGAGCGGTGCCCTGCTGCCCGTCGACGGCGGGGCCTCCCGCTCGATCTGAGCGCCGGCCCGGGTCAGAGCGCGGGGGTCTCCTGCTGCGCGAACTGGGTGCGGTAGAGGTCGGCGTAGGTTCCGCCCTGGGCGAGCAGGTCCTCGTGGCGTCCCTGCTGGGTCACCCGGCCCCCGTCGACGACCAGGATGGTGTCGGCCTCCCGGATCGTGGAGAGCCGGTGCGCGATCACCAGCGACGTCCGGCCCTCGAGCGCCGTGGCCAGCGCCTGCTGGACGGCGACCTCGGACTCGCTGTCGAGGTGCGCGGTGGCCTCGTCGAGGACGACGACATCGGGCGCCTTGAGCAGCAGCCGCGCGATGGCCATCCGCTGCTTCTCGCCGCCGGACAGGCGGTAGCCGCGGTCGCCCACGACCGTGTCGAGGCCCTCCGGCAGGTCCTGCACGAGCGGGAGCACCTGCGCGTCGCGCAGCGCGGTGTAGAGCTCCTCCTCGGTGGCCTCCGGGCGGGCGTAGAGCAGGTTGGCGCGGATCGTGTCGTGGAACATGTGGGCGTCCTGCGTCACGACGCCGACGAGCGAGTGCAGCGACTCCTGGGTCGCCGCCCGCACGTCCACGCCGTTGATGCGCACGGCGCCGGCGCTGACGTCGTAGAGGCGGGAGACGAGCGCCGTGATCGTGGTCTTGCCGGCGCCGGACGGCCCGACGAGCGCGACCATCTCGCCGGGGCGCGCGGTGAACGTGATGTCGCGCAGGACGTCGTCGCGGACCGGTGCGGCGTCGGGCCGGGCCACCGACTCCAGCGACGCGAGCGAGACCTCCTCGGCCGACGGGTAGCGGAACCGGACGTGGTCGAACTCGATCGTGCTGGGGCCGTGCGGGATCACGACCGCGTCGTCGCGGTCGCGCACCATCGGCTCGAGGTCGAGGACCTCGAAGACGCGCTCGAAGCTGACGAGCGCGGTCATGACGTCGACCCGCACGTTCGCGAGGGCCGTCAGCGGGCCGTAGAGCCGACCGAGCAGCGAGGCGAGCGCGAGCAGGGTCCCGATCGTGATCGTGCCGGCGATGGCGAGGTTGCCGCCCACGCCGTAGACGAGCGCGGTCGCGAGGGCCGCCACCAACGTGAGCGCGGTGAAGAAGATGCGGTTCATCATCGCGATGCGGATGCCGATGTTGCGGACCCGACCGGCGCGGCCGGAGAAGTCCGTGGCCTCCTCCGCCGGGCGGCCGAACAGCTTCACGAGCAGGGCGCCCGCGACGTTGAACCGCTCGGTCATCTGCGTCGACATCTCGGCGTTGAGCTGCATCTGCTCGCGGGTGATCGACTGGAGCGTGCGGCCGAAGTAGCGGGCCGGGATCAGGAAGACCGGCAGGAGCACGAGCGACGCGAGGGTGATCTGCCAGGACAGCAGCATCATCGCGACGACGACGGCGACGAGGCTGATCGCGTTGCCCACGACGCCGGAGAGCGTGCTCGTGAACGCCTGCTGGGCGCCGATGACGTCGCTGTTGAGGCGCGACACGAGGGCGCCGGTCTGGGCGCGGGTGAAGAACGCCACGGGCATCCGCTGCACGTGGTCGTAGACCTGCGTGCGCAGGTCGTAGATCAGGCCCTCCCCGATGCGGGAGGAGTACCAGCGGCCGAGCAGGGTGAGCAGGCTGTCGACGATCGCGAGCGCCGCGATGAGCAGCGCCGTGCTGGTGACGACCTGGCTGTTGCCCGGGGTCACCCCCTGGTCGATGATCCGGCGGAACAGCAGCGGCTGGGCCACCACGAGCAGCGCGTCGAGCACGAGCGTGACGAGGAACCCGAAGACCAGCAGCCGGTACGGCGAGGCGTAGTCCAGGATCCGGCGGAGCGTGCCCTCGGCGAGCTTCGTCTCCGTGACCCGGCCGTCCGTGCGGTAGGACCGCAGCACGGCGTGCGGATTTCCCATGGACACGCGGGTGGACCTCTCTGCCGACAGCGAAGGTACAAGTCCGTCGGCGTGGCCATTGTTCCCGGACCGTCCGACACGGGCCCGACTACCTCGGGCCCAGCATGCCCCGGATCAGCGGAACCTGCGTCTCGCGCTCGAGACGGCGCTGGCCGGGCACGTCGTTGACCAGGGCTCCCCGGAGCAGCCCCTTCGTCGCCCGTACGGCGTCCGCGGGGGCCGCGAGGAGGGCGGCCACGAGGTCTGCGACGGCTCCGTCGAGCTGCTCGGGCTCCACCACGGAGGTTGCCAGGCCGAGGTGCAGGGCCTCCGCAGCGGCGACCCAGCGGCCGGTGGCGCAGATCTCCAGCGCCCGGGAGTAGCCCACCGTCCCGACGAGGGGGTGAGTTCCGGTCAGGTCGGGCACCAGGCCCAGGGAGGTCTCGCGCATGGCGAACCTGGCGGCGGTCGTGCAGACGCGGAGGTCGCACGCCAGGGCGAGCTGGAACCCCGCGCCCACCGCAGCCCCCTGGACGGCCGCTACCGTGACGACCTCGTCGCGGTCGTGCCACCAGGCCAGCGCGCTCTGGTACCCGGCGATGAGCTCGGCGGCAGCGGCGTCGTCGACCGCGGCCATGTCGGCGAGGATGCGCTCGCCGTCGACGCCCTCGGGGGTGAAGGCGCGCAGGTCGATCCCGGCCGAGAAGACCGTGCCCGTGGCGCGCAGGACGACGACGCGGGTCGACGTCGGGATCGCGGCACCGACGGCGGTGAGGGCCCGCCACGTGGCCGGGGTCTGGGCGTTGCGCACCTCGGGTCGGTCGAGGGTGACCGTCACGACGGGCTCACCGGCTGGCCCGGCCCACCGGACGCGCACTCCCCCGGCGTCGAGCTGCGCGACGTCGACGGGCGACCCCGTGGAGGTCAGGACGCCTTCTTGGACTTGCCGCGCGTGGCGCCGCCCCGGCCGCGCAGGCTCGCGCCCGACTCGCTGAGGATGCGGTGCACGAAGCCGTAGGAGCGCCCGGTCGACGCGGCGAGCTCGCGGATGCTGGCGCCGGCGGCGTACCTCTTCTTCAGGTCGGTCGCCAGCGTGTCCCGCTCGCCACCCGACACCCGACGACCCTTGCCGAGCTCCGCCACAACAGCCTCCCGTGGTCCCCGAGTCCTGACGACCCCCGCGCCGTGCTGATCACGGTACCGACCAGGCCAGGCGACGCAACCGACTCCGGGAATTCCGGCGGTGCCGGCCGGCGGTCAGGCCAGCGACACGAGGTCGGCGTAGTCGGGGTTCCAGAGGTCCTCGACGCCGTCGGGCAGCAGCAGGATGCGCTCGGGGTCGAGGGCGTCCACCGCGCCCTCGTCGTGCGTCACGAGCACGATGGCGCCCTCGTAGGAGCGCAGCGCGCCGAGGACCTCCTCGCGGCTGGCCGGGTCGAGGTTGTTCGTGGGCTCGTCGAGCAGCAGCACGTTGGCGGCCGACACGACGAGCGTGGCGAGGGCCAGCCGCGTCTTCTCCCCGCCGGAGAGCGTGCCCGCCGGCTGGTTCACGGTGTCGCCGGAGAACAGGAACGAGCCGAGGACCTTGCGCATCTCCGGCTCGAGGAGGCCGGGTGCTGCCGAGCGCATGTTCTCCAGGACCGTGCGCCCGGGGTCGAGGGTGTCGTGCTCCTGCGCGTAGTAGCCGAGCCGCAGACCGTGGCCCGGCAGCACCTCGCCGGTGTCCGGCGTGTCGACGCCGGCGAGGATCCGGAGCAGCGTGGTCTTGCCGGCGCCGTTGAGGCCGAGGACGACGACACGGCTGCCCTTGTCGATCGCGAGGTCGACGTCGGTGAAGATCTCCAGGGAGCCGTACGACTTCGACAGCTCCTGCGCGCGCAGCGGCGTCTTGCCGCACGGGGCCGGAGTGGGGAAGCGCAGCTTCGCGACCTTGTCCGAGCGACGGGTCTCCTCGAGGCCGCCGAGCAGGCGCTCGGCCCGGCGGGCCATGTTCTGCGCGGCCTTGGCCTTGGTCGCGGTGGCGCGCATGCGATCCGCCTGCGACTGCAGCTGCTGCGCCTGCTTCTCGACGTTGTGCCGCTCGCGCTTACGGCGCCGCTCGTCGGTCTCGCGCTGCGTGAGGTAGGCCTTCCACCCGACGTTGTAGACGTCGATGACGCACCGGTTCGCGTCGAGGTGGAAGACCCGGTTGACGGTCGCCTCGAGCAGGCCGACGTCGTGGCTGATGACGATCAGTCCGCCGCGGTGCTGCTTGAGGAAGTCGCGCAGCCACACGATGGAGTCGGCGTCGAGGTGGTTGGTGGGCTCGTCGAGCAGCAGCGTCTCGGCGCCGGAGAACAGGATCCGGGCGAGCTCGACCCGGCGGCGCTGACCGCCGGACAGCGTGCCGAGCGGCTGCTCGAGAACGCGGTCCGGGAGCCCGAGGCTCGACGCGATCGAGGCGGCCTCGGACTCGGCGGCGTACCCGCCCTGGGAGAGGAAGTCCGCCTCGGCGTTGCTGTAGCGGCGCATGGCCCTGTCGCGGGTCGCGTCGTCGGCCGCGGCCATCCGCTGCTCGGCGGCGCGCATCCGGCGAACGGCCTCGTCCAGGCCGCGGGCGGACAGGATCCGGTCGCGCGCCAGCTCCTCGAGGTCGACGTCGCGCGGGTCCTGCGGCAGGTAGCCGATCTCTCCGCCGCGGGCGACCGTGCCGGCGGCCGGCTCGCCCTCGCCGGCGAGGACGCGGGTCAGGGTCGTCTTCCCGGCGCCGTTGCGGCCGACGAGCCCGACCTTGTCGCCCGCCCCGATGCGGAAGGTCGCGCCCTCCAGCAGCAGGCGGGCACCGGCACGCAGCTCGATGCCCTGGGCGGAGATGGTCACGAGACACAGAGTCTAGGCGACCGGCGGAGGCCGCCGGACCACGCGAGCGGGCGCCGGCCGCGTGGATCGCTAGAGGTTGAAGCCCAGCGCCCGCAGCATCTCGCGGCCGTCGTCGGTGATCTTGTCCGGGCCCCACGGCGGCATCCAGACCCAGTTGATCCGGTAGTCCGCGACGACGCCGTCGAGCGCGGCCCGGGTCTGGTCCTCGATCACGTCGGTGAGGGGGCAGGCCGCCGAGGTCAGCGTGAGGTCGATCGTCGCGATGTTGGAGTCGTCGACGTCGACGCCGTAGACGAGACCCAGGTCGACGACGTTGATCCCGAGCTCGGGGTCGACGACGTCCTTGAGCGCCTCGAGGACGTCCTCGTCGGGAGTGATGTCGCTCCCCCCGGCGATGGGTGCGGTGGTCTCGGTCACGGTGCTACCTCCGGTGTCTCGCTCGCCACGGCCTGCGAGACCGCGTCCTTCCACGCCATCCAGCCCAGCAGCGCGCACTTCACGCGCGCCGGGTACTTCGCCACGCCGGCGAACGCCACCGCGTCGCCGAGGACGTCCTCGTCGGGCTCGACGCGGCCGCGCCCCTGCATGAGGGTCACGAACGCGTCCGTCGTGGCGAGGCCGGTCGCGACCGTCTCGCCGACGAGCTGCTCGTGGAGCACGCTCGCCGAGGCCTGGGAGATCGAGCAGCCCTGGCCGTCGTAGGAGATGTCGGTGATGACGTCGCCGTCGAGCGTCACACGGAGGGTGAGCTCGTCGCCGCAGGTCGGGTTGACGTGGTGCACCTCGGCGTCGAACGGCTCGCGCAGGCCGCGCCCGCGCGGGCGCTTGTAGTGGTCCAGGATGATCTCCTGGTAGAGCGACTCGAGATCCATCACGCCACCCCGAAGAAGCTCTGCGCGTGCCGCACTCCGGCCACGAGGTCGTCGACGTCGCGCAGGCCGTTGTAGACGTAGAAGGTCGCCCGGGTCGAGGCCGCGACGCCGAGGCGCCGGTGCAGCGGCCAGGCGCAGTGGTGCCCCACGCGCACCTCCACGCCACGGTCGTCGAGCACCTGGCCGACGTCGTGCGCGTGGATGCCCTCGACGACGAACGACACCGCCGCGCCGCGTGACGTCGTGTCGGCCGGCCCGATGAGGCGTACGCCGGGCATCTCGGCCAGCGACCCGAGGGCGTACGCCGTCAGAGCGTGCTCGTGCGCGGCGACCGCGGCCAGGCCGGACAGCGAGCCGTCGGCCGAGGTGAGCGCCTGGAGGTAGTCGACCGCCGCACCGAGCCCGACGGCCTGGGCGGCCATGGGCACGCCGGCCTCGAACCGCTGCGGCGGCGGCGCGAACGTCGAGCCCTCCATCCGCACGACCTCGATCATCGAGCCGCCGGTGAGGAACGGCGGCATCGCCTCGAGCAGGTCGTAGCGGCCCCACAGGACGCCGATGCCCGACGGGCCGAGCATCTTGTGTCCGCTGAACGCGATGTAGTCGGCACCGAGGTCGGCGACGTCGATCGGCATGTGCGGCACGGACTGGCAGGCGTCGACGACGACGAGCGCGCCGACCGCGTGCGCGGCGTCGGCCACCACCCGGACCGGCGTGACGGTGCCGAGGACGTTGCTCTGGTGCGCGAGCGCGACGACGCGGGTCCGCTCCCCCAGGACGGCGTGCAGGCCGTGCTCGGGGTGGTCGAGGTCCAGCCGGCCCTGGTCGTCGATCCCGATCCAGCGCAGGACGGCGCCGGTCTTGTCGCAGACCTCCTGCCACGGCACGAGGTTCGCGTGGTGCTCCATCTCGGTGACCACGATCTCGTCCCCGGGACGGAGCACGAAGCGCTCGGCGCCGGACGGGAGCGGGCGGCCGTGCTGGGCCTTCGCCGTGGCGTTGCTGAACGCGTAGGACACGAGGTTGAGCGCCTCGGTGGCGTTCTTCGTGAACACGAGCTCGCGGGTCTCGGCGCCGATGAGCGCGGCGATGGTCGCGCGGGCGGCCTCGTAGGCGTCGGTGGCCTCCTCCGCGAGCAGGTGCGCGCCGCGGTGCACCGCGGCGTTGTGCCGCGTGTAGAAGTCGCGCTCGGCGTCCAGGACGCTGACCGGCTTCTGCGAGGTGGCGCCGGAGTCCAGGTACACCAGCCGGTTCCCGCCGCGCACGGTGCGCGACAGGATGGGGAAGTCGGCCGCGACCCGCTCGACGTCGAGGAGCCCGCTCACCGGGGCGTGCACCGCGGTCATGCCGTCGCCGCCGCCTTCACGTACACGTCGTAGCCGTTGGCCTCGAGCTCGTCGGCCAGCTCCGGGCCGCCCTCGGCGACGATGCGGCCGTCGACGAACACGTGGACGAAGTCGGGCTTGATGTAGCGCAGGATGCGCGTGTAGTGCGTGATGAGCAGGGTGCCCACCTCGCCGGAGGCGGCGACCCGGTTCACGCCCTCGGACACGATCTTGAGGGCGTCGACGTCGAGGCCGGAGTCGGTCTCGTCGAGGACGGCGATCTTGGGCCGCAGCAGCTCCATCTGCAGGATCTCGTGGCGCTTCTTCTCGCCGCCGGAGAAGCCCTCGTTGACGCTGCGCTCGGCGAAGACCGGGTCGATGGACAGGCCCTCCATCGCGGTGCGCATCTCCTTGACCCAGGTGCGGAGCTTCGGCGCCTCGCCGCGGACGGCGGTGACCGAGGTGCGCAGGAAGTTGGAGACGGAGACGCCGGGGACCTCGACCGGGTACTGCATCGCGAGGAAGATGCCGGCGCGGGCCCGCGCGTCGACGCTCATCCCGAGGACGTCCTCGCCGTCGAGCGTGACCGTGCCCTGCGTGACGGTGTACTTCGGGTGCCCGGCGATGGAGTAGGCCAGCGTCGACTTGCCCGAGCCGTTGGGGCCCATGATCGCGTGGGTCTCGCCCGCGCGGACGGTGAGGTCGACGCCAC
>JAJXTD010000247.1 GCA_021784035.1 Actinomycetes bacterium | reverse complement strand
GAGTCCCGTCGTCCACGGGCCACAGGGTGCCACGTCCTTATGCTGTGCGCGTGACGGCGACCCTCCCGCAGCGGCCCGCGCCCACCGCACGGTCCCACGGACGTCGCGAGTCGGCCGTCGCGCTGCGCCTCTCACCCCCGATGCCGACCGACCGCGCGGCCTCGTGGCTCGTGACCCTGGGCATCACGGCACTCGCGGGCTGGCTGCGCTTCGCCGACCTCGGGCGCCCGCACGCCGTCGTCTTCGACGAGACGTACTACATGAAGGACGCTCTCTCGCTGATCCGGAACGGCGTCGAGCGGTCGTTGGTCGAGGGCGCCAACGACAAGATCCTGACGAGCGACGGCAACTGGCGCACCATCGACGTCTTCGGCACCGGGCCCGAGTTCGTGGTGCACCCACCGGTGGGCAAGTGGACGATCGCGCTGGGCGAGTATGCGTTCGGCCTCACCCCGTTCGGCTGGCGCTTCACGATGGCGCTCCTGGGCACCCTCGCCGTGCTCGTCACCGTCCGCGCGGCCCGGCGTCTCACCCGGTCGACGCTCGTCGGCGCGATCGCCGGCTTCCTGCTGGCCATCGACGGCATGGCCATCTCGATGTCGCGCACCGCGTTGCTCGACAACACGCTCACGTTCTGGGTGCTCATCGGTTTCGCGTGCCTGCTGCTCGACCGGGACCGCACGAGGCGTC
Source organism: Actinomycetes bacterium (assembly GCA_021784035.1). Taxonomy (GTDB): domain Bacteria; phylum Actinomycetota; class Actinomycetes; order S36-B12; family CAIYMF01; genus Longivirga. Next base: position 2,797 of record JAJXTD010000247.1, on the reverse strand, counting down.
GCCTCGCCGGCTCCGTGCTCACCTACCGCGACGACGCGACCGCGATGGCCACGATCGGCGCCGGCCTGGGTCCGTGGACCGGGCTGCGACCGTGGCGGTGGGCGGCCGGTTTCGCGCTCGGCATGGCCTGCGCCACGAAGTGGTCCGGGGTCTGGTTCCTGCTGGCCTTCGGCCTCATGACCGTCGTCTGGGACGTCGGCATGCGCAAGGTCGTGGGCGTGCGGCCGTCGAGGGCCTGGCTCGGTGCCGCGCTCGAGGGCGTCCTCGCCGCCTTCGCCATGGTGGGGACCGCGTTCGCCGTCTACCTGGTCTCGTGGACCGGCTGGTTCGTGACCGACGGCGGCTACGACCGGCAGTGGGCGGACACGAACCCGGCGTCCGCGACGTGGGGCTGGGTGCCGGGTGCCCTGCGCTCGCTGCTGCACTACCACGCGGAGATGCTCAACTTCCACACGCACCTGACCTCTCCGCACGCCTACCAGAGCAACGCGTGGAGCTGGCTGCTGCAGGCCCGGCCGACGAGCTTCTTCTACGAGTCGCGCAACCTCGGCGTCGACGGGTGCGCGGTCGACAAGTGCTCCACCGAGGTCCTCGCCCTGGGCAACCCGATCATCTGGTGGGCCGCGACGTTTGCACTCGTGCACCAGTCGTGGCGCTGGTTCGCCCGGCGCGACTGGCGCTCGGGCGCTGTCGTCCTGGCCGTGCTCGCCGGGTGGCTCCCCTGGCTCGGCTTCCAGGGCCGCACGATCTTCACGTTCTACGCCGTAGCCTTCGTGCCCTTCCTGTGCATCGTGCTGGCGATGACCCTCGGCACGATCCTCGGCCCCTCCGGTGCCACGCCGCGACGCCGGACGGTCGGGGCCACCGTCGTGGGCTCGCTGGTCCTGCTGGCGCTCGCGGCGTCCTGGTTCTTCTACCCGGTCTGGTCCGGCGAGGTCATCCCGTACACCGCCTGGCAGATCCGGATGTGGTTCCCCACCTGGGTCTAGCGACGCGCGACCCGGTGCCGGAACTCGGCGGCCCGCCGGATCGTCCCAATAGCCGATGCGGCCGGTGTGGTCCGACGGGGAGAGGTGACCTACCGTGGAGGCTCCAGTCCACCCGGGAGCCAGGACGATGCTGCGCAAGCCCTCCACCACGTCCGTCATGGTCGTCGCGTCCGTCGCGGCGAGCGTGCTCCTCTCCGGGTGCGCCGGACTCCAGGTCCGGGCGGGCTCCGGATCGTCGTGGGTCCCGACGACCGCACCGGCCACGCCCCACGCGGCGCCCAAGCTCGTCGTGGCGAGTCCCGCCCCGTGGAACGCGCCGCTTCAGGTCGCCGCGACGTCGGGGACCCTCGCCGCCGTGGTCGTCACGGACAAGGCGTCGCTGCTCACCCTCCCCGGCACCGTCGACCCGAGCACGGGCGCGTGGGTCAGCACCGCGCCGCCGAACCCCGGCGCGGTCTACCGCATCGCCGCGCAGGTCACCGACGGGAGCACCACGGCGAACCTGACCGGTGCCGTCCGCGTCGCCACGCAGCCCGCCTCCACGAAGATCCACTTCGGGATCCTCCCCGGCACGGGTGCCACGGTGGGGGTCAACGCGCCCATCGTGATCCGCTTCGACCACAACGTGACGCGCAAGGCCGACGTGGAGAACGCTCTCACCGTCGCATCCACGACTCCGGTGGTCGGGGCGTGGCACTGGGTCTCCGCGGCCGAGATCCACTTCCGGCCGCAGAACCCCTGGCCGACGCACACCAAGGTCCGGGTGACGCTTGCCCTGGACCACGTCCAGGTGAGCGCCACGCGCTACGGCAACCGCGACGCCACGTCGACGTTCACGGTCGGTGACGCGCACGAGACCATCGTCGACGACAAGTCCAAGACGTTCACCGTCAAGGTCAACGGCAAGGTCCGGTACACCTGGCCGACGAGCCTCGGGCGGCCCGAGTACGTGACGCGGACGGGCAACTACATCGTGCTGGAGAAGGACCCGCTGCGCGAGATGACCTCGTGCTCGGCGAAGATCACGTGCGACAAGACCAGCAAGGACTACTACGACCTCCAGGTCCAGTGGGCGACGCGGCTGTCGTGGTCCGGGACGTTCATCCACGCGGCTCCGTGGTCGGTGGCCAAGCAGGGCCTCGTCGACAGCTCGCACGGCTGCATCCACCTGACGATCGACCGCGCGAAGACCTACTTCGACCTCGCGCAGTACGGCGACATCGTGCGGGTCCTCAACACGGGACGCCCCATCGACGACCTCGTCCAGCACGGCGACCCGGGCGCCACCGACTGGAACACGACCTGGCCGGTCTGGCTCGCCGGCTCGGCCGTCGGCGCCGAGATCACCACCGCGCCGCTGTCGGCGTAGCCCGGTCCTGGGCCTCCGCCGCCGGTCGCGCGATCAGGAGGCGGATCTCGAGGACGCAGCCGGCACCGTGGCTCACCACGTCGACCGGCCGCGGAAGCGCGGGCCGTGGGGGATCCGTGAGACCTCGGGTCCCGGCGCCGGGGTCGAGCCGCGGTCCACTGGGATCGCGCACCCGCGATCCCCGGGAGATGCTGGGGCACCGACCACCGACGACGGAGCACCGTGACCGGGACGACCTCGCTGCACGACGCGGACGCCGACGCCCGCGCCGACCGGCGCCGCGCGGCGCTCGCCGGCGGGCTCGCCGGGGCGTCCGGGCTGGCCGCGGCCGAGCTGCTCGGTCTCGTGCTCCCCGGTCGGCCGAGCCCGGTCACGTCGGTCGCCGACCGGGTCGTGGCGACGATGCCGGACGGTCCCCAAGCGACCATCGACGGCGCAG
>JAJXTD010000246.1 GCA_021784035.1 Actinomycetes bacterium | reverse complement strand
GTGTATGGCGTTGCCGATCTGCTTGCTGGGACTGGGCCAGTTTCGGTGTGCGGCGCGCTTGACGTGGTAGTTGCTCATCTTGCGTCGGACGACGCGCGCGTTGGCCCGCAGCCGTCGCTTCGGTAGTAGCCCGTGGAGCAGTTCGCTGGCCGCGCGACGGACCGCGCTGGCCAGGTTGACGGTCTCGGTGAGGCCGGTCCGGATGCTGCGTCTGGCGGCGTGCATCGCTGCGGTGAAGCTGATCCGGTCGGGATCGAGGTCGTGGTCGTCGGCGACCGCGTGGATCAGTGCGCGTAGGGCGTAGTGCACGCACAGGTACCCCCACGCCTCTTGGTAGACGCCTTCCGGAGTCCGGGAGCGCAGCACCACCCGGGGGCCGCGTTGGTGGGTCTTGAGCTCGTCGAAGATCGATTCGACCTCCCACCGTTCGGCATACAGCGCGGCGAGTTCGTCGGCGGGAGCGGCGGTGGGGTCCAGGATCGTGGTGAGCAGCCGGTAGGTGGTGCCTTGCGCTCCGGGTCGGCCGGGGTCGTCGATGCCGTACTCGATGACCCGGACCGTGAGGACGTCCTCGCGGCGGTACTTGTCGGTGCTGGCGACCAACTCGGAGCGGAACGAACCGTCCGGGTAACGCTCGAGCACGGGCAGCACCGCGTTGCCCTTGGCCCGCCACAACAGGTCCGCCCCGGTCTTGGCCGCAGCGCTCATCATCGGGTGGGTGCTGAAGCCGCGGTCAGCCAGGCACAGCATCCCGGGCTGCAAGGCCGGCAGCAGCCGCGTGGCGAGGGTCTGCTCCCCGACGGCATAGGAGTCCATGACGGCCGCGATCACCGCATGCGTGCCGCACTCCCCGAGCGCCACCATCCGCAACTGCGGGAACGCGCTGCCATCACCACGCCCGGTGCCTGCACGGCCCAACACTTCAGCGTTGGCAGGGGTATCGGCCACATCGATCGTTGTGCCGTCCATGCTCACCAGGCGCCAGTCGCGGTAGAACGCGCCCTTCGTCGACCGCGTCGCCAACGGCACGCAGGCCCGCGCGAACAACAACTCCACAGGTTCCGGCCCCAGCCGCGCCCGAGCCTTCGTGATCGCGACCTGCGACGGCAACTCGTAGGATTCCTCACCATCAGAGATCCAGGTAAGCCCCTCGGTCAGGCTCCGCATCACCTCCTCATACCCCGAGGACGAGAACAGCGTCATCGCCAGCACGTAGTAGACCGTCAGGTGCGCCGGCAGCAGCCGAGTGCGCTGCTCCCGCTTGCCCGTCTGCTCGATGACCTCATCGACCAGCTGCCGTGGGAACGTCGCCGTCAACACCCCCAACGCGACCCGATCGCTCAACCGCCGTCCCGGCTCGACCCGCACCTGACCCGCCCGTGGCATGCAAACACACTACCACAGAGGTTGTTCTAAGTTATGAGTATTGGGGCTAGCCCGCGAGGCGGCGGTTGACTGCCGCGAGCACGGAGCGCGCCACGGCGTCCTCCGGGTCGGCCCGGACGAGGGCGCTGCCGCACAGGACCTGGTCGCCGAGGCGCGGGATGGTGAGGATCACGGTGGTGAGGGCGACCTCGCGGTTGCCCACCTCGAGGACCTGGGCGCTCTCGACCTGGGCGGGGATGCCGAGCAGCTCGCTGAGGGCCGCGAGGGTCGCCGACGCGACGATGCGCGGGCGGTGCAGGTTGCCGGACGGGCCGTCGGCCCGGCCGCTGAACACCGCGCCGGCGATCCCGAGCTGGACGTCGACGGCCGTCTCGGCCTCGGACCGGTGCGTGACGATGCTCATGAGCGCCGGCCGGGGGAGCGCCTCCTCCGTCGCGTCCTCCCGGACGTCGGAGGCGTCGCCCGCCTCGACGGCGCCGTCGGGGATCTGGACGACGCTCACGATCCTGTGGTCGATGTCGAGGTCGAACTGGGCCATCGCGACCGACTGGACGTCGCGTACGACCTGCTTGGCCGGCTTGAGGTCTCCGGCGACCACGTGCACCTCGATCGGGTGGGCGTCGGGGCCGGTCCGCACGCTCGCGTCGCGGATCCCGGGGACCGCACGCAGCGCGGCCTCGAACTCGGGGAGCAGGCGTAGGGCGGTCATGAGTCCTCCGACGAGGTGGGCGGCCCGCTGGCCGGTCGCGTCCTGGTGGCGCGAGCGACGCTCACCCGGAGGCTCCGGGCACGTCGTCGTGCGTGGTGGTGGTGCGGTCGTGCTGCGATCGGTCCCTGGCTGCTGCGTTGCGCGGTGCGTCGCCGTCGTCTGGCAGGACGGTAAGCCCCGCCACGAGCAAACGGCGCGGTGGCGCGCCGCCCGGTCCTGAGTCGTGTGCCACAGGACCATCCGGACGGACGGCCGACGGGGGAGTCGGCGACTCGGTCGGCCGCGTGTCGGACGGGGGCGCGAAGCCCGGACGCAGGGGGCGCGGTGCCTGAGGTGCAGGGGTGGTGGTCGGCCCGATGTCGACGGGGCGCAGGTACGGCGCTCCCCCCGGGTCGACCGGAGGTCGGCGCTCGGCGCCGGCGGGTCCGGATCCGGGGGGAGCGCCCCGGTCGGCGGGGGTCCCGCTGCCTGGACCTGGGCCCGGCGGCGGGAGCGGGGGACCGCCCTCGGGCCCGGTCGCGGCGGCCCAGGAGGCGGCGCTCGAGGCGACCGCGTCGAGCGCCGTGTGCTCCGCGGTCGCGAGGCTGGTGAGCACGGCCGGCAGGACGCCCGCGAGGTGCGCCTCCACCCCGCGCACGGACTCGCGCTGCCACCAGCGCAGCGTCCGGGCGACGGACGGGTCGACGCCTCCGGCGGCCTCGGCCGCGGCGAGCTCGGCGTCGAACCGCGCCGTCGCCGGGTCGCGACGCACCCCGACCAGTGCCGTGACGAGGGAGGCGTAGGCCGCGGTGCTGACGCCGTCGTCGTCGCTCACGGCCCCGCACCCCCTCCCGGCCTCGGACCCGCCCACGGCCGGTCCGTACGGGGAGCGACACTAGTGACGCCGTCACCGCCCGTCAGCAGACGCGCCCGGTGCTGGTCCGTTCGAGCGACCTCGTGACGCCGCGTGATCACCCGTCCGGAGTACGGACGAGGGTCACGACGCCCGGCAGGCACCCGCGTGTCACGGTGGGATAAACCGGACACAGACGACTTGACTTAGCAGGGTTCACGCCTGTCACAGTGGTGTCTGCCCCGCGTCCTGTGATTCGAGCACGCACCGTGACCAACCGGTCACATGCTGGTCGACACGGCCGGGGGTGCCGCGAGGAGGGGCTCGGGGGACGCGGAGCGACGACAACTCAACAGCGGCAGGAACGGGATCGGCAGCCGAGGAGAGGAACGACTGACCGGGCCGTCAGCCCCGCCCGCACCTCGGCGCGGGCGACACGACGGCACGGACAGGAACTTCTGGCTCCATGGGGACACGACGGCGCGAGCCGGCGTGGCTCCGGAATATCGCGAGCGGAGCGGAGTGAGCGCGGGCAACCAGCGGTGCCCGTGACACGCATCGCGAGGAGT
>JAJXTD010000245.1 GCA_021784035.1 Actinomycetes bacterium | reverse complement strand
GCCGGCACGCAGGCGACCGCGAGGACCCGGGCGGCACGCGCGAACCGCGGATCGCGACGCTCGCGGATCAGCGACTTCACGTGCAGCGTCGAGCCGAGGAGGACGAGCGCGCACACGATGACGAGGACCCAGACGTGCGCGGGCACGGCGTCGAGCCCCGGAGGCGCCCACGACCGCGCACCGGCTCCGACGGCCCAGGTGACGGCCACCATGGCGGCGCACTCGGCGACGAACACGGCGTCGTTGGTCAGGGCGCGCTCGTCGTTGCGCCGCGCGTAGTGCAGGTTCACCGCGAACAGGGCGAGGTAGCCGATGCCCACCCACACGAGCCACGGCCGCCAGGCGAGCAGCACGGCGGACGCCGGGAGCACGACGGCCGACCACACGAGGAACGGGGCACGGAACCGCTGCGGGCGCCTGGCGCGGACGAGGCCGAACGCGGCGTAGGACCACGGGTACGCCGCCACCCAGGCGACCGCCAGCAGCACGAGGAGCGGCGTCCACGGGGTGACCACGGCACCGAGGACCAGCGGCAGCCCCAGGAACGCCCAGGCGCCGTGCTGAGGGGGGACGTACGAGCTCACGGTGCGCCCCTGATCCGACGGGCCCGGCCCGCGCGGCCGGCTTGCCCAGAATTTACTACATGGATCTACATGGAAATAAACGACCCCTCTGAGCCGATGCTCAGGGTGGGCACGTGCTCGTCGATGCTCCAGTCACCGACCCCGTTGCGTGAGACGTACAGGCTGTTACGTCTGTACGGCGGAGGAGTCGTTCCGTGACACTGCCCGAGCCCTCGACGACTGGTATCTGGGCGGCGCCACCGGATCCCGACCGCCTGGGCAGCTGCGCGGCTACACCCAACCGGCGCAGCCCAGGAGCACCCGGCTGTGGGCCGGCCCGCTCTACCGGCGGGTGCACGACCCCGAGGGTCGCCGTCTGCGGATGCGCCTGTCCCGGCGGTACTGAGCGGTCAGGTGCCGCCGGCGTCGGTCGAGGCGTCACGGGGTAGGTCCGAAGTCGTCGGGTCTCCGGCCGTCGCCTCGTGGAGCTTGTTCAGCTGACCGAACTCGCCTTCCAGGTGGTCGACGTCGCCGTCGTCGGGGGTCTCGGGCATGTGCTCGCCGACCCCGCCGGTCGGGTCGGGAGCGTCCTCACCTGCGTTGGGTGTTGCGGGATTCTGCTGGCTCACGGTCGTGTCCCTTCGGGTTGAGTCGCTGACGGTCGATCGTGTGCTTCGGGAGGATGATCACGGGAGTCTCTTCGAGGGTTGCGGCGCGCGTAGTCCTTGGCACCTTCTACTTCACGGCCTCATCGAGTGGAAAGGCCAGTCCGCGAGGGGTTCCTACGTCAGAGTGCTCGTTGCTGTGATCTGTCATCTGGCGTGCCGCCTTCACCATGAGCGGGTAGCGGCGAGGGAGCACAGGGGTCCGGACAGATCCAGGCGCTCTATGTGCTGTCAGTGTCACACGGCCGTGCGGTCCGCACCAGAGTGCGAGTGCTCGGCCGCCTACCGCGGTGGGGGTCAGCCTGTCCTGGCCACTGTGAGCAGGACAGCAGAGTCCTCCAACGCGGCCCGCGAGTGGCGCGCCGTGGGATGGCGATGCGAGCGGACGTGGCGCCGTGACGGTCTGCGGACAGGTCGGCGGATCAACGTGAGGCGCGCCGCGCAACACCGATCCCGTCTTCCAGAATGTCGAGGTTTCCGCATGCGATAGGGCGACACTGTGCCGTGACGTCGACCCGCCTGCGCGCCATGGTGGACGCTTGCCACCCCGGGCCTACCGCGACGGTGACCGTGGTCGTCACTGCGCTCGCGGCGGCCGCGGGACGCGACGCGGTCGGGCTCGCCCTCGTGGCGGTGGCCACGTTGTCCGGGCAGCTCTCCGTCGGCTGGTGCAACGACGCCAACGACGCCGACCGCGACCGGCGCGCGGCTCGCGCGGGCAAGCCCACGGTGCGCGGTGACGTCACGGCAGCCGTCCTATGGCGCGCAGCGACGGCGGTCCTCGGGGCCACGGTGGCCTTCTCCTACCTGGCAGCTGGGCCGGTCGGCGGCAGTGCACACGTCGTCGCGGTGCTCTCCGCATGGACCTACAACCTGCTTCTCAAGACGACGATCCTTTCGGCGTTGCCCTACGCCGTGTCCTTCGGACTCGTCCCGGCTTTCGTCACCTATGGGCTGACGCCACCCGCGCCACCGCCGGGGTGGCTGGTCGTCACGTGTGCGCTGCTGGGCGTCAGCGCGCATCTGGCCAACGCGATCCCCGACGTGGACAGCGACGAGCTCGTGGGCGCGGGAGGAGTCGTCGCGGCGGTCGGCGTACGTGTCGCGTCGATCGCCGCACTGGTGTGCCTTGTCGGCGCTGTGGGATTGCTCGCCGCGAACCTCGACATTCCGCCAGGGGTGGCCGTCGGGGTCGTGCTCGTGGCGGCGGTCGGCGCTCTCGCGGTCGCCGTCCGCGATCAGGGCAGAGGTCCAGGACTGTTCCGCTACGTCATGGCCCTCGCGGTGGTTGCCGTGGTCCTGGTCCTGGTTTCCGCACGAACCTTGACTCCCTGATCTGCGACGAGATCGCGGACCCTCGCTCGAGATGCGGCCGTCGGACGAGCAGCCGACTCACTTGCTGAGGCCCGCCAGCAGGTTGATCGTGATGGCCAGGATCACGGCGCCGAAGATGAATGACAGGAGTGCGTGGCGCAGCACCGCGACGCGAATCGTTGCTTTACCGATGTCGGTGTCGGAGACCTGGAAGGTCATCCCGACGGTGAAGCCGACGTAGGCGAAGTCGCGGTAGGTCGGATCCGGCTCTTGCTTGAAGTCGATCCCACCGACCGGTTCGGCGTAGTAGAGGCGTGCATACCGGAGGACGAAGATCGTGTGGAGGACAGCCCACGACGCGACGACGCAGACGACTCCGAGCCCCAGCCGGACCGGCCCGCTGTCATGCGGGCGGAAGATGACCAGGCCCACCGTCAGCAGGCTGACGACGGCGACGAGCAGCAGGACCAGGTCGCGCACCGCTCGCGTCGGGTCCTCGCGGTGGGCGATGCGTGACGTGTCGTCTGCGCCCAGTGGCCAGATCGACGTCCACGTCCAGCCCAGGAACACGGAGGCAGCGACGGCCCAGGCGACGAGGCTGCCGACCAACGCGCCGTATCCCAGCCCCACAACTGCCCCCAGGACGACGCCGATGCCCGTCGAGACGAGAAGGTGCGTACGGGCTGTGACCCGTTGCCAGGAGGTCCCGGTACGCCGTGATTCCTGGTGCGGGTCTCCGGCCATGCGGTGAGCATCGCACGCGACCAGTCGCTTGTGTCAGGTTTGTGCCCCACGCGGGGATGCTCTGAATCAGGTAGAGAGACGCATGGAGATCGAGGTAGCCGGGAAGGCTTCGTTCAGGAATTCCTGGGTTGGGCGTTGGCGATCGCACCGTGCCAGTGCGCGGTCGCCAACCGACGCATACCGTGGTCGGGAACCCCGACGTGCGGGGTTCCGAGGAGGCCAGGTGGCAG
>JAJXTD010000056.1 GCA_021784035.1 Actinomycetes bacterium | reverse complement strand
CGTCGCGATCCAGCACTCCATGCTCACCGCGATCTGGCACATGGCCACCACCGGCACCTTCTACCAAGACCTCGGCGGCGACTACTTCACCCGGCTGCACCCCGACCGCGCGAAGAACCGCGCGATCCACCAGCTCGAAGCCATGGGCTACCGCGTCACCCTCGACCACGCCAGCTGAACACGACCAGCCTCTGACGCGACCGAGGAATCTTCGCGTCAGAGGCCTGCTCACGGCGCCCACGCGGGTAGCCGGACCCGGCGGCGGTCGATGCCCTAGGCTGACCGCGCCCGATCCACCCGGTCCTCCAGGAGCGATCCCGTGCCCCGCACCGCCTGGCGCCGTACGGCCGCCGTCCTCGCCCTCGTCCTCGTCCCCGTGCTCTCGGCGTGCTCGATCGGCGTGAACGCGGGCACGTCCCTGCAGGGTGCCTCGGGCAACGGTGCCAGCGCCGACGTCGGCCCTATGGAGCTGCGCGGGATCACCATCGTGACCGCGAACGGCGACACCACGAAGGCGACCGTCATCGGGACGATCGTCAACACCAGCACCACCACCGACGACGTCCTGACCGGCGTCTCCGTCGTCGATCCCGCCGGTGCGACCGCGACGATCACGGGCGCAGCCGCCGGCGCGGGGCAGATCCCCGTGCCGGCCAACCAGCCCACCTCGTCCGTGCGCATCGGGTACAACGCCGACTACCACGTCGACATCACCGGGCTGACGGTCGCGCCCACGGCCTTCGCGCAGGTGCAGTTCACCTTCCGGAACGCCGGCACCGTCGTCGTCCCGACGATGGTCGTCCCGCCGACGGGCATCTACGCCGGGCTCGGTCCGGTCCTGGGCTAGCCGGGATGCACCCCGCACCGGGTGCATCCCGGGCTCCGCGCCCGCCACACTCGTCCCAGCGGTCCAGCCGGGGGTGTGTCCAATGGGCGATGTCGACCTGATGCGCGGCCAGGGCCGCACGCTGCGCGTGCGCGTCGTCGGGGCGGACGACGGCCCGCCGGTCGTCTACCTGCACGGCGCACCCTCCAGCCGGCTCGACGTGGACGTGCTGCACGAGCGGTCCCGCGACCGCGGTGTGCGGGTCGCGGCCTTCGACCGGCCGGGCTTCGGCGGGTCGTCGCGGGCGCCCTTCACGTTCGCCTCGGTCGCCGACGACGTGGCCGCGGTCCTGGATCACCTCGGCGTGGACCGCGCCCCGGTGGTCGGCCAGTCGGCCGGCGCGGCCTACGCCCTCGCGGCCGGTGCGCTGCGCGACGACCGGGTCTCCGCCGTCGCCACGGGGGGCGCCGGTGCACCGTTCTCGCCCGACGAGCCGTGGTGGGCCCAGCTCAGCGAGCCGGAGCAGCGCGGGGTGCTGCTCATCGGGTCCGCCGACGACGAGGCCGAGCGGCTGCTCGCCGAGGCGGACCTGCCGTACGTCCAGGCCCTCGACGAGGACGACGAGGGGCTGCTGGCCTTCTGGCACGCGCACCTCGCACCCGCCGATCGGCGCTACTGCGACGGCGGCTTCGGCCCGTACCTCGTCCGGAGCGTGCGTGAGTCGCTGCGGGGGGGCCAGGCGGGCTGGGCGCGCGACAACCTGGTCCGGATGGGTCCCTGGGCGTTCGACCCGGTGACCGTGTCGGTGCCGACGACGGTGTGGGTCGGCGAGCAGGACTACGTGCCGACGAGCGCCTGGGTGCACGCGCTGGTGCCGCGGTCGGTCATGCACGTCCTCGTCGACCGCGGGCACTTCGCCGTCCTCGAGGAGTGGGACTCGGTGCTCGACGACCTCGGGCTCTGACCGGCGTACGCCCGTCCGGCCGCGGGACGCCTCAGGCCTCGAACTTGTAGCCGAGCCCGCGGACGGTGACGAGGTGCACGGGCGTGGCCGGGTCGGCCTCGATCTTGGCGCGCAGGCGCTTCACGTGGACGTCGAGGGTCTTGCCGTCCCCGACGTAGTCGGAACCCCACACGCGGTCGATGAGCACGCCGCGGGTCAGCACGCGGCCGGCGTTGCGCAGGAGGAGCTCGAGCAGCTCGAACTCCTTGAGCGGCAAGGAGACCGGCGTCCCGTTGACGGACACCACATGGCGCTCGACGTCCATGCGGACCGGTCCCGCCTCGAGCGTGGCGGGCAGCAGCTCCTCGGGCTCGCCGGCGCGGCGCAGCACCGCGCGGATGCGCGCGACGAGCTCGCGCGAGGAGAAGGGCTTGGTGACGTAGTCGTCGGCGCCGAGCTCGAGCCCGACGATCTTGTCGACCTCGCTGTCCTTGGCCGTGACCATGATGATCGGGACCGCGGAGCGCTGGCGGAGCACGCGGCAGACCTCGGTGCCGGACATGCCGGGGAGCATGAGGTCGAGCAGGACGACGTCGGCGCCCTGCTGGTCGAACTGCGCCACGGCGTCGGTCCCGGTCGCGGCGATGCCGACCTCGAAGCCCTCGCGGCGCAGCATGAACGACAGGGCGTCGGAGAAGGACTCCTCGTCCTCGACGACGAGCACACGGGTCACGGGGTCGGACCTCCTTCGGGGTGGCGTGCCGTGGGCGCCACGGGCAGCCGCAGCGTGAACGTGGAGCCCTCGCCCTCCACCGACCAGACGGTGCACTCGCCGCCGTGGTTGGCGCAGACGTGCTTGACGATGGCGAGGCCGAGACCGGTGCCGCCGGTGATCCGGGAGCGGGCCGGGTCCACGCGGTAGAACCGCTCGAAGATCCGGGACTGCTCGTCGGCCGGGATGCCGATGCCCTGGTCGGTGACGCTGATCTCCACCGCCCCGGCCGTGCAGCGTGCCGCGACGGCGACGCGCGTGCGCGGCGGGGAGTAGGCGACGGCGTTGGTCAGCAGGTTGCGCAGCGCCATGACCAGCTGGCCCTCGTCGCCGAGGACGCTCGCGTGGCAGGGGTCGCCGACGACGACGTCGATCTCGCGGGCGCTGGCGAGCAGCTTCGTCGCGTCGAGCGCCTCGGACACCACGCGGTCGACCTCGACCCGCTCGGAGCCCTTGAGCGGGTCGCCGCTCTGCAGCCGGGAGAGGTCGATGAGGTCGTTGACGAGGTTCGACAGGCGGTGCGACTCGACCTGCATGCGCGCGCTGAACCGCTGGACGGCCTCCGGGTCGTCGCTGGCGCTCTGCACGGCCTCGGCGAGCAGCGAGAGCGCCCCCACCGGCGTCTTCAGCTCGTGCGACACGTTGGCCACGAAGTCACGGCGTACGGCGTCGATCCGCTTGGCCTCGGACAGGTCCTCGACGAGCACGAGGGCAGCGGTCGGGGACAGCTCGGCCACCCGGACCCGCGCCTGGAGCAGGCCGACGCCGAGCGGCGGCCGGCGCAGGTCGAGGTCCTCCTCGCGGATCACCCCGTCGCGGCGCACGGCGGTGACGAGGGCGAGGATCTCCGGGATCTCGAGCCGGCCGCCCTCGACGACGCCGAGCGTCGCCGAGCCGGCCGAGGCGCGGAGCACGCTGCCGTCGGCCCCCACGACGAACGCGGATCCCGGAAGGACCGCGAGCAGGCGGCCGAGCCCCTCGGGGACGTTCGGCGACGGCACGCCCTCGGGCTCGCCCGGCGCGGGTGCGGGACGGCGACGGGCAGCCACGGCGAGGCCGCCGACCCCGCCGACCGCGAGGCCCGCGAGTCCGGCGAGCGCGAGACCCGCGGAGACGTCCACGTCGGCAACGATACGGGCGCCGGACCGGGCCGCCGGACGGGCGCGGGACGACGCCGTCGACTGTTCACCCACGGCACCGGAAGTTCACCCGCCCGTCGATGCTCGTTCACCCGGGCGGGGCGCACGGGGGACGAACGGGCCTAGATTGGGCAACGCAGACACCGGAGCGCGGCCGCCGCGCCCCGGCACCGGCCCCACGGCGACGAGGAACAACCCCCATGCGCGAGATCTACCACGAGCAGCTCGACCGGGTGAGCGACGACCTCGTCGAGATGACCCGGCTCGTCGGTTCGGCCATGAACAAGGCAACCCAGGCGCTGCTCGACGCCGACCTGCAGCTCGCCGAGAGCGTCATCGCCGGCGACGACGCCATCGACGCGATCGCCTCCAAGGTCGAGGCCGACTGCTTCCAGGTCTCGGCCCTTCAGCAGCCGGTCGCCACCGACCTGCGCATCGTCGTCGCCGCCCTGCGCATCTCGGCGTCGCTCGAGCGGATGGGCGACCTCGCGGCGCACATCGCGAAGTCGGCCCGCATGCGCTACCCCGCGTCGGCGATCCCGGCCCAGCTGCGCCCCACGTTCCAGGAGATGGGCGCCGTCGCCCAGAACGTCGTCGCGAAGACCGGCTCCGTCGTGGCCACCAAGGACGTCTCGATGGCCGCCGACATCGCGCGCACCGACGAGGACATGGACCGGCTGCACCGCGAGCTGTTCCAGACCGTGCTGTCGCCCACATGGGAGTTCGGCGTCGAGGCGGCCGTCGACGTCACGCTGCTCTCGCGGTTCTACGAGCGCTTCGCCGACCACGCCGTGACGATCGCCAAGCGCGTCGTCTACGTGGCCACCGGCGAGCCCTACAGCACGGTCGACCCCGAGGCGATCGTCGAGAACCTCTAGCCGCTCCGCCCGCGGCGTCCGGGTCCGACGCCCCGCCGGGCGGGGCCCCGGTCGCCGGCATCCCGGGAATGGTCCAGACTCGGGGACCGTTGAGCCCTGCGGCGGACCAGGTCGGTCCGCCACCGACGCCGAGGAGGACGACGTGGCGATCCTGCCGCTCGAGCCCTCGAGCCGTCGGGTCCGCCGCCCGCGCGTCCTGCCCCGGCCGGGCCGGCCGGACGCCGGCCCCCGCCGCGTCGCGGTGCTCTCGATCCACACCTCCCCGCTCGACCAGCCCGGCACGGGCGACGCGGGCGGCATGAACGTCTACGTGACCGAGGTCGCCCGCCGGCTCGCCGCCCGCGGCGTCGAGGTCGACATCTTCACCCGCGCCACGTCCGGGGACCTGCCGCCGTCGGTCGCCATGGAGCCGGGCGTCACCGTCCGCCACGTCACCGCCGGTCCGTTCCAGGGCCTGTCCAAGGAGGACCTGCCGGGCCAGCTGTGCGCCGTCACCTCGGGCATCCTGCGCGCCGAGGCCGCTCGCCCCGAGGGCTGGTACGACCTCGTGCAGTCGCACTACTGGCTCTCCGGACAGGTCGGGTGGCTCGCCGCCGAGCGCTGGAACGTGCCGCTCGTGCACACCATGCACACGATGGCCAAGGTCAAGAACCTCACCCTCGCCGACGGCGACGTCCCCGAGCCCGAGGGCCGCGTCATCGGCGAGCAGCAGGTCGTCGACGCCGCCGACCGCATCCTCGCGAACACCGCGGCCGAGGCCGAGCAGCTCGTCGACCTGTACGACGCCGACCCGGAGCACGTCGCGGTGGTGCACCCCGGCGTCGACCTCGACGTGTTCTCCCCGGGCGACCGCGCCCGGGCCCGGGCGCGCGTCGGCGTCGCGGCGGACCGGACGGTGCTGCTGTTCGTCGGCCGGATCCAGCCGCTCAAGGCCCCGGACGTCCTCGTGCGCGCGGCCGCCGCCATGGTGGCGCGCATGCCGTCGCTGCGGGACACCCTCGAGGTCGTGATCTGCGGCGGGCCGTCGGGCTCCGGCCTGGCCCACCCGCACGCGCTCGAGGACCTCGCCGTCGAGCTCGGGGTCCACGACCTCGTGCGCTTCGTGCCGCCGGTCGGCCGGGCCATGCTCGCCGACTGGTACCGCGCCGCCGACGTCTGCGTCGTCCCGTCGTACTCGGAGTCCTTCGGGCTCGTCGCCGTCGAGGCGCAGGCGTGCGGCACCCCCGTCGTGGCCGCGCGCGTCGGCGGCCTGCCGACGGCGGTGGCCGACGGCGTCAGCGGCCTGCTCGTGGACGGGCACGACCCGGCCGTGTGGGCCGAGACCCTGTGCTCGGTCGTCGGCGACCCCGGGCGGCTCGCCCGCTGGTCGCGCGCCGCCGTGCTCCACGCGTCGCGCTTCGGGTGGGACGCCACGGCGGCCGCCACCCTCGAGGTCTACCGCGACGCCCTGGCCGGACGGTCCGCCGCGGGCCGGCTCGCCGTCGCGCAGACCTCGCACCCCTGATCCCGGCGTAGCCTCCCGTCGTGACCCCGCCGTCCGACGCCGCCGCCGTCCTGCGCGCCGCGCTGGCCACCCACGACCTCGAGGTGGAGGAGCCCGCGCCCGGCCGGTTCGTCGTCGTGCTGCCGGGTCAGCACAAGCAGCGGACGACGTGCTCCCTCGCGGTCGGCGAGCACGCGCTCACCGTGCAGGCGTTCGTCGCGCGACACGTCGACGAGAACGCCGAGGCCGTCTACCACTGGCTGCTGCAGCGCAACCTGCGGATGTACGCCGTGGCCTTCGCCGTCGACGACCTCGGCGACGTCTACCTCACCGGGCGGCTGCCCCTGGCGTCCGTGACGCCGGACGAGGTGGACCGCCTGCTCGGCTCCGTGCTCGAGTACGCCGACGGCGCGTTCAACACGATCCTGGAGCTCGGCTTCGCCGGCGCGATCCGGCGCGAGTGGGAGTGGCGCACGAGCCGCGGCGAGTCCACCGCCAACCTCGAGCCCTTCCGCCACCTGGCCGACGGCCCGCCGCCCGGCTGACCGAACCGCAGGGACGATCGACGTCGAACCGCGTGGCCGTGGTTCCCGGCGTCGCGGTCCCGTTCGTCGCCGTGCCGGGTCCGCGGCCGGCGGGCGACCGCGATCCGGCAGGATGGCTCCCATGAGCGACGCGCCGTACACCCTGGTCCTGCTCCGCCACGGCGAGAGCACCTGGAACGCCCTCAACCAGTTCACCGGCTGGGTCGACGTCGACCTGTCGGAGAAGGGCGCGGCCGAGGCGGTGCGTGGCGGCGAGCTGCTGCGCGACGCCGGCATCCTGCCCGACGTCGTCCACACCTCGTTGCTGCGCCGCGCGATCCGCACCGCGCAGATCTCGCTGGACGTGTGCGACCGGCACTGGATCCCCGTCGTCCGCAACTGGCGGCTCAACGAGCGCCACTACGGCGCGCTGCAGGGCAAGAACAAGAAGCAGACCCTCGACGCCTACGGCGAGGAGCAGTTCATGCTCTGGCGCCGGTCGTACGACACGCCGCCGCCGGCCATCGACCCGGACGACGAGTTCTCGCAGACGCACGACCCGCGCTACGCGTGGCTGCCGCCCGAGGTCAACCCGCGTACCGAGTGCCTCAAGGACGTCGTCCACCGCCTGCTGCCGTACTGGGAGGACGTCATCGTCGCCGACCTGCGGGCGGGACGGACCGTGCTCGTGGTGGCGCACGGCAACTCGCTGCGCGCGCTCGTGAAGCACCTCGACGGGATCAGCGACGAGGCCATCGCCGGGCTCAACATCCCCACCGGCATCCCGCTGGTGTACCGGCTCGACGCCGACCTGCGCCCGACCGTGCGCGGCGGCGAGTACCTCGACCCGGAGGCGGCCGCGACCGCGGCGGCCGCGGTCGCGAACCAGGGCAAGGGCTGAGATGACCGAGCGGCTCGAGCTGCGCGACGCCACGCTGCGCGAGTGGGACGCGGTGGTGCTCGACAGCGACCGCGAGACCGGCATCGTGCTGGACCGCAGCGCGTTCTACCCCGGCGGCGGCGGTCAGCCGCCGGACCACGGCGTCCTGCTGTGGGGCGGGGTCCAGACCCGGATCGTCGGCGCGCTCAAGTCGGACGACGTCCGCCTCCTCGCGCACGACGACGACCCGCTGCCGCCCGTCGGTACCACCGTGCGCGGCGCGGTCGAGGACGGACGGCGTACGGCGCTCATGCGGACCCACTCGGGGCTGCACCTGCTGTCCGGCGTCGTCTTCCGCGACTTCGGCGCGCTGGTCACCGGCGGCAACATGGAGCCGCTCGAGGCCCGGCTCGACTTCAACCTGGAGAGCGTGCCCGAGGGCTTCAGGGAGTCGGTCGAGGCGGCGTGCAACGTCGAGGTCGACGCCGACCGCGCGATCTCGGCGTACGAGCTGCCGCGGGACGAGGCGTTCGCGATCCCGGACATCATCCGCACCGCGACGAACCTGCTCCCGCCCACGATCGAGATCGTGCGGATCGTCGACATCGACGGGCTCGACGTGCAGGCCGACGGCGGCACGCACGTCGCGTCCACGCGGCAGATCGGCCGGCTGCGCGTCGTGAAGGTCGAGAACAAGGGCAAGGGCTTCCGGCGCATCCGTATCGCGCTCTCCTGACCCCGTCCGTCCCCGAGTTACACGCCGAACCGCCCGGGACCGGCCGCGCGTCACCCGCCGGGGGCCACGAGCGACCACGGCACGGTGAGCTCCCCGAGGCGCCAGCGCCCGGGACCGTCGAGCACCTCGACGCCCGAGTCGCGCAGCGCGGTCACCGCGGCGAGCCACCGCTGGCGTACGCCGAACGCCGCGTGCGGCGCGGCCGCGGCCCAGGTCCGGTCGAGGCGGCCGAGCAGGTCGTGGACCCGCTCGCCGGGGACGTTGCGGTGGATGAGCGCCTTGGGCAGCCGCTCGGCGAGGTCCGACGGCCGGTCGAGGCCGGCGAGGCGCGTCGAGAGGGTGAGCGAGCGCGGCACCGCGGCACCCGCGTCGAGCGCGACCCACCAGGCGTGCCGCCCGAGCTCGTCGCAGGTGCCCTCGACGAGCAGGCCGCCAGGAGCGAGCCGCGCGGTCATCGCCGTCCACGCCGCGCCGACCTCGGACTCGTCGTACTGCCGCAGCACGTTGAACGCGCGGATCACGACGGCCGACCGGCCCTCGAGCGGGACCTCGAAGCCGCCGCGACGGAACGACAGCGTGCCATCGGCGTACGGCGCCGCCGCGGCCACCCGCGCCGGGTCGATCTCGATGCCGACGACCTCGACGTCCGGCCGGACGGTGCGCAGCCGGTCGCGCAGGTCGCGCGGGGTCCACGCGGCCGCGCCGTAGCCGAGGTCGACGACGAGCGGGTCCGCGGCGGCCCGCAGCGCGCGGGCGGTGGTGTGCGCCACCCAGCGGTCGACCCGGCGCAGCCGGTTCGGGTGCGTGGTCCCGCGGGTGAACGTGCCGACCGGGCGGGACGCCCGGGTCACCAGCGCGAACCGCGTGAGACCTCGATGACGCGGCGGCGTACGTCGACCAGGTAGACGATCGCGGCGACGATGCCCGCGAGGCCGAGCATGGCGATCGGACCGAACAGCGCGGGGAACAGGATCTGGCACACGAGCCCGGCGCCGAGGATCCCGAGCCAGATCGGCTTGGTCTGGCGATCGACGGCGGGGAACGCGTCGGCCCGCCTCAGCGCGGCGTCGATGAGAGCCCACAGCCCGAGCGCGACGCAGGCGTAGGAGATGAGGGCGTAGACGCCGAGGGGGACTCCGAACACGGGACCAGCATAAGCAGTCGGTGGCGCGCGCCGCCCGGCGCGGACGCTGGCCCGCGGCGACGTCGAGACGCTGCTGGACTTCCACCGCGCACCGGGCATGCCCTACGCGCATCCGACCGCCGAGCACCTCGCGCCGTTGTTCGTCACGCTCGGCGCGGCCGAGCGCCCGGACGCCCCCTGGGCCCGACCATCGAGGGCTACTGGATGGGGCTGTCGAAGCGGTCGCTCCAGGTCGCCTGAACCGCCCGGACACGGCACGAGGCCCCACCGCGATGGCGGTGAGGCCTCGGCGTCCGGGGCCGGGCGTGGCCCGACCGGCGGCCGACCTAGCGGCGGACGGCCTTGCGGACCTCGGCGACGGCCCGGTCGGTCCGCACGCGGATCTCGGTCACGACCGGCGTGACCGTGTTGCTGGCGAACGCGGCGCGCGCGTCGGCCCGGGCCCGCAGGTCCTCGACGACGGCCTCCGCGGCCTTGACCGCGTCGCCGGCCTGGGCCTGTGCGGTGGCGACGTAGGGCCGGATGCTCGTGAGGTACGGCGCGATGGCGGCGTCGGCGGCCTTGCGGCCCTCGGCGGACTTCTCCGCGACCAGCTCCAGCATCGGGCCGACGATCTCCTCGACGGCCCGGCGGCCCTCGGCGCTCTTCTCGACCATCGTGGTGACGTACGGCTTGACGACGTCGGCAGCCGGGCGACCCTCGCCGCGGCGTCCGGTGACGAGCGCGACCACGGGGGCCACGAGGTCCTCGATGGCCTTGCTGGCCACGACGAGCTCGCCCTCGACCCGGCTCTTCACGGAACCGGGCTCGGGCAGCTCGGCGAGCAGCGACCGCATCCGGGTGACGGGGACCTCGAGCAGCTTGGTGCTCGTCGGGGCCTTCGCCGCCTTCGTCGGCTTCGCGGCCTTGGCGGCGGCTGCCTTCGCCGACGCGGTGGCCTTCGTCGCGGTCTTCTTCGCGGTCTTCTTCGCGGTGGCCGTCGTCTTCGTCGCGGTCTTCTTCGCGGTCGCGGTGGTCTTCGTCGCGGTCCTCTTCGCGGTGGCGGTGGTCTTCTTCGCCGTCCTCGTCGCGGTGGCGGTGGCCTTCGTGGCGGTCTTCTTCACCGGTGCGGCGACCGCGGCGGAGACCTCGGGGGTCGGAGGGGTGGGAACGGTGTACTCGGTCATGACTGATCCTTCTTCGGTGAGCGGGCACCGGCGGATGTCGTGCCGGTGGTGGGGGCGGTGGGGGTGGCTGCCTCGCCCGCCGCGGCGAGCGCTGAGTTCTCGCTCTGGAACGCGGCGTAGATCTCGAGGAGCACCTGACGCTGACGCTCGGTGAGCGTCTCGTCGGCGACGATCGCCTCGGTCACCGCGGCGTTGCCGGCGCGGGGCTCGAGCAGGCCGGCCCGCACGTAGAGCGTCTCGGCGGAGATGCGCAGCGCGGACGCGATCTGGCCGAGGATCTCGGCGCTCGGCTTCTTCAGACCCCGCTCGACCTGACTGAGGTAGGGGTTGGAGACGCCGGCGTTGCGGGCCAGCTGGCGTAGCGACACCTCGGCGGCCTCCCGCTGCTCGCGGATGAACTCCCCGAGGGTACGGACGTCGATCGTTGCCATACCTGCAGTATGCCCCCCGCTGCTTGCCATAGCAAGCGGGGAGCAAGCGGATGAGGCCGACAAGGAGACCGCCATGAACTCGCCCGACATCACCGCAACCGTCCTCGCCGAGCACCGGCACGACCTGCACCGTGAGGCGTCGAGCGCGCTGCTCGCGTCGGTCGTCCGCTGCTGCCGGCCGTCGACGTGGGTCGGTCTGGCGCGTCGCGCGCGGGCCACGCTCGCCCGCGACTCCCGCGACGCCGCCGTCTGCTCCTGCTGAGCCCTAGCGGAGCAGGTCGGCGGGGACGCGGACCTCGCCGATCCGGCGGCCGCCGCCGCTGAGCTCGAGCACCTCGAACCGGTCGAGCACCTCGGCGTCGACGCCGAGCCAGCGCAGAACCGCCGCCGCGACGAGCGGCCGCGGGCGCTCGGCACCGTCGTCGACCTTGAGCGCCAGGGCGCGGCCGTCGGCGAGCGCGGCGGCGTAGACGCCCTCCGCACCGTCCTTCACGAGCAGCCCGGGCACACCGGTCATCAGCTGCGTGACGTCGCGATCCGTGCCGCCGACGTACTCCGGGTGGACGCGCATCGCGTCGGCCACGGCACGCTCGGGCGCCGCAGGGTCGGCGAGCACCGCGCGGGAGTAGGCACGCGCCAGCCCGGTGAGCGACATCGCGGCGACCGGCGCGCCACAACCGTCGACCCCGGTCGCGGCGATGCGCTCCCCCGCCATCCGCTCGATCGTCGCGGCCAGGCGCACCTGGAGCGGGTGACCGGCGTCGCGGTAGTCGTCGAGCGGCCAGTCGTGCGCGACGCACGTCGCGAGCATCGCGGCGTGCTTGCCCGAGCAGTTCATGAGCACCGGAGCCGGTGAGCCGCCGGAGCGGACGACGTCGATCCACGCCTGGCGGCCGAGCGGCCAGTCCGGCGGGGTGCGCAGCGCGGCCTCGTCGAGGCCGGCCGCGGCCAGGATCCGGCGTACGGCGTCGACATGGTGCGGCTCACCGCTGTGCGAGGCGGCGGCCATCGCGAGCAGCTCGTCGCGGCCGGCGAAGCCGAGCTCGACCATGCCGGTGGCCTGCATGAGTTTGTTCGACGAGCGCGGGAAGACCGGCGCGACGACGTCGCCGCGCGCGAGGAGCACCGAGCCGTCGGGGTCGAGCACCACGAGGGACCCGCGGTGCACGCCCTCGACGAAGCCGCTGCGGACGACCTCGGCCAGGACGACCGGTCGGGCCCGGTCAGACACCGGTGCCGGGCGCCAGCAGCTCGTCGACGGAGGCCGAGCCGTCGCGGTAGCGGGCCGTGAGCTCGGCGGACAGCATGTCCATCGCGTGCTGGACGTTGCGGCGCACCTCGGACACCTCCGCCTCGTGCTCGGCGAGCCGGACCAGCGCGTCGCGCAGCTCGGCATCGGTGCGCGCGGCGACGTCGGAGAGGACGGCGTCGGCGATGATCTTCTCCTCGCCGCGGCGGTGCTCGTCCACCCGGGACGGCTCGACCGTGAGGTGCCGGCCCAGGCCGCGGGTGCTGCGCTGCTCGTCTCCGAGGATCTGCGACAGCTCGTCGACGACGGACCCGCCCGTGCTCGCGGGGTCGCGGCGGCGCAGCTCGGCCTCGATGATCGACATCCGGCCGTGGATCATGCGCCGCACGTAGGACAGGTCGGCCTCCTCCTGCTCCGCCTCGTGCCTCCTGGCGCGCAGGTCGGCCAGCGGCAGGTCGGCGAGCCCGGCGAGGAACTCCGGGGCGAGGACGTGGTCCACGCGGCGACGTCCCCCGGGCATGGGCCTGGTCATCCGCCGTCTCCGTTCCGTCGGTCCTTGACGTTGAGCATCGCCCGGGCCTCGTCCGTGGTCATCGGAGGTCTCAGGGCCGTCGTGGCGAGGGTAGCGGCCCGCTCCACCAGCTCGGCGTTGTCGCGTACCGGCCGGCCCGGCGCGAACGTCAGCGTGTCCTCCATGCCGACCCGCAGGTGGCCCCCGGCCGACAGCGCCGCGAGCGCGACCGGCAGGGTCGCGCGACCGACTCCGGTGGCCGACCAGGACGCGCCCGCGGGCAGCATCCGCGCCATGGTCACCACGGCGTCGGTGGTGCCGGGGGCGCCGCCGGGGACTCCGAGCACGAGGTCGCAGTGCACGTGTCCGCCGTACGGCGCACCCTCCTTGTCCAGCAGGCGGTTGAGCGTCGCGACGTGCCCCACGTCGAAGAGCTCGAACTCGGGGACGATCTCGAGCTCCTGGGTGCGCCGGTAGAGCTCGACGACGAAGTCCCAGGGGTTGAGGAACACGTCCGACCCGAAGTTCACGGTGCCGCAGGTGAGCGAGCAGGAGTCCGGGAGCGCCTCGAGGACCCGGATCCGGGCGTCGTAGGGGTCGGTCACCGCCCCGCCGGTGCTCAGCTGCACGACGAGGTCCGTGCCCTCTCGGACCGCGGCCACGGTGTCGGTGAGCCGGGCCAGGTCGAGGGTGGGCTGCGCGTGGTCGTCGCGGATGTGGATGTGGATCAGACCGGCACCGGCCGCCTCGCAGGCCTTCGCCGTGGCGACCAGCTCGTCCAGCGACACCGGGAGCGCCGGGGCGTCCGACTTGGCCGTCTCGGCACCCGTCGGGGCCACGGTGATGAGGGTGGAGGTGCTCACGGCGCCCATCGTGGCACGTCCCCCGCACAAGTCCGGCCCAGGGACTCAATCCCGGCCTCGTTCCGTCCGATGGGTGAATCAGCGTCTGGTGTGGGCGTGGCGGATCGGAGAAGGAGGTCAGGCGTGCCTGACATGGGCTTTCCGGTCCGGGTGGACAGCGTGCTCCTCGAGCTCGCCGCGCAGCGCGCGACCGGATGCCTGACCCTGACCGGCCCGGAGGGCGAGCAGGCCTCTGCCTGGTTCCGCGACGGGCTGGTCTACGCCGTCTCCGTCCCCGGACGCCGACCCCTGCTCGGCGTCCGGCTCATGTCGTCCGGTGCGCTCACGCCCGAGGCCCTGGCCGAGGCCCTCGAGGTCCAGCGCACCGAGCTGCAGGGCTGGCGCCTCGGCGAGCTCCTCGTGCACCTCCAGTTCGTCGACCGGGCCGTCGTCGAGTCGTTCGTGACCGAGCAGGTCCGCGACCAGGTCGCCGACCTGCTGCACTGGCACGTCGTCGAGTCGAAGTTCCGCAGCGGGAAGCGCACCCGGCAGGACGTCGCGCCCCCCATCGAGGTGACCGACCTGCTCTCCCTCGCGGGCGAGCGCGACGCCCGCTGGGCCGAGGTCGTGCCCTTCATCGGCGGCGCCGACGGCGTCCCCGTCCTCTCGGCGTCGTCCGACGCCGCCTCCGACATCGTCCTCGGCCCGTACGACTGGGCCCTGCTGTGCAAGGTCGACG
The DNA here is from genome assembly GCA_021784035.1 of Actinomycetes bacterium. Lineage (GTDB taxonomy): Bacteria > Actinomycetota > Actinomycetes > S36-B12 > CAIYMF01 > Longivirga. The sequence continues at coordinate 1,458 of JAJXTD010000056.1, read as the reverse complement.
GCACCCGGACCATCGCCGACCTCGCCGACGACTGCGGGTTCACCGTGTTCGAGGCGGGCATGGTCGTCGTGGGCCTGCTCGACGCGGGCCTGGTCGAGATCGAGAACCTCGCGCCGGCGGTCGAGGCCGTCGAGCCCGGGGCCGAGGACTGGAGCGAGGACTGGAGCGAGGAGGCGCCGTCCGACGACGAGGTCGCCGAGTCGGTCGCCCGGGTCGCCGCCGCCCTGCACGACATGAACCTCGGTCCGGCCGTCTCCACGCCGTTCTCCGCCCGCCCCGTCGTCCAGGACGTGGCCCCGAGTCCCGCCGCCGGTGCCGTGCCGGGGTCGACCGACGACACACCGCGTCGGTCGCCCTTCGGCGCGGCACCGGTGGTGGAGGCACCGCTCGCCGACGTCGTGTCGCTCGCCGACGAGCGCGAGGCGCGGGACGGTGCCGAGGCCGAGCGCGCCGAGGCGGCACGGCTGGAGGCCGCATGGGCCGAGGCCGAGCGGGTCGCCGCCGAGCACGCCGCGGAGATCCGCCTCGGGGCCGAGCGCGTCGAGGCCGAGCGGCTCGAAGCCGAACGGATCGAAGCCGAGCGCATCGCCGCCGAAGAGGCCGAAGCCGCACGACTCGAGGCCGAACGGATCGAAGCCGAACGGATCGAAGCCGAGCGCATCGAGGCCGCGCGCATGGCCGCCGCGCGGTCCGAGGCAGAGCGGATCGAGGCGGCGTGGGCCGAGGCCGAGCGCAGGGCCGCGGAGCACGCGGAAGCCATGCGACTCGAAGCAGAGCGCATCGAGGCCGCGCGCCTGGAGGCCCAGCGCATCGCCGCCGAGGAAGCCGAAGCAGCACGACTCGAGGCCGAGCGCATCGAGGCCGAGCGGGTGGAAGCGGAGCGGCTCGAGGCCGAGCGAATCGAGGCCGAGCGCCTGGAAGCCGAGCGACTCGAAGCGGAGCGGCTCGAGGCCGAGCGCATCGAAGCCGAGCGACTGGAGGCCGAGCGCCTGGAAGCCGAGCGACTCGAAGCGGAGCGGCTCGAGGCCGAGCGCATCGAAGCCGAGCGACTGGAGGCCGAGCGAATCGAGGCTGAGCGGCTCGAAGCCGAGCGGCTCGAGGCCGAGCGCATCGCCGCCGAGGAAGCCGAAGCCGCACGACTCGAGGCCGAGCGCATCGAGGCCGAGCGCCTGGAAGCCGAGCGAATCGAGGCCGAGCGCATCGAGGCGGAGCGGCTCGAGGCCGAGCGCATCGCCGCCGAGGAAGCCGAAGCCGCACGACTCGAGGCCGAGCGCATCGAGGCGGAGCGGCTCGAGGCCGAGCGCATCGCCGCCGAGGAGGCTGAAGCCGCACGACTCGAGGCCGAACGGATCGAAGCCGAGCGACTCGAAGCGGAGCGACTCGAGGCCGAGCGACTCGAGGCTGAGCGGCTCGAAGCCGAGCGCCTGGAAGCCGAGCGCATCGAGGCCAAGCGCATCG
>JAJXTD010000055.1 GCA_021784035.1 Actinomycetes bacterium | reverse complement strand
CAACGGCACACCGGTCGAGTCGTCGCGCGGGTCGTCGCGCGGGGCGTCCGGGACCGGCTCGAGGCTCGGATCCCGGTCGCTGCGCATGGGGCTATTCTCGTACGCGTGTCCCATTCACGTCAAGGCCAACACGCCGTATTGTGGATGCAGCGCAACACTTTTCAGCCTGTTGACAAACGTGACGCCCACCGCTGCGACAGCGACTCCGCCGTCGTCGCCGTCGCGCCGAGGGACGCCGAGCACGACGCCCAGCGACGTCGGCTCAGAACAGCGCGTTCGCGAGCGCGGTGCGCGCCTTCGCCACCCGCGGATCGGCTTCGCCGACGAGCGCGAACAGGCCGAGGAGGTGGTCCTTCGCGACGTTGCGCTCGTCCCCCGACGTACGCCGGACGAGGGCGACGATGCGCGCGAACGCCTCGTCGACGCGGCCGGTCAGCAGCTCGATGTCGGCGGCGAGCGCCTGCGCCTCGAGGGAGTCCGGGGCGGCGTCCGCGGCGGCGAAGGCCGCCACCGGGTCGGCGCCGTCGGTGCGGCGCAGCAGCGCCACCTGGCCGAGGCCCGCCGTGGCGTCGGCGTCGCCGGGGTGGGCCGCGAGGATGGCGCGGTAGGCCTCCTCGGCGGCGTCCCAGTCGCCGGCCTCGATGGCGTCGTAGGCGGCGTCGAAGAGCGGGTCGCCCTCGGGCTCCACGGTCTCGGCGGGCTCACCCCCGATGCGACCGGTGACACCGTTGGCGGCGGCGACGCGCAGCACCTCGTCGAGGAACTGACGGACCTGCGGCTCGGGCAGCGCGCCCTGGAACAGCGGCATGGGCTGGCCCTTGATGACGGCGAAGACCGACGGGATCGACTGCACCTGGAAGGCGGCGGCGATGCGCTGCTCGGCGTCGGTGTCGACCTTGGCCAGCAGCCAGGCACCGGCGTCCTGCTCGGCCAGTCGCTCGAGGATCGGGGAGAGCGCCTTGCACGGCCCGCACCACTCGGCCCACAGGTCGATGATCACCGGCACCTGGAACGAGCGGTCGATGACCTCCGTCTGGAAGTCCGCCTCTGTGACGTCGAGGACGACGGAGGACGGCGGCGGTACGGCGCCGGACGCGAGCCGCTGCTCGGCGGCGGCCTGCGCCTCACGGGCCGCGGCGACGGCGGCGAGGTCGACGGCCCCGTGCAGCGGGACCCGGGACGGCGGGATCGAGGTGCTCACGGCGACATCCTCCCATCCGCCGAGCGGCCGGGCGCGCCCCGGTCGCTCCCTCCGGGTCGGCCGGACCGACCGGTCAGAAGTGCATCTGCAGCGTCTGCGTGGCGACGACCGCCCAGGTGGCGAGCACCCCTGCGGTCGCGCCGAGCGCGGCCGCGACCGTGACCTGGATCCAGAGCCGGCGGTCCTCGGGCGCGAACGGACGCGGCTCGAGCGAGCCGGTGCCCGGCCGGGCCGGATCGATCCGGACGGTGTGGGTGGTGGCCATGACGACGCTCCCTCACGGTATTTTGTGGACGCTTCGTATCGTATTATACTCGAACCCTCGGGTCCAACCGGGCCCGCGCACCGCTCCCCGCCGCAGGGCGGCCGTGGGACAGTTGGCCCGATGAGCACCGTGACGCCGCTCCCCGGCGCGGGCCCCGCCCGCGGCCGTGGCCGGCCGCGCTCCGTGGCCGCCGACGAGGCGATCCTCGAGGCCACGCGGACCGTCCTGGCCGAGGACGGCTGGGCCGCACTCACCGTCGAGGGAGTCGCGTCCCGGGCCGGGGTCGCGAAGACCACCGTCTACCGCCGGTTCTCCTCCCGCGCCGACCTCGCCGTGGCCGCGGTCGCGCAGCTCGTCGCCGCGGTCCAGACCACACCGGGCGCCAGCCTGGCCGAGGACATCCGCAACGCCATCGCCGCGTGCACCGACGTCTACGCCCGGCCCGCCTCCCGCGCCGCCTACCTCGCCGTCGTCGCCGAGGCCGGCCGCGACCCCGCGCTCCGCGCCGCCGTGGAGGGCCGTGTCATCGCGCCGGCGCGCCAGCTCGTCGCCGCGGGTCTCGCCCGCGCGGTGGCCCGCGGCGAGTTCGGTCGCGACCACGCCGACGCGCGGACCGACCTCGTCTTCGACCTGCTCGCCGGTGCGCTGCTCCACCGGCTGCTCGTGCGCGAGGCCGAGATCGACGACTCCTTCGTCGAGTCGCTCACCGACGCCGTGCTCTCCGTTCTCCGCCGGTCGGACGGCTGAGCCGCATCTGCAGCGCCTATAGGAAGTACAGCCGGCTGAGCGGCACGCTCTGCACGGCGTCCATCGCGATCCGCTCGCCGTCGAGCTCCACGCGCCCGCCCCCGGGGTCGACCACGACTGCGCCCGACGCGCGGTGCCGGACCATCTGCGCCAGGCCGACGTCGCGGCAGCCGCGGACCGCGACCCGGCGACGCCGGGTGGGGAAGACGTCGGAGCCCGCGTCGACGGCCGCGCCGTTGGTGAACACCACCGCGAGGTCGACGGCCGCTCCCCCGATGCCGCCGAACTGCGCGGCGATCTGCCGCGGCTCCGCGACGTCGACGACGGCGTTGGGGTCGCCCACAGTTCCCCACGCCGGCAGCCCGGACTTGAGGACGAGGTACGGCTTCGCGCCGAACGACGACGGCGACCACAGCACGACATCGGCCAGGCGTCCCGGCTGCAGCGACCCGACCTCGTGCGCGAGGCCGTGGGCCAGCGCGGGGTTGACCGTGAGCTTCGCGAGGTAGCGCAGCACACGCTCGTTGTCGTGCGGCGCGTCGTCGTCGGCCGGCTTGAGGACCGACGCGAGCTGGAACGTCCGCCGCACCGTCTCCCCGGCGCGACCCATCCCCTGGGCGTCGCTCGACGTGATGGGGATGACGCCGCGGTCGTGCAGCACGTTCTCCGCGGCCATCGTCGCGGCCCGCACCCGGGCGTGCACGATCGCCGCGTCGCTCGGCAGGTCGGGCTTGAGCGCGTGGACGTTCATGATCATGGCGACGTGCTCGGCGACGGCGTCGCGGCCGAAGGGCAGGGTCGGGTTCGTCGACGACGCGAGCACGTGCGGCACCCCGGCGAGGCGCAGGACGTCGGGCGTGTGCCCGCCACCGCACCCCTCCACGTGGTACGCGTGGAAGACACGGCCGTCCGACACCGCGAGCGTGTCGTCGACGGAGAGGCCCTCGTTGAGCCCGTCGGTGTGCACCGCGACCTGGACGTCGTACTCCTCGGCCACGGTGAGGCACGTGTCCAGCGAGCGCAGGTGGGCGCCGGTGTCCTCGTGCACCTTGAAGCCGCAGACCCCGGCCTCGAGACCCTCGACCATGGTGCCGCGGCGCGAGGCCGAGCCACGGCCGAGCAGCCCGACGTTCACCGGGTACGCGTCGAACGCGGCGAACGCCGCGCGCAGCGGCCCCGACGCGTTGACCCCCACGCCCCAGAACGGGCCGAACTCCTGCCCGATCACGGTCGTGACGCCGGAGGCGAGCGCGGCCTCCATCACCCGCGGCGAGAGCAGGTGCACGTGCGTGTCGACCGCGCCGGCCGTGGCGATGAGTCCCTCCCCGTTGATGACGACCGTGCCCGTGCCGATGACGATGTCGACGTCGTCGGTCGTGTCGGGGTTGCCGGCACGACCCACCGCGGCGATGCGACCGCCGCTGATGCCGATGCTCGCCGTGCGTACGCCGAGGACCGCATCGAGCACGAGGACGTTGGTGATGACGACGTCGACGGACTCGGCCGTCGTCACCGCGCGCAGGCCGATGCCGTCGCGCCCGGTCTTGCCGAAGCCGAGCAGGAACTCGTCGTCGTCGGGCTGGCTGTGCGCCTCGACCTGGACGACGAGTCCCGTGTCGCCGAGGTGGACGCGGTCGCCCGTGCGCGGTCCGTACGTGGCCGCGCCGGCGTTCGGGTTGAGCGTCATGCCTGCACCTCCGGGTGCGCCGCGAGGTGCTCGCGGACGCGGGTCACGGCCCCGTCCGGGTCACCGCCACCGGGAGCGCCCGTGTCCGCGAAACCCGTGGCGCGCAGGAGATCCAGCGCTCGCTCACGAGCCCCGGGCGCGTCGAGCGGGCCGTCGACGAGGCCGGCGAAACCGATCACCACGCGCGCGCCGCGGATCGGGACGAGGCGCACGGTCCGGGTCTCCGCCGGCGCGAACGTCGTGCTCGCCCCGGCGGCGATGTCGAGGTGCCGGCCGTACGCCGCCGCGCGGTCGAAGGACAGCCGCGGGTTCACCTCGAGGAAGTGGAAGTGGCTGGTGACCGTGATCGGCACGGCCGCGGTGTTCTCGACGTCGACCTCGACGACGTCGAGGCGGGCGCTGCGCGACTCGTCCGTGGTCGGGTCGAACGAGGGGTCGGCCGCGACGCGCACCGCACCGGGTGCGCGATCGCCCAGGGAGCCGCCGCCGATCGGGTCGGGCACGACGACGAGGCGGGTGCCGTCGTCGAAAACGGCCTCCACCTTCACGTCCACCAGGACGTCGGCCACGCCGGGCAGCACGTCGTCGGGGCCGAGCACCGACCGGCCGATCTCGAGCGCCTCCGCGTGCCGGCGGCCGTCGCGCGCCGCCTCCGCCACGGCGTCGGCGATGAGCGCCGTGGCCTCGGGGACGTTGAGCCGCAGGCCGCGGGCCCGCCGGGCGCGAGCGAGCTCGGCGACGGTGAACAGCAGGAGCCGGTCGCGCTCGGAAGGGGTCAGCTGCACGCGCCCCATCCTGGCAGGCGGGACGGCATCGGGCGGCGCGGCGCTCGACCCGGGATCCGGTTGGCTGCGCACCGTCGGCCGGGCGAGCTGGCACCGGGCGTGCTGGCACCGGGCGCTCCGACACCGGCGCTCCGTCAGCGGGCGCTCCGTCAGCGGGCGAGCCCGGCGACCAGGGTGTCCGCGGCGGCGTACGGGTCGGTCTCGCCGTCCACGACGCGCGCGGCGAGCGCCTCGAGCCGCGCGTCGCCGTGCAGGTCGCCGATCCGGGCGCGCAGCAGGCCGAACGCGATGGCCTCGATCTCCCCCGCCGCGCGCGCCCGCCGGCGCCCGGCGAGGGCACCGGTGCGCCCGAGCCAGGCGAGGTGGTGGTCGAGCGCGGTGACGACCTCGGCGACGCCCTCGCCGCGCGAGGCCACCGTGCGCAGGACCGGCGGCGACCACGGGTCGTCGGCCGAGCCGGACCGCGGCCCGGAGCCGAGCGTGAGCATGTGCCGCAGCTCGCGCACGGTCGTGTCGGCGCCGTCACGGTCGGCCTTGTTGACGACGAAGACGTCGCCGATCTCGAGGATGCCCGCCTTCGCGGCCTGGACGCCGTCGCCCATCCCCGGCGCGAGCAGCACGACGGTGGTGTCGGCGGCGCCCGCGACCTCGACCTCGCTCTGGCCGACGCCGACCGTCTCGACGAGCACGACGTCGAACCCGGCGGCGTCGAGCACGCGGATCGCCTGCGGCGTGGCCCACGCGAGCCCGCCGAGGTGCCCGCGCGAGGCCATCGAACGGATGAAGACGCCCGGGTCGGTGGCGTGGTCCTGCATCCGCACGCGGTCGCCGAGCAGCGCGCCGCCGGAGAACGGCGAGGACGGGTCGACGGCGAGCACGCCGACGCGCAGCCCGCGGGCGCGGTACTCCGTCACGAGCGCGGACGTCGTCGTGGACTTGCCGACGCCGGGCGAGCCGGTGAGCCCGACGACGTGCGCGCGCCCGGCGTGCGGCGCGAGCACCGCGGCCACCTCGCGCAGGAGGGGCGACGCGTCCTCGACGTAGGAGATCAGCCGGGCGACGGCGCGCGGCTGCCCGTCGCGGGCCCGGGCGACCAGGTCCGCGACCGCGGCGGTCTCCGCCACGCGGACTACGCCGACGGCACGCGGACGATCAGGGCGTCGCCCTGCCCGCCGCCGCCGCAGAGGGCGGCCGCGCCGACGCCGCCGCCGCGGCGCTTCAGCTCGAGCGCCAGGTGCAGGACGATGCGGGCGCCGCTCATGCCGACCGGGTGGCCGAGGGCGATGGCCCCGCCGTTGACGTTGATCTTCTCCGGGTCGACGCCGAGCTTGTCGGCCGACACGACGCCGACGGCGGCGAAGGCCTCGTTGATCTCGACGAGGTCGAGGTCGGCGACGGACAGGCCCTCGCGCCCGAGCGCCTTGAGGATGGCGTTGGCCGGCTGCTCCTGCAGCGACGCGTCCGGGCCGGCGACGACGCCGTGCGCGCCGATCTCGGCGAGCCAGGTGAGCCCGAGCTCCTCGGCCTTCGCCTTGCTCATGACGACGACCGCGGCGGCGCCGTCCGAGATCTGCGAGGACGAGCCGGCGGTGATCGTGCCGTCCTTCGCGAACGCCGGGCGCAGCTTGGCCAGCGAGTCGACGGTGGTGTCGGGACGGATGCCCTCGTCCTCGGCGAACACGATCGGGTCGCCCTTGCGCTGCGGGATCTCGACGGGGGCGATCTCCTCGGCGAACACGCCGTTCTTCGCCGCGATCGCCGCGAGCTGGTGCGAGCGCGCCGAGAAGGCGTCCTGCGCCTCGCGGGTCGCGACCGGGTAGCGCGCGTTGTGGGTCTCGGTCGAGATGCCCATCGCGACCTGGTCGAACGCGCAGGTGAGCGCGTCGAACGCCATCGAGTCGACGAGCGTGACGTCGCCGTACTTGTACCCCTCGCGCGACCTCGGCAGCACGTGCGGCGCCTGGGTCATCGACTCCATGCCGCCCGCGACGACGATCTCGAACTCGCCCGCGCGGATCAGCTGGTCGGCCAGCGCGATCGCGTCGAGGCCGGACAGGCACACCTTGTTGATGGTGAGCGCGGGGACGTCCATCGAGATGCCGCCCTTGACCGCAGCCTGGCGGGCGGTGATCTGACCCGCGCCCGCCTGGATGACATGGCCCATGATCACGTAGTCCACCTGGTCGGGCGAGACGCCGGAGCGCTCGAGCGCGGCCTTGATCGCCACGCCGCCGAGGTCCGCGGCGGAGAAGTCCTTGAGCGAGCCGAGCAGCCGACCCATCGGGGTGCGTGCTCCAGCGACGATGACGGTCGGACCGGTGCTCATGTGAGGACCCTCCTGCGACACGGGGATGCGGACACGTCACGATACTGCGGTGAGCTCCCCCAGCCCTGCCGAGGCCCTCGGACCCGTCGTCACCGCCATCGACCACGTCGGGTTCGCCGTGCGCGACCTCGACGAGGCGATCGCGTTCTACGGCCGCACCTTCGGCCTGCCGCTCGTGCACCGCGAGGTGAACGAGGAGCAGGGCGTGGAGGAGGCGATGGTCGGGATCGGCGGCTCGGCGATCCAGCTGCTCGCCGCGCTGCGCCCGGACTCGGCCATCGGCCGGTTCCTCGAGCGCAACGGCGAGGGGATCCAGCAGGTCGCGTTCCGGGTCACCGACGTCGAGGTCGCCGCGCAGCGCCTGCGCGACGCCGGCCTGCGCCTGCTCTACGACGCCCCGCGCCGCGGCACCGCGGGATCGCGGATCAACTTCGTCCACCCCAAGGACTGTGGCGGCGTCCTCGTCGAGCTCGTCGAGCCCCCCGCCGCCCCGTCTGATCCGATGTAACTGATCATCGGGTCGCTTCCGGGGCCCGGAGACGACCCGATGATCAGTTACGTCGGGGTCCGGGCGGTCGGACCCCCTGGGGCGCGGTCGGGACGCGTGCTCGCTAGCGTCGGTCCCGGACGCGACCTCCGCGTACCGCACGACCGGCGCCGACCCCCTGGAGGGCGACGTGAAGAGCATCCTCGACGCGATCCTGAGCGGCACCGCCACGGCGGAGGACTTCGCCGGGCTCGCGATCCCCGAGTCCTACCGCGCCGTCACGGTGCACAAGGACGAGGAGCACCTGTTCGACGGGCTCCCGACCAAGGAGAAGGACCCGCGCAGGTCCCTGCACGTCGAGGACGTCCCGCTCCCCGAGCTCGGCCCCGGCGAGGCGCTCGTCGCGGTGATGGCCAGCTCGGTCAACTACAACACGGTCTGGACCAGCATCTTCGAGCCGGTGTCCACCTTCGGGTTCCTCGAGCGCTACGGGCGGATCAACCCGCTGGCCAAGCGGCACGACCTGCCCTACCACCAGGTGGGCTCGGACCTGTCCGGCGTCGTGCTGCGGACCGGTCCCGGCGTGCACACGTGGAAGCCGGGCGACGAGGTCGTGGCGCACTGCCTGTCCGTCGAGCTGGAGAGCCCGCTCGGGCACAACGACACGATGCTCGACCCCGAGCAGCGCATCTGGGGCTTCGAGACGAACTTCGGCGGGCTGGCGCAGATCGCGCTCGTCAAGGCCAACCAGCTGCTGCACAAGCCGGCGCACCTCACCTGGGAGGAGGCGGCGGTGCCCGGCCTGGTGAACTCCACGGCCTACCGCCAGCTCGTGTCGCGGAACGGCGCCGGCATGAAGCAGGGCGACCTCGTGCTCATCTGGGGCGCGAGCGGCGGCCTCGGCTCCTACGCCACGCAGATGGCGCTCAACGGCGGGGCGACCCCCGTCTGCGTCGTCTCCAGCCCGGAGAAGGCCGAGATCTGCCGGCGGATGGGCGCCGAGCTGATCATCGACCGCAGCGCGAACGGCTACAAGTTCTGGCAGGACGAGCACACCCAGGACCAGAAGGAGTGGCGGCGCCTCGGTGCCGACATCCGCGCGCTCACCGGCGGCGACGACGTCGACATCGTCTTCGAGCACCCCGGCCGGGAGACGTTCGGGGCCTCGGTCTACGTCGCGCGCAAGGGCGGCACGATCGTGACGTGCGCGTCGACGTCGGGCTACCTGCACGAGTACGACAACCGCTTCCTGTGGATGAACCTCAAGCGCATCGTCGGCTCGCACTTCGCCAACTACCGCGAGGCCTGGGAGGCCAACCGGCTCATCGCCCGCGGCAAGGTGCACCCGACGCTGTCGAAGAGCTACGCGCTCGAGGACACCGCGCAGGCGGCGTACGACGTGCACCGCAACCTGCACCAGGGCAAGGTCGGCGTCCTCGCGCTCGCCCCCGAGGAGGGTCTCGGCGTCCGCGACGAGGAGCTCCGCGCCCAGCACCTCGACGCCATCAACCGCTTCCGCGACATCTGAGCGAGCCCCCGCCGCACCCCTCCTTGATCGTCGCTGAGGGACGATCAAGGAAGCTCAACTGCACGATCCGGTCCGCAACTCCCGATCAGGTGGCCTGCGGCAGGCCGCGTACGTCGGCGAGGAAGGCCACCAGGGCGGCCGTGACGGCCTCCGGCGCCTCCACCGCGCTGAGGTGCCCGCACCGCGGGATCTCCACGAGTCGGGAGTCGCGCAGCGCCGCGACCATCGAGTCCTGCTCGGCGCGCGGCGCGACGGCGTCCTCCTCGCCCCAGAGCACGAGCGCGGGAACGGTGAGCGCCGCGAGGTCGGCGTGCGAGTCGGGCCGCGCAGCCATCGCGCGCTGCGCCCACGCCACGCCGGCCGGGTCGGCCTCCTCGATCCAGCCCCGCACCCGCTCGACGACGTCGGGACGCCGGGTCCGCGTCGTCTCGCCGAGCAGGCCGGGCAGCATCGCGCGGGCGAGCGCGACGGTCGACCCCGCCTCGAGCACCTGCTCGGCGACGCGCAGTCGGTTCGCCCGCGCGTCCTCGCCGTCGGCCGAGGCCTTCGTGTCGACGAGGACGAGCCCCGCGACGCGCGAGGAGTCCTGGCGGACGAGCTCCATCGCGACGTAGCCGCCGAGCGAGAGCCCGACGACGACCGCGGAGTTGACGCCGACGCGGTCGAGGATGCCGAGGACGTCGCGCGCCATCCAGGTGAGCGACGGCTCGTCGTCGGGACCGTCCGCGCCGTATGCCGATTCGCCGAACCCCCGCAGGTCGGGGACGACGACGTCCCACCCGGCGTCGGCCACGGCGTCGACGACGTCGTCCCAGAGCCGCGCGTCGAGCGGGAAGGCGTGCAGCAGCACGACGGTGGGGGCCACGAGATCTCCTGGGGAAGAGTGGGGTACGGCGATCGCGCGGGCTACGGCATCGCCGACAGGCCGCCGTCGACGACGAGCACCTGCCCGGTCATGAACGAGGCGGCGTCGGAGGCGAGGAACAGCGCCGGCTCGGCGATCTCCTCGACGCGCCCCCAGCGGGCCATCGGGACGCGGGACAGCGTGCCCTTCTCGGCGTCCTCGTTGTCGCGCAGGAACCCGGTGAGGTCGGTCTCGATCCACCCGGGCACGAGCGCGTTGACGCGAACCCCGGCCCACGCGGTCTCGACCGCGACCGACTGCGTCAGCGAGATGACCGCCGCCTTGGCCGCGCCGTAGTGCGACATGAGCGGCGCGCCGCGCAGCCCCGCGACCGACGCGACGTTGACGATCGCGCCGGACCTGCGCTCGAGCATGTGCGGCAGCACGGCCTGGGTCGTGTGCACGATGGAGTCGAGGTTGAGCCGCAGCGTCTTCTCCCATCCGGAGAACCGCATCGTGGCCAGCGGCATGGAGAAGGTGTTGCCGCCGGCGTTGTTCACGAGTACGTCGAGGTGCCCGAACGCCTCGAGCGCAGCGGCGACGGCGCCGTGGACGGCCTCCGCGTCGGTGACGTCGCACGGCAGGACGACGGCCCGGCGACCGTGCGCCTCGACCTCGGCGGCGACGTAGCCGAGCATCGTCTCGTCGCGCGCGAGCAGCGCGACGTCGGCGCCGGCCGCGGCGTAGGTCTGCGCGACGGCACGGCCGATGCCGCGCGAGGCACCCGTGACGAGCGCCGTGCGCCCGTCCAAGCGGAACCCGGTCACAGGTCGTTCCACCTCTCCATCGGTCCGTCGTACTCGCCCGGCAGCGGTGCCGCCCCGGGGACGAGGTGCGCGGTGATCGCGTCGAGCACGATCCTGACGTACTTCTCCCCCACCCACAGGTGCTTCGCGCCCTCGACGCCGACGACCTCGGCCTGAGGCACGCGGGCGAACCGCTCGCGTGCCTCGGCGGGCCGAAGGTAGTCGTCGAGCTCGGGGACGAGCGCGGTGAGCCGTCGGCCCGACGCCGCCCAGCGGTCGAGGTCGGCGTCGGTGGAGTAGCGCAGCGGCGGCGAGAGCAGCACGGCGCCCTCGACCGGGTCGACGTCGCCGTGGCGGAGCACCACGTCCGTGCCGAACGACCAGCCGACGAGCCACGGGCGCGGGAGGCCGAGCTCGACGGCGTCGGCGACCGCGGCACGCAGGTCGTGGCCCTCGCCCTCGCCGGCGTCGAACGCGCCCTCGCTCGTCCCGGCCGCGCTCGTCGTGCCGCGGGTGTTGAAGCGCAGCACGGCGATGCCGGCGAGCGCGGGGAGCCGCCACGCGGACTTGCGGAACAGGTGGCTGTCCATCATCCCGCCGTGGGTCGGCAGCGGGTGCAGGCACACCATCGTCGCGAGCGGGTCGCGGTCGAGCGGGCTGGCGAGCTCGCCGACGAGGCGCAGCCCGTCGGACGTCGTGATCGTGAGCGGCTCACGACGCGCGGGGAGCACGCTGTTCGCGACGATCTCGGGCACGGGGCTCCCTCGGTGGCGGACGCCGGTGGTCGGGTCGGTGGTCGGTGTCGGTGCGCTCAGTGTCGCGGACCGCGACCGCGCTGCGGCACGGGACCCCGGCGACCGCGCGCCGCCCAGCAGGCGGAGTGCCAGTGGCGCCGGTCCTGCTCCGCGCCCGCGGCGTCGGCCGGCCACGCGACGACGTGCGGCGTCGCGGGACGGATCTCCTGGTCGCAGCCCGGGCAGCGGTAGTTCTTCGTCGAGCTCGACCCGGTGATCCGGCGCACGACCCAGTCGCCGTCGGGGTGCTCCTCCACCTCCTGGTGCGCACCCGCGAGCGGTCGGGGCTCCGCCTCGGGTGCCCGGCGGTGGCGGCGGCCCATGACGACGGCTCAGGAGTCGTGGCCGCGGAAGCCGCGTCCGGCCTTGCGGCCGACGTAGCCCGCGGTCACCAGGTGCTCCAGCCGCGGCGCCGGGGCGAACCCGGGCTCGCGGAACTCGAGGTAGAGCGTGCGCTGGATCGCGAGGGACACGTCGAGGCCGACGACGTCGAGCAGCTCGAACGGCCCCATCGGATAGCCGCAGCCGGTCTTCATCGCGGTGTCGATGTCGTCCGCGGAGGCGTAGTTCGCCTCGAGCATCTTCACCGCGTCGTTGAGGTACGGGAACAGCAGGGCGTTGACGATGAAGCCGGCGCGGTCGCTGCAGGTGACCGGGTGCTTGCCGAGCCGGCGGCAGACGTCGACCGCCGTCGCGATGACGTCGTCGGCGGTCGCGACCGTGGACACGACCTCGACCAGCCGCATCACCGGTGCGGGGTTGAAGAAGTGCAGCCCGACGACGTCCGCCGGGTACTTCGTCGCGGCCGCGAGGTCGACCACGGCGAGGCTCGACGTCGTCGTCGCGATGATCGCCCCGGTCTTGCAGATCTCGTCGAGCGCCTCGAACAGCACCGTCTTCACGGCGAGGTCCTCGACGACGGCCTCCACGACGAGGTCCCGGTCGGCCATGTCGTCGAGGTGCGTGGTGCCCGACACCCGCGCGAGCGCCGCGTCGCGGTCGGCCGCGTCGAGCTTGCCCCGCGCGACGGCCTTGTCCAGCGACCGCTCGAGGGCGTTGCGCACGCGAGTCACCTTGTCCTCGCTGCGCGCGACGTAGCGCACGTCGAAGCCGGCCTTGGCGAACACCTCGACGATGCCGGTCGCCATGGTGCCCGAGCCGACGACGCCGACGAGGGACACCGGGCGCAGGTGGACGTCGGCACCGTCCACCGGTGGCGGGGTGAGCGCGTCGTCGACGACGACCGGGGAGTTCGGCGCCTCGTAGGTGTAGAAGCCGCGACCGCTCTTGCGGCCGCGCATGCCGGCGGTGACCATCTGCTTGAGCACCGGGGCCGGCGCGTGCAGGCGGTCGCGGCCCTGCTTGTACATCGTGTCGAGGATCTCGTAGGCGGTGTCGAGGCCGATGAGGTCGAGCAGCGCGAGCGGGCCCATGGGCAGGCCGCAGCCGAGCTTCATCGCCGCGTCGATGTCCTCGCGCGTCGCGTACTTCGTCTCGAACATCGACGCGGCGTGGTTGAGGTAGCCGAACAGCAGCGCGTTGGCGATGAAGCCGGCCTTGTCGCCGACGACGACGGGCATCTTGCCCAGCCGCTCGGCCACCGCCTGGACGTTCTCGACGACCTCGGGCGACGACACGACGGTGCGCACGATCTCGACGAACTTGAGGACGGGCGCCGGGTTGAAGAAGTGCATGCCGACGACCTGCGCCGGGCGCGCGGTGGCGACGGCGATCTCGGTGACCGACAGGGACGACGTGTTGCTCGCGAGGATCGCGTCCGGCCGGACGACCTTGTCGAGCTGCTCGAAGATCTCGCGCTTGAGCTCGAGGCTCTCGGGCACGGCCTCGACCACGAGGTCGCGGTCGGCGAGGTCGGCGTAGTCGGTGGTGAACCGGATCCGGCCCATGATCTCGGCGCGCTCGTCCTCGGTGAGCTTGCCCCGGGTCACCGCCCGGCCGGTCGACCCCTCGACGTGCCCGCGGCCGCGGTCGAGCGCCGCCTCGTTGGCGTCGAGGCCGACGACGTCGTAGCCGCTGCGGGCGAACACCTCGGCGATGCCGGCACCCATGGTGCCCAGCCCGACGATGCCGACCCGGGTGATCTCGCGCGACATGGTCGCTCCTCACGCTGACGCTCTGCACGGACGGGGCCCGCGCACGCCGGACCGCGGGGCCGCGGCGTCGGAGACCTGGGGCCGAGTCTCCCAGGAAGGGCTCCCCGCCCGCCGCCCGGGGCGGTCCCGACGCCTCACTACCCTGGGCGCATGCGCCTCGTGATCGCCTCGTGCTCGGTCGACTACGTGGGCCGCCTCACCGCCCACCTGCCGAGCGCGACCCGGTTGCTGCTCGTCAAGGCGGACGGGTCGGTGCTGGTGCACTCCGACGGCGGCTCCTACAAGCCGCTCAACTGGATGAGCCCGCCGTGCACGCTCAGCACCGACGTCGGCGACGACGGCGCGGGCACCTGGACGGTCACGAACAAGGCGGGCGAGCGCCTCGTCATCACCCTCGAGGAGGTCCACCACGACTCCGCCCACGAGCTCGGGATCGACCCCGGCCTGGTGAAGGACGGTGTCGAGGCCCACCTGCAGGCGCTGCTCGCCGCGCAGATCGAGACGCTCGGCGACGGCTGGCGGCTCGTCCGGCGCGAGTTCCCCACGGCCATCGGCCCGGTCGACATCCTGTGCCGCGACGCCGAGGGACGCGCCGTGGCGATCGAGATCAAGCGCCGCGGCGAGATCGACGGCGTCGAGCAGCTCACCCGCTACCTCGACCTGCTCAACCGCGACCCGCTGCTGGCGCCGGTGCGCGGGATCTTCGCCGCCCAGGAGATCAAGCCACAGGCCCGCGTGCTCGCGGGCGACCGCGGCATCGACTGCGTCGTGCTCGACTACGACGCCCTGCGCGGGCTCGACGACACCGAGTCCCGGCTGTTCTGACCGGCCGCCGAATCGTGCTGGCGCTGCGTTACTCCCGCTGGAACCGGCGGGGCGAGGACTGGGCCGCCGGTGCGTCGTTCAGTCGCGCGGGAGGCCCGCCCAGGAGTCGCAGTGCCAGCCGGCGTCGTCGCGGCGCAGCTCGACGAGGTCGCAGTTGGCGAGGATGTGCTGGGAGACGAACAGCGAGTCGAGGTTGCCGCACATCGCGGTGATGCCGACGGCCATGGCGCCGCCGTGCGAGACCACGAGCACCGTCCCGCCGTCGTGCCGGTCGGCCACCGTGTCGAGCGCGGCGCGCATGCGCGCGACGATCTCCACGCCGGTCTCACCACCGGGGAACCCCGCCGACAGGTCGTCGTCGCGCCACCAGCGCCCGAACACCTCGAGCGCGACCGGTCCGACGGTCTCGTCGTGCTGGCCCTCGTGGATGCCGACGTCGAGCTCGTGCACGCCCTCGAGGACGCCGACCGGCAGGCCGAGGACGGCGCCGACCTCCTGGGCGGTCTGCTGCGCACGGGGCAACGGCGAGCCGTAGACCGCGGTCACCCCCCGGTCGACGAGCCGCTCCCCGGCCCGCCGCGCCTGCTCCCGGCCCTGCTCGGTCAGCGGGTAGCCCTCGAACGTGCTGGTCCACACCTGCGCGACGTTGCCCTCGCTCTGCCCGTGCCGCAGCACGAGCACCCGGGTCGCGGTCACGCCGGACCGCCGGCCAGCCGGGGCAGGCCGTGCGCCGCGCGCACCTCGTCGAGCACCCGCGCCATGATCGCCGTCGCGTCGTAGTCCTTCGGGGTGAAGACGGCGGCGACGCCCGCGGCGCGCAGCGTCTCGGCGTCGGCGTCGGGGATGATCCCGCCGACGACGACCGGGACGTCGCCCAGCCCGGCGGCCCGCAGGCCGTCGAGGACCATCGGGACGAGCTCGAGGTGCGAGCCGGACAGGATCGAGAGCCCGACGACGTCGACGTCCTCCTCGACCGCGGCGGCCACGATCTGCGCGGGCGTGAGGCGGATGCCCTGGTAGACCACCTCGAACCCGGCGTCGCGCGCCCGCACCGCGATCTGCTCGGCCCCGTTGCTGTGGCCGTCGAGACCGGGCTTGCCCACGAGCATCCGCAGCCGTGCGCCGAGCTCCGCGCCGGTCGCGGCGACGTTCTCGCGCACGCCGGCGAGCTCCGGGCTCAGCGGCCCGACACCGACGACGCCGGCTACGCCGGTCGGGGCGCGGTACTCGCCGAACACCTGGCGCAGCGCTCCGGACCACTCCCCCGTCGTCACCCCGACGCGCGCGCACGCGAGGGTGGCGGGGACGAGGTTGGCGTCGGTCGCGGCGACGCGCCGGAGCTCGTCGAGCGCGGTCCGGACCCCGCCCTCGTCGCGCTGCGCCTTCCACGCCTCG
>JAJXTD010000244.1 GCA_021784035.1 Actinomycetes bacterium | reverse complement strand
CGCGGATGTCCGCGGGGACCCGTTCGAGCGCCATGACGGCGACCGCGCCGGCGTCCTCGGCGATCCTGGCCTGCTCCGGGGTCACCACGTCCATGATCACGCCCCCCTTGAGCATCTCGGCCATGCCCCGCTTGACGCGGGCGGTGCCGATCTCGGGTGAGCTGCCGGTGGCGGTGGACTCGGGCTGGGCGGACATCGAGGACCTCGGGAGGACGCAGGGCTGGGGCTCGCCGGCGGATGCGACGACTCCCCCGAAGGATACCCATGCCCCGCGGGTGCGCCGGACGACGCCCGGGCCAGACCGAGCCGCCCGCCTGGCCAGGTTGGAGCACCGGGCCGGCCGCCGTGGACGCGACGGACTCCCCCGCGGCGCCCGGTGTCAGGCGATGGCGGCCTTCGTGGCGTTGTTCACGAGCACGACCCAGATCTGGCCGGGGGCGAACGGCACGGGCTGCCCGTCCGCACCGGTGAACGTCGTGCCCCTGGTCGCGTCCGGGCGGGCCCACCTCACCGGGTAGGCGCGGCCGTTCCGCAGCACCCAGCCCGTGCCGGTGCCGATCGTCTCCTCCTTCGGCGTACGACCGCCGAACTTGTCGCCGTAGCCGGAGTCGTGCTGGCGGACGTACTGGATGACGACGGTCGAGGCGTGCTGGGTCCCGCCCTCGGCGGCCCGGGCCGGGCGCCGGTTGAGCCGGACGTCCCACGACTGGAGCTTGGAGTTCCACACGAAGGCCGCCTGCGACGACGGGTAGGGCACGGTGGCCCCCGTGATGCGCCTGCCGCCCGGCGGAGCGGTGGTGGCGAACGTGAAGCCGATGTCCCGGGCCGGTGACGCCTTGGGCGCGCGCGCCAGGAGGGCGGCGGGGACGCCGAAGAAGTCGTACGGCGCCGGCCGGCTGCCGTCGCGGAAGTAGCCAGCCGGCCCCTTGTCGCCGGACACGTCGTACATCGACGCCGCAGCCAGGACCGGTCGCATCCGGTGCTGCGCCCCGGAGTAGGCGAACGCCGGGCGGCCGTACTGCGCGAGCAGGTCGATGTCGGAGATGCGCGCGCTGCGGATCGGCCCGACCTTCCGCGGCAGCGTGGAGGAGAACACCGCGGCGAGGCGGGTCAGGCCGAACTCGACCTCCTCGACATAGACCACGTCGGCCGCGGTCAGCCCGGCGTGCGGCTGGGCGTTGAGGGTGTTGTCCAGCTTGACGACGAGCACCGGCTTGCCGGCCCCTCCGGGGCGCCCGGACAGCGGCGACGCGTCCGCGGGCAGGCCCGTCGTCCCGCTGGGCGACGCCGTCGGCGACGCGGTCGTGGCCGCCGTACCTCCCGCGGGCGTGCCCGAGGCCACCGTTCCCGCTCCGGCGGGGGCAGCGCAGGCGCTCAGCGCCAGGGCTGCGGCGCCCAGCGCGGCGAGTGCGCCGGGACGCCGGCCGTGGTGCCGTGGGGCTCGCACGTCACCCTCCTCCCGACTCCCCGGGGCGGGGGCCGCTGCGACGAGGGTAAGCCGCGACCCGTCAGCGGTCGGCGAGGCCCGCCGGAGGGGTGTCGTCGAAGTCGGCGGTGGTCGGGAGCGGCGTGTAGCCCGCGAGCCGGAACCAGCGCACCACGCGCTTGCGGCGCACCTGGACGCAGCTGCGCACGACGTCGTTGTGGAAGCGCCGCGCGAGCTCCACCCGTCGGCACGCCACGGCGAGCTCGCCCAGCAGCAGGTCCGCGACCTCGACGTCGGGCCCGGCCTCGGCGCACAGCTCCTCGACGTCCTCCCTCGTGTCCAGCACCGCGCCGAGGGTGCGGGTCAGCTCGCTCTCGACGAGGAAGCGCCGCGAGTCGTCCGCCGGGTCGACCACGAGCGTCTCCTGCGCCGCAGCGGAGAGCAGGAGGGACGAGGCCGGGTCGAGGAAGCCCGAGGAGGCGAGGTCCTGGACGGCCGCTCCGCGGCGCAGCAGCTGCGCGTCGAGGGCCGCGTGCGTCGTCTCGATGCGGTGGTGCAGCCGGTCGAGGCGGCCCGCCATCGAGGCGAGGTAGACCACCAGTCCGCCGAGCACGACCGCGGCGATGAGCAGCTCGTTCAACCAGTCCACGGGCTACTCCCCCCGGTCGTCGCGGTCGGGGCGCGAGAGCCGGCCGACGAGCTGCCCGCGAAAGTCCTCGGTCACCCGCTCGCCGGTGACGGTGACGGCGTCGTAGACCTCGACCACCCGCTTGGCGACGGTCTCCCAGTCGAACTCGCGGGCTCGGCGCAGCCCCTCGCGGGAGAGCCGGGCGCGCTCCTCGGCGTCGTCGAGCAGCGCGATCGCCACCCGGGCCAGGTCGGCCGGGTCCTCGTTCACGAACGTCGCGCCGGCCCGACCGCCGTCGACGACCCGGCGGAACGCCTCGATGTCGCTCGCGAGCACGGGCGTGCCGGAGGCCATCGCCTCGAGCAGCACGATCCCGAAGCTCTCCCCGCCCGTGTTGGGCGCGACGTAGACCTCGGCGGAGACGAACGCCCGGGCCTTGACGTCCTCGGTGACCAGGCCGAGGAACTCGACCCGCGAGGCGAGGTCCGGCGACAGCGACTCGCGGAACTCCTCGACGTCGCCCGGGCCGGCGACCAGGAGGCGCACACCGGGGTGCCTCGCCGCGATCGCCGGGAGCGCCTCGAGCAGCACGGGCAGGCCCTTGCGCGGCTCGTCGATGCGCCCGATGAAGAACAGCGCGTGGCCCTCGCCGGGCCAGCCGGGGAGCGGGTCGACGCCGCCGAACGCCGAGCAGTCCACCCCGTTGGGGATGAGGACGGCGTCGCCGCCCATGTGCTCGACGAGCGTCTGGCGGGCGGCCTCGCTCACCGCGATCCGGGCGGACACCTTCTCGAGCGCGGTCTGCGCCAGCGGGTACATCGCCGCGAGCGCGCGCGAGCGCTGCATCGAGGAGTGCCAGGTGGCGACCACGGGCCCACGGGCGGACCAGCAGGACAGGATCGAGACGCTCGGCGACAGCGGCTCGTGCACGTGAAGGACGTCGAACCGACCGTTGCGCAGCCACCGCCGCACCCGCCGGGTGGTGACCGGGCCGAACGCCACCTTGGCCTTGGAGCCGTTGTACGAGAGCGTGACCGCACGGCCCGCGGAGACGACGTACGGCGGGAGCTCGATGTCGTCGTCGCACGGCGCGAGCACGCTCACCTCGTGACCGAGCCGCTGGAGGGCGACGGCGAGGTCGCGCACGTGCGCCTGCACCCCGCCGGGCGCCGACCAGTCGTAGGGACAGACGAGACCGACCCTCATGACGCCGCCCCGGCCCGGCGGCCGCCCCGCCGGCCGATCACGGCGTCGGAGCCTTGCTCGGGTCGAGGTCGTCGACCCAGACCCGCTGCAGCATGTGCCAGTCCGTCGGGCGGGACCGGATCGAGTCCTCGATCTGGTCGGCCACGAGCTGTGTCGTGCGGAAGATGCGCCGCGACCGCTCCCCCTCGGCGGGCACCTCCACGGGCGGGTTGAACCGCACCACGTTGCGACCGTCCTCGAGGTAGAGCGCGGCGGTGAGCAGCACCGCCCCGGTGTCGACCGCCAGCGCCGAGGGACCGGCGGGGAACTTCGCCTTCGC
>JAJXTD010000243.1 GCA_021784035.1 Actinomycetes bacterium | reverse complement strand
GACGTGGCCGCGGGCGACCTCGCCGGCGCGGGCGACGTCGCGGCCGGCGATGGCCTCGACGAGGTCGCGGTGCTCGCAGTTGGACTCGCGGAGGTAGTCCACGGGGTAGGGCAGGTAGTAGCGGTAGAGCTCGCGCAGGACTACGGCGTACTGCGCGGACGCGGTCGGGAGCGAGGTGGCCTCGGCGACCGCGAGGTGGAAGTGCTCGTCGGCGGTGTGGAACTCGGCCCACGTGGTGGCCCGGTCCATCGTGCGCACGAGACGGCGCAGGCCGGCTAGCTGGGACTTGGTCGCGGACAGCGCGGCGAGGTGCGCGACGCCGACCTCGAGCAGCAGTCGCTGGTCGATGAGGTCGTGCACCTCGGTGGTGGCGCTGCGATACGCGTCGGTCTCGGCGACCGTGCCGAGCGTGGGGTTCGTGGCGACGAGGGTGCCGCCGTTGCGGCCGCGGCGCCGCTCGAGGACGCCGTCCTGCGCGAGCGCCGTGAGGGCGCGGCGGACGGTGATCTCGCTGACGTCCATGGCCTGGGCGATCTCGGCCGGCGGTGGGAGCCGCTCGCCCGGGCTGAGCAGCCGCAGGTCGACGGCCATCGCGATGCGGGCGCGCACCGTGTCGATGGCGGTGAGCCGGCGGATACCGCCGAGCGCCGACGCGCTGAGCCGCTGCTCGGCGTCGCCCAGCTCCGCGGCGTCGGGGGCGGTCGTCGTGGTCACCGACCCATGGTAGCCGCGAACCCGCAAAAAGAATCATTGTGAACACTCTTGTATAAGGGTTCATCTTGCTCTAATTTCTGCTCCAAGCGGTGAGCGAGGCCGCGAACCCAGGAGGCACCGCATGTCGCGAGCACTGCCGGTCACGATGGCCCAGGCCGCACCGCATCCCATCGACGCGCCGCTCGACGGGTTCGCCCGCGACGTGACCGACCTCGTGCACTCCTTCCCGCAGACGCGCCTCGCGGTCTACCCCGAGCTGCACCTGTTCGGCGCCGACGAGGACCCGCGGACGAAGAACGCCCGGCTCGACGACTCGGCCGAGCCGCTGGACGGGCCGCGGTGCCGGATGCTCGCCGAGCTCGCGGGCGACCTCGGCGTGTGGCTCGTGCCCGGCAGCGTCTGCGAGCGGGGCGCCGACGGCCTGCTCTACAACACCGCCGTGGTGTTCTCGCCCGAGGGCGAGCTGGTCGCGTCGTACCGGAAGATCTTCCCCTGGCGGCCCTACGAGCCCTACCAGCCGGGCGACCGATTCGTGGTCGTCGACCTGCCCGGCCACGGCCGCCTCGGCCTGTCGATCTGCTACGACGCGTGGTTCCCCGAGGTGACCCGGCAGCTGGCGTGGATGGGCGCCGAGGTGGTGCTCAACCTGGTGAAGACCACGACGGTCGACCGCGCCCAGGAGCTCGTGCTGACCCGGGCCAACGCCATCGTGAACCAGGTCTTCGTGGTGAGCGTGAACTGTGCCGGCCCGGTCGGCATGGGGCAGAGCCTCGTGGTCGACCCCGAGGGCGCGGTCCGCGTCGCTGCCCCGAGCGAGAACCCGGTCGTGCTCACCGACGTACTCGACCTCGACCACGTCGTGCGGACCCGCACCTACGGCACCGCGGGGCTCAACCGGATGTGGGCCCAGTTCTCCGACGGGGACGCACCGATCGAGCTCCCGCTCTACCAGGGCCGCATCGACCCGAAGCTCTGGCACGTCCAGGGCCCCGACGACCACCGCTAGTCCGTACGCCGCCCATCCCGAACCCCTCGACCGAGGAGCACGCCATGGCACAAGCCAGCCCCACGCTGGTCCGGACGCTGGGACTGCGGTCCGTCGTCCTGTTCGGCCTCGCCTACATGACACCGCTGATCGTGCTCGGCATCTTCGGCATCATCGCGGAGACGACGGGCGGCGCGACGCCGTCGGCGTACCTGCTGGCCCTCGTCGCGATGCTGTTCACGGCATTCAGCTACGGCCGCATGGCCCGGGCGTACCCGGTCGCGGGGTCGGCGTACACGTACGTACGCCGGACCATCGACTCGCGGGCCGGCTTCCTCGTCGGCTGGGCGGTGCTGCTGGACTACCTGTTCCTGCCGATGGTGATCTGGCTGTTCGGCGCGGTCTACCTGCAGGCGAAGTTCCCCGGCGTGCCGTTCTGGGTCTGGATCGTCGCGTTCATCGCCACGACGACGGTGCTCAACGTGCTCGGCATCCAGGTGGCGGCCAAGGCGAACTTCCTGCTCATGGCATTCCAGATCCTCGTCATCGTGCTGTTCGTCGCGCTGTCCCTCTCGCACGTGTTCGCGTCCGACGGCGCGGGCGGTCTCGTGTCGGGTGACCCGTTCGCGAACAGCACGACGACGCTGGCCGGCATCTCCGCGGGCGCTGCGATCGCGGCGTACTCCTTCCTCGGCTTCGACGCCGTCACGACGCTGACCGAGGAGACCATCGACCCGCGGCGCACCATCCCGCGCGCGATCATGCTCACCGCGCTCATCGGCGGCGGCATCTTCGTGGTCGTCGCCTACACCACGCAGCTGGTCCACCCCGGCGGCGTGTTCGAGGACTCCGCGTCGGCCGCGTTCGACATCGCGAAGGAGATCGGCGGCGACCTGTTCGGCTCGATCTTCCTGGCGGGTCTCGTGATGGCGCAGTACGCGTCCGGGCTGGCCGCGCAGGCCGGCGTATCCCGGCTGCTGTTCGCGATGGGCCGCGACAACGTGCTGCCGCGGAAGTTCTTCGGCTTCGTCCACCCGAAGTACCACACCCCCGTGCTCAACCTCGTGCTCAGCGGGCTCGTGGGGATGCTCGCCCTGTGGTTCGACCCGGCGACGTCGACGTCGTTCATCAACTTCGGCGCCTTCACCGCCTTCACGTTCGTGAACCTGTCGGTGATCGCCTACTTCGTGCGCCAGCGCCGTGCGGGCATCGCGCACAACCCGTGGGCGTACGTCGTCGCTCCCGCCCTCGGCGCACTGGTCGACCTCTGGCTGCTCACCCAGCTCGACCGCAACGCGATCACGCTCGGTCTAGGGTGGCTCGCACTGGGCGTCATCTACCTCGGCGTCCTGACCAAGGGCTTCCGCACCCCGCCGCCGGAGATGGAGTTCACCGAGAACGTCGAGGTCGCCGTCCCGGTGCACGGTGGCTGAGTGAGCCGCGCCTCCGAGGTGAGCAGGGACACGATGTACAGCGACTCCTTCACCGGACTGACCTACATCGTGACCTGCGACCTCGGGGGCGTCTGCCGTGGCCGCGCCGTACCGAACGTGGACTCGGAGCGCTGGGGCCGCGAGGGGACGGGCTGGGTCCCGGCCTCGATCGCGATGAGCCCGCTCGGTCGCATCATCGAGCCCAACGCGTTCGGCGTCCTCGGCGACCTGCGGCTCGTTCCGGACGCTACGACGCGTGCCGAGATCCCCGCTGTGGCGGGGCGGCCGGCGGTCACGCTCGTGCTCGGCGACCTGGTCGAGACCGACGGTCGCGAGTGGGCCTGCTCGTCGCGCGCGTTCCTGCGGCACGCCGTCGCCGACCTGGCCGCGGAGACCGGGCTCACGCTGCTCGCCTCCTTCGAGCACGAGTTCACCCTCCTCGACGACTCC
>JAJXTD010000054.1 GCA_021784035.1 Actinomycetes bacterium | reverse complement strand
CGTGCCCGCGGCCAACGTCGACGAGGCGGCGCTCGTACCGGGCATCGAGGTGCTGGGAGTCCGCACGCTCGCCGGTCTCGTCGCGCTGGTGCGCGGCGAAGCCGTGCCCGAGGTCGAGCTCGACGCCGTCGACGACCCGCCCGCGGGCCCGACCGACCCGCCCGACGTGCCGGACCTCGCCGACGTCCGCGGGCAGCACGCCGCGCGGGCGGCGCTCGAGCTCGCCGCCGCGGGTGGTCACCATCTCGCGATGACCGGGCTGCCGGGCGTCGGCAAGACGATGCTCGCGGAGCGGCTGCCCGGGCTCCTCCCGCCGCTCGACGAGCAGGCCGCGCTCGAGGTGACGGCGATCCACTCCGTGGCCGGGCGGCTCGGCACCGGGGGGCGGCTCATCACGGTCCCGCCGTTCGAGGCGCCGCACCACACCGCCACCCACGCGGCGATGGTCGGCGGCGGGTCGGGCGTCCCGCGCATCGGCCTCGTGTCGCTCGCGCACCGCGGGGTCCTGTTCCTCGACGAGGCTCCCGAGTTCCCGGCGACAGCGCTCGAGGCGCTGCGGCAGCCGCTCGAGTCCGGGGAGATGGTCGTGACCAGGTCGGCGTTCTCGGTGCGGTTCCCGGCCCGGTTCCACCTCGTGCTCGCGATGAACCCGTGCCCGTGCGGCCGGGGCGGCGGCCCGGACGCCGCGGCCTGCGTGTGCACGCCGCAGCAGCGCCGCCGCTACCTCTCCCGCATCTCCGGCCCGCTGCTCGACCGGGTCGACCTGCGGGTCACGCTCGTGCGCCCCACCCTCGCCGACCTCGAGTTCGGGGCGACCGACGCCGAGCCCACCGGACGGGTCGCCGCGCGCGTGCGCGAGGCGCGGGATCGGGCCGCCCGGCGCTACGCCGGTACGCCGTGGACCGTGAACGCCGACGTGCCCGGTCCCGTCGTCCGCCGGCGCTACGGCCTCGATGCCGACGCCGCGGCCCCGCTGGACACCGCGCTCTCCCGCGGGCTCGTCTCGGCCCGCGGGGCCGACCGCGTCGTGCGCGTGGCGTGGACGGTCGCCGACCTCGCGGGCCGAGACCGGCCGACCCGGTCCGACGTCGGCAGCGCGCTGCTGCACCGTGACGGGGGCTCGGCATGGGCGGCGTGACCGACGAGCGCGAGGCGCGCGCCCTGCTGTCCCGCATCGCCGAGCCGGGCGACCGGCGCATCGGGCGCCTGCTGCGCACGGCGGGTGCGGCCGACGTCGTCGCGATGATCCGGGCCGGCCGGGCCGGCCTCGAGCAGGACGAGCGCTACCGCGTGCGGCTCGCGACGGCCGATCCGGGTGCTGACCTGGCGCGGGTGGCCGCCGTCGGCGGGCGCCTGCTCGTCCCGGGCGACCTGGAGTGGCCCACGCAGCTCGACGACCTGGGCGACGTCGCGCCCTGGGCGCTCTGGGTCCGCGGCACGGTCGACCTGCGGCTCGCGGCGCTGCGGTCCGTCGCCGTCGTCGGCGCCCGGGCGTCGACCGGCTACGGCACCCACGTCGCGTCGACGTTCGCCAGCGACCTCGCGATGTCGGGCTGGACGGTGGTGTCCGGCGGGGCCTTCGGCATCGACGCCGCGGCGCACGCCGGCGCCCTCGCGGCGCGGGGCGTCACGGTCGCCGTGCTGGCCTGCGGGGTCGACGTCGCCTACCCGCCGCGGCACGACGCGCTCTTCGCCCGGATCGCGGCCGACGGGCTCATCGTGTCCGAGGTGCCGCCCGGCGCCGCGCCGCACCGCACCCGGTTCCTCGTCCGCAACCGTGTCATCGCCGCGCTCACCCGCGGCACGGTGGTGGTCGAGGCGGCCCTGCGTTCCGGCGCGCTGTCCACCGCGCACGAGGCCGAGCGGCTCGGCCGCCCGGTCCTGGGCGTCCCGGGCCCGGTGACCTCCGCGATGTCGCAGGGGGTCCACCGCGCGCTGCGTGCCGGCGCCGTGCTGGTGACGTCCGCCGACGAGGTGGTCGAGGCGGTCGGTGGCCTCGGGGTGGACCTGGCTCCCGAGCCGTCCGGCCCGGTCCGCCCGCGCGACGCGCTCGACCCGTTGTCGGCCCGGGTGCTCGACGCCGTGCCCGCCCGCCGGCCGGCCACGCTCGACTCGGTCGCGCGGACCGCGGGCGTCACCCCGGCCGAGACCGCGGCTGCGCTCGGGTTGCTCGAGCTGTCCGGCTTCGTCCGGCAGGGCCCGCAGGGGTGGGCGCTCGCGAGCGGCGCGCCGCGTTGACTCCGGGCCGTCCCGCGTCGACGGTGGAGGCGTGTCCCCGACAGCGCCGGCCGCACCGCAGAGCGGCGTCGACGCCGACGCGCTGCCGCCCGAGCTCGCGGACGCCCTGGCGGCGTTCACCGTCCACCTGACCGCCGAGCTCGGCCGCAGCCCGCACACGGTCCGCGCCTACGTCGGCGACGTGACGCGGCTGCTGCGCCACGCCCACGCCGAGGGCGCGGTCCACCTCGCCGACCTCGATCTCGCCGACCTGCGCGGCTGGCTGGCGCACGAGGGGGCCGCCGGCCACGCCCGGGCCACCGTCGCGCGGCGCGCGGCCGCGGCCCGCGTGTTCACCGCCTGGGCGCACAGGCGCGGGCTGCTCGTCGTCGACCCGGGCGACCGGCTGGCCACGCCGGCCTCGCGCCGGTCCCTCCCCGGTGTCCTCAAGCAGGGCGAGGCCACCGCGCTGCTCGACGTCGCCACGGTGGCGGCCGACGACGGCGACCCGGTGCACCTGCGCGACCTGCTCGTCCTCGAGCTGCTCTACGCCACCGGGATGCGGGTGGGCGAGCTCGTCGGGCTCGACCTGCACGACGTCGACGACGCGCGGCGCACCGTGCGGGTGCTCGGCAAGGGCGCGAAGGAGCGGGTCGTGCCCTACGGGCCGCCCGCCCAGCGGGCCCTCGAGTCCTGGCTGGCCGACGGCCGTCCGCCGCTGCGGACCGCCGAGTCGGGCTCCGCGCTGCTGCTCGGCGCCCGCGGCCGCCGGCTCGACCCGCGGACCGCGCGGTCGGTGGTCCACCGGATGCTGCGCCACGTGCCTGGAGCTCCCGACCTCGGACCGCACGGGCTGAGACACTCGGCAGCGACCCACCTGCTCGAGGGCGGCGCTGACCTCCGCACCGTCCAGGAGATCTTGGGGCACGCTACGCTCGCGACAACACAGATCTACACCCATGTCAGCGTCGAACGGTTGAGGGCTACGTATGAGCAGGCGCACCCGCGAGCCTGACGGCGTCGAGGACGCGGTCGAGGCCGAGGACGCCTTCGAGGCGGAGGACGACCTCGACGACGACGTCGCGGCGGACCCGAGCAGCGCCGACCTCGAGGCGGCGGCGAACGCCCTGCTCGACGAGATGGACCTGACCCCGACCGAGGACGAGAAGGCCGCCGCCGCGGACGAGAGCGCAGCGGCGCTGCGTCACCTCTGGGAGGACTTCAAGGCCACGGGCGACTCCGCGCTCCGCGAGCGGCTGATCCTGCACTACTCGCCCCTGGTGAAGTACGTCGCCGGTCGGGTCGGCGTCGGCCTCCCGCCCAACATCGAGCAGGCGGACCTCGTCTCCTACGGCATCTTCGGCCTCATCGACGCCATCGAGAAGTTCGACCTCGAGCGCGCCATCAAGTTCGAGACCTACGCCATCAACCGCATCCGCGGCGCGATCATCGACGAGCTCCGCTCCATCGACTGGATCCCGCGGTCCGTGCGGTTCAAGGCACGTGAGGTGGAGAAGGCCTACCAGGCACTCGAGGCGAAGCTGCAGCGCACGCCGACCGAGGCCGAGGTCGCCCGCGAGATGGACATCAAGATCGAGGACCTGCACGCGATCTTCAGCCAGGTCTCCTTCGTCAACGTGGTGGCCCTCGACGAGCTGCTGCACGCCGGCGGCGAGCGCGGCGACAAGATGACGCTCGGCGACACGCTCGAGGACCCGAAGGCGCCGGACCCGATCAACCTGTTCGAGGGCGAGGAGACGAAGTACATCCTCGCGAAGGCGATCAACACCCTGCCCGAGCGGGAGAAGATCGTGGTCACCCTCTACTACTACGAGGGGCTCACCCTGGCCGAGATCGGCCAGGTCCTCGGCGTCACCGAGTCACGCATCTGCCAGATGCACACCAAGGCCGTCCTGCAGCTGCGCGGCAAGCTCAGCGAGGCGCACGACGAGGGCTGACCGCCCGGCCGCCGGTCAGGGCAGCAGCACCGGTCGCCCGCGGCGGAGCAGCAGCATCGGGTCGAGGTAGTCGTCGCCGCGGCGCAGCCCCCAGTGCAGGCACGACGGCACGCCGCCGCAGTGACCCACACCCGGCGCCACCCGCCCGATCCGGTCCCCGGTCGTGACGTCGTCGCCCACCGTCACGACGGCGTCGACCGGCTCGTACGTCGTCCGCCGCCCGTCCGGGTGCCGGACCACCACCACGCCGCGCCCCGCGAGGGGTGCGGCCCAGGTCACCGTGCCCGGGCCGGCGGCCCGCACGACGTCGCCCATCGCCGCGTCGAGGTCGACCCCGCGGTGCCCCGGCAGCCACCGGCGTACCGGCGGGTCGAAGCGGTCGAGCACGGACACCGGCCCGTCCACCGGTGCGCCCCAGGCGACGGCTGCGGTCGGCCGGGGGGCGGGTCCGGCTCCCGACCCGGGGCCGACGGTCGAGGGTGCGGCGGCCGGGAGCAGGGCCAGGACGACGGAGGCGGCGGCCAGGGGCGCGCCGAGGACGGGGAGCACGCCGGCAGGGTCCGGCCGGGGTGGGCCGTCGCGACGGCCCGTGGCGTGGGGACGGGGTACGACCCGCCGTGCCGCACCGGCCTGGGGACGGTCGGCGGACCGGCGCCCGGGCCGTTGCCCCGGCGGGCACCCGGCCCGTCGCCCCGCCGGGCACCCGACGCACGATTTCGGACCTGCGGGGTCCTGGCCGTAGACTCCCACCTGCGGCGCGCCCCGGCGGGCCGACATCGCACGCCCGCATCCCGGCTCACGAGCCGGCGGCGCATCCTCGGTCCGGCTCCGGCCGGGACGGCGCGTCCGGCGGGAGTCAGGCACCTGGCCGCCCGGTCAGGTGGACAACCGAGTGGCGCTGCCGCGTCGCGGGGTCTCCCGCGCGCCTCGGCGCCGGATCAAGGAGCGACCGGCCATGGCCGTCGTCACGATGAAGCAGCTGCTCGAGAGCGGCGTGCACTTCGGGCACCAGACCCGCCGTTGGAACCCCAAGATGAAGCGGTTCATCTTCAATGAGCGCAACGGCATCTACATCATCGACCTGCAGCAGTCGCTGACCTACATCGACCGCGCCTACGAGTTCATCAAGGAGACCGTCGCCCACGGCGGCTCGGTGATGTTCATCGGGACGAAGCGTCAGGCGCAGGAGCCCGTCGCCCAGCAGGCGACCCGCGTGGGCATGCCCTACGTCAACCAGCGCTGGCTCGGCGGCATGCTCACCAACTTCAGCACCGTGCACAAGCGGATCCAGCGCCTCAAGGAGCTCGAGCTCATCGACTACGACGACGTGGCCGGCTCGGGTCTCACCAAGAAGGAGCTGCTGGTCCTGCGTCGTGAGAAGGACAAGCTGCTCAAGACCCTCGGTGGCATCCGGGACATGTCGAAGGTCCCCTCCGCGGTGTGGATCGTCGACACCAACAAGGAGCACATCGCCGTCGCCGAGGCCAAGAAGCTCGGCATCCCGGTCGTCGCGATCCTCGACAGCAACTGCGACCCCGACGTCGTCGACTTCCCGATCCCCGGCAACGACGACGCGATCCGCGCCGTCGCGCTGCTCACCCGCGTGATCGCCGACGCCGTCGCCGACGGCCTCATGGCCCGGGCCGGTCGCGGTTCCGCCGCCGCCGACGAGGGTGTCGTCGCCACCGACGAGCCGCTCGCCGCGTGGGAGGCCGAGCTGCTCGCCGTCGCCGAGGCCCCCGTGGCCGAGACGCCGGTGACCGACGCTGCCGCGGCCGAGGCCCCGGTGACCGAGGCCGTCGTCGGGACCGCGGTCGAGGCCCCCGAGACCGAGGTCGCTGTCGAGGCCCCCGTGGCCGAGGCTGCCGACGCCGTCACCGAGGCGCCCGCCGCCGAGGCCGCTGCGACCGAGGCTCCCACCGACGAGGCTCCGGCCGAGCAGGCCTGACCGCACCCGCACCACCTCCGGCCTGCGGCCTGGACCGGTCCGCCTCGGACCGCTCCGGGCCGCAGCCGCGAGGACCCGACGTACGAACCCAGACGAGAGAGAGCCACGCCATGGCCGAGATCACCGCCGCCGACGTGAAGAAGCTCCGCGACCTCACCGGCGCGGGGATGATGGACTGCAAGAAGGCGCTCGTGGAGAGCGACGGCGACATCGACGCGGCCGTCGAGGCGCTGCGCGTCAAGGGCGCCGCGAAGATGGCAGCCCGGGGCGCCGAGCGCGAGGCCAGCAACGGCCTCGTCGCCGCCCAGGGCGGCGCGCTCATCGAGCTGCGTGCCGAGACCGACTTCGTGGCCAAGAACGCCGACTTCCAGGCGCTCGCCGCCAGGATCGTCGCGAAGGCCGCCGAGACCCGCCCCGCCGATGCCGAGGCGCTCGCCGCTACCGAGCTCGAGGCCGGCCAGACCGTGGCCGACGCGATCGCGGGCCTGGCGGCCGTCATCGGCGAGAAGCTCGAGCTCGGCCGCGTGGCCGTGCTCGACGGCCCGGTCGCCGTCTACCTGCACAAGCGGGCCGCCGACCTGCCCCCGCAGGTGGGCGTGCTCGTGGCCTACGAGGGCTCGGAGGAGGCCGCGCGCGGCGCCGCCATGCAGATCGCGGCCATGCGCCCGCGCTACCTCACCCGCGACGAGGTCCCGGCCGAGATCGTCGAGACCGAGCGCCGGGTCGCCGAGGCCAAGGCCATCGAGGACGGCAAGCCCGAGGCGGCCCTGCCCCGGATCGTCGAGGGCACGGTCAACGGGTTCTTCAAGAACAACGTCCTGCTCGAGCAGGAGTCGGTGCAGGAGTCGAAGAAGACGGTGCAGGCCGTGCTCGACGCCGCGGGCACGAAGGTCACGCGCTTCGCGCACTTCGAGATCGGCGCCTGACCCTGCCTCGGGAGTCCGTCTCCTGACAGACTCCCCTGCAAGCCCGAGAGCCAGGAGGCCGCAGTCGTGGACACATCAGCACCTTCCGCGACGGCGGCCTCCGGCATCTCGGTGACGGCCGTGCAGCCCTCGCTCGAGGGCACCCTGGACACGTGGCCCGGCGTGCCCGAGGGCGGCTACTCCCGCGTCCTGCTCAAGCTGTCCGGCGAGGCGTTCGCCGGCGGGGGCGGGCTCGGGGTCGACCCGGACACCGTCCAGAACATCGCCCGGCAGATCGCGGGCGTCGTGCGCAAGGGGGTCGAGGTCGCGGTCGTCATCGGCGGCGGCAACTTCTTCCGCGGCGCCCAGCTCAACGAGCGAGGGATGGACCGCTCCCGCGCCGACTACATGGGCATGCTCGGCACCGTCATGAACTGCCTCGCGCTGCAGGACTTCTGCGACCGGCAGGGCATCGAGACCCGCGTGCAGACGGCGATCCAGATGGGCCAGGTGGCCGAGCCCTACATCCCGCGCCGTGCGATCCGCCACCTGGAGAAGGGCCGAGTCGTCATCTTCGGCGCCGGCCTGGGGGCGCCGTACTTCTCCACCGACACCACGGCCGCGCAACGTGCCCTCGAGGTGGGCTGCGAGGTGGTGCTCATGGCCAAGGGCGTCGACGGCGTCTACGACGACGATCCGCGCACGAACCCCGCCGCGACGATGTTCGAGACGCTCACGCACGCCGAGGTCCTGGCCCGCGGGCTCAAGGTCGCGGACGCGACCGCGATCAGCCTCTGCCAGGACAACAAGCTGCCGATCATCGTGTTCAACCTGCTCGTCGAGGGCAACATCGCCCGCGCCGTGCGGGGTGAGAGGATCGGCACGCTCGTCGCCACGTGAGCGACGAGCGATCCGCCAGCCCGTCCGCCGTACGAACCACGAGGAGCACTCCGGTGATCGACGAGACCCTGCTCGAGGCAGAGGAGAAGCTGGAGAAGGCCGTCGGCGTGGCCAAGGAGGACTTCGCCGGCATCCGCACCGGGCGAGCCACGGCCAAGATGTTCGACAAGATCACGGCCGAGTACTACGGCACGCCGACCCCGGTGACGCAGATGGCCGGCTTCCAGATCCCCGAGGCGCGCCTCGTCGTGATCTCGCCCTACGACAAGAGCTCGATGACCGCCATCGAGAAGGCGATCCGCGACTCCGACCTCGGCGTCAACCCGACGAACGACGGCGTCGTCATCCGCATCGCCTTCCCGCAGCTCACCGAGGAGCGGCGCAAGGAGTACATCAAGGTGGCGCGGCACAAGGCCGAGGACGCCCGCATCTCCATGCGCAACATCCGCCGGCACGCGAAGGACACGCTCGACCGGCTGGTCAAGGACGGCGAGGCCGGCGAGGACGACGTACGCCGCGCCGAGAAGACCCTCGACGACCTGACGCACAAGTACGTCACGCAGATCGACGAGCTGCTCAAGCACAAGGAGGCCGAGCTGCTGGAGGTCTGACGACCTCCCGGCCCGACCCCCCTCATGACCGAGGCACCTGCCGAGCAACCACAGCCGCCGTCGACCGGACGCGCGGGGCGCAACCTCGTCTCTGCGGTGCTCGTCGGTGCGGCGCTCGGCATCTTCCTGGTCCTGCTGCCGCTGCTCTACGCGCCGTGGGTGTTCAGCATCGTCGTGTCGGCCGCGCTCGTGGTGGCGGCGCACGAGCTGTGGGGTGCGCTGGCACAGCGGGACTTCCACGTCGTACGGGTGCCGATCTACGCCGGCGTCGCGCTGATCCCGCAGGCGGCGTACTGGTGGGGCACGACGGCCTTCATCGCGACGTTCGGCGCGACGGTGCTGGCTGTCCTCGGCTGGCGCCTCGCCGGACCCCCCGAGGGCTACGTCGGCGACGTGTCGGCCTCGGTCCTGGTCGCCGCCTACACGGGGCTCATGGGCGGGTTCGTCGGCCTCATGCTGGCGTCGTCGCAGGGCGGCCAGCGGACGATCGCGTTCGTCGTCCTCACCATCTGCAGCGACATCGGCGGCTACGCCGCGGGCGTGCTCGTCGGTCGCCATCCCATCGCGCCGCGGCTCTCGCCGAAGAAGTCCTGGGAGGGGTTCGCCGGGAGCGTCGTGCTGCAGGTGGTCGCGGGCGTCGCGCTGTTCGTCGTGGTCTTCGACGCGCCGTGGTGGCAGGGCGCGCTCACCGGCCTCGTCCTCACGGTCACCGCGACGGCCGGCGACTTCGCCGAGTCGGCCATCAAGCGCGATCTCGGCGTCAAGGACATGAGCAGCCTGCTTCCGGGCCACGGCGGGCTGATGGACCGGCTCGACTCGCTGCTGCCCAACGCCGTCACGTCCTGGCTGCTGTTCCGCGTGTTCCTCGGCCCCTGAGCGCCGTGGGAGAATGGTCCTCGACATGACCGAGGACCTCGAAGCCCCGCGCCGTCCCGTCCCGGGCGAGCTGACGTTCACCGCACCCCGGGGGCGCAGGCCGCGCCGGCACCTGGCGGACATGACCGCGGCCGAGCGGCGCGAGGCCGTGACGGCGCTCGGCCTCCCGGCGTTCCGCGCCGACCAGGTCTCGCGGCACTACTTCACCCGGCTCTCCGACGACCCGTCGGCGTGGACCGACATCCCGGCCGCGCTGCGCGACGACCTCGCGGCCGCGCTGACCCCGCCGCTCATGACCCCCGTCCGCGAGCTCACCGCCGACGCCGGCACCACGCGCAAGATGCTGTGGCGGCTGTTCGACGACGTGCTCGTCGAGAGCGTGCTCATGCGCTACCCGGACCGCGTGACGATGTGCGTCTCGAGCCAGGCCGGCTGCGGGATGAACTGCCCGTTCTGCGCGACCGGGCAGGCGGGTCTGACCCGCAACCTGTCCACGGCCGAGATCGTCGAGCAGGTGGTCGCCGGGGCGCGGGAGCTCGCGCGCGGCGACGTCCCGGGCGGCGGAGGACGCGTGTCCAACGTCGTGTTCATGGGCATGGGCGAGCCGCTCGCGAACTACAAGGCGGTCCTGGGCGCGGTGCGCCGCCTCGTCGACAAGAGCCCGGAGGGGCTCGGGATGTCCGCGCGCGGCATCACCGTGTCGACCGTCGGCCTGGTGCCCCGGATGCGCGAGCTGGCCACCGAGGGACTGCCGGTCACGCTCGCGCTCTCGCTGCACGCCCCCGACGACGAGCTGCGCAACACCCTCGTGCCCGTCAACACCCGCTGGAACGTCGCCGAGGTGCTCGACGCCGCCTGGGAGTACGCCCGGGTCACCAAGCGCCGCGTGTCCGTCGAGTACGCGCTCATCAAGGACGTCAACGATCAGGCGTGGCGTGCCGACCTGCTCGCGAAGCGGCTGCGCAACAAGCTGGTCCACGTGAACCTCATCCCGCTCAACCCCACGCCGGGGTCGACGTGGACGGCGTCCCGGCGGGACGACGAGCGCGAGTTCGTCCGCCGGCTCGAGGCCGGTGGCATCGCCGTGACGGTCCGGGACACCCGCGGCCGCGAGATCGACGGCGCCTGCGGCCAGCTGGCCGCGGCCGAGTAGCCGCGCCGCCGCGCCGCTCGGCGCCCGTGGCGCCGCTTTCGGCGCACGGGATCGTCATCCGCCCGACACGTGCCCGGTGCCTTCGTACCCTGGGGGCCACCACCGCCGGGAGGACGTCATGCCGCACGAGCAGACCGGGGCCTACGCCGCCGCCTACGCCCGCAGCCTGGAGGACCCCGAGGGGTTCTGGTCCGAGGTGGCGCGGGCGATCGACTGGGACACCGAACCGACGACGGTCCTCGACCGCTCCGACGCGCCGTACTACCGCTGGTTCGCCGGCGGACGGCTGAACACGTGCTGGAACGCGGTCGACCGCCATGTCGAGGCAGGCCACGGCGACCGGATCGCGCTGGTCCACGACAGTCCCGTCACGGGCACGGTGGAGACGTACACCTACGCCCGGCTGCGCGACGAGGTCGCGACGTTCGCCGGGGCGCTGCGCGGCCTGGGCGTCGAGGCGGGCGACCGGGTCGTGCTCTACATGCCGATGGTCCCGCAGGCGGTCGTCGCGATGCTCGCGACCGCGCGCCTGGGGGCCGTGCACTCGGTCGTGTTCGGCGGGTTCGCGCCGCACGAGCTCGCGATCCGCATCGACGACGCGACGCCCAAGGTGGTCGTGTCGGCCTCGTGCGGCATCGAGCCGGGTCGTGTCGTGGAGTACAAGCCGATGCTCGACCGGGCGCTCGAGCTCGCGCAGCACGAGCCGTCGGCGTCGGTGGTCCTGCAGCGGCCGCAGGCCGTGGCGTCCATGGGCGACAAGGACATCGACTGGGACGAGCTCGTCGCCCGGTCGCAGCCGGTGGACTGCGTCCCGGTCGCCGCGACCGATCCGCTCTACGTGCTCTACACCTCCGGCACCACGGGCAAGCCCAAGGGCATCGTCCGCGACAACGGCGGCCACGCGGTCGCGCTCGCGTGGAGCATGACCAACATCTACGGCGTCGGGCCCGGCGAGGTCTTCTGGGCGGCGAGCGACGTCGGCTGGGTCGTCGGCCACTCCTACATCGTCTACGCGCCACTTCTCGTCGGGGCGACCACCGTTCTCTACGAGGGCAAGCCGGTCGGCACGCCGGACGCGAGCG
This sequence comes from Actinomycetes bacterium, assembly GCA_021784035.1. Lineage (GTDB taxonomy): Bacteria > Actinomycetota > Actinomycetes > S36-B12 > CAIYMF01 > Longivirga. The sequence goes on along the minus strand of JAJXTD010000054.1, from coordinate 4,256 downwards.
CGTTCTGGCGGGTGATCGCCGACCACGGCGTGAAGGCGCTGTTCACCGCACCGACGGCGATCCGGGCCATCAAGAAGGAGGACCCCACCGCGGCGCTGCGTACGGGGCACGACCTGTCGTCGCTGGAGACGCTGTTCCTCGCCGGCGAGCGGCTCGACCCGGACACGTACCACTGGGCGAGCGACATCCTCGGGATCCCCGTCGTGGACAACTGGTGGCAGACCGAGACCGGCTGGCCGATCGCGGCGAACCCGCGCGGGCTCGAGCCGATGCCGATCAAGCCGGGGTCGCCCACCGTCGTCATGCCCGGGTACGACGTACAGGTGCTCGACGAGAACGGCGTGCCGGTCGGGCCGGGCGAGGAGGGCAACATCTGCATCCGGCTGCCGCTGCCACCAGGGACGCTGCCGACGCTGTGGAACGACGACAAGCGCTACGTCGACTCCTACCTCAGCGACTTCAACGGCTACTACACGACCGGTGACGGCGGGTCGATCGACGCCGACGGCTACGTGTACGTGATGGGGCGCACCGACGACGTCATCAACGTCGCGGGGCACCGGCTCTCGACCGGCTCGATGGAGGCCGTGGTCGCGACGCACCCCATGGTCGCGGAGTGCGCCGTGATCGGCGTCCACGACGAGCTGAAGGGCCAGCTGCCGCGCGCCTTCGTCGTCCTCAAGAGCGGCGCGGACATCGACCCCGAGCAGCTGCAGCGCGAGATCGTGGACGCCGTGCGCGACGAGATCGGCCCGGTGGCCGCGTTCAAGAGCGTCGTCGTCGTCCCGGCCCTGCCGAAGACCCGGTCGGGCAAGATCCTGCGACGCACGATGCGCGGGATCGCCGACGGCCGACCCGAGGCGCCGCCGAGCACGATCGAGGACCTCAGCGTGCTCGACGTCCTCCGCCCGCTGCTGCGGACCCCGCAGGGCTGACCCGCCCCTCGATCGCTCGGGTCACCGCGACCACGCTGCTGTCGCGGTGGGACTTCTGGACGGCTACGGCGCGGCGGGCGTCGCGCGCGCGGAGGGCGGCGACGAGGTCGGCATGGTCGTGCTCGACCCGCGCCCGGTTGCCCGGGCCCGCGAAGTAGACCGCGCGGTAGACGTCGGTGGCGTCCCACAGCTGGCGCAGCGTGCGCGACAGCCGCGGCAGGCCGGCGGCGTCGAAGAGCAGGAAGTGGAACTCACGGTTGTGCGCCGTCATCCCCGCGAGGTCGCCGCGCCGGCCCGCGGCGTCGACCTCGCGGGCGGCCAGCTCGATGGCGGCCACGGTGTCGTCATCGAGGCGGGGGACGGCCACCCGGACGGCCTCGGCCTCGAGCAGCTCGCGCAGCCGGTAGACCTCGGTGAGGTCGGCGACCGAGAGCTCGGCTACGACGTAGCCGCGGTGCGGGAGGTAGACGACGTGCCCCTCGCCCTCCAGCACCTTGAGCGCCTCGCGCACGGGCACGCGGCTCACCCCGAGCCGCTCGGCGACGGCCTCCTGACGCACCGGGGTCCCGGGCGCGAGCTCACCGGTGACGAGCAGCCGGCGCAGCTCGGCGAGCACCGCCTCCTGGGCGGTGGGTGGCCGCACGAACGCCTCGGTCACGACGGCGAGCCCACGGCGGGAGGGGGAGTGCGATACGTCGGCGGCGTCGCCGACATGCGCAGCGGGTTGGCCACCTGGGGCACCGGGCTGCCCGGCACGGGGACGACGGGCTCGAGCCCGAGCGAGCTCGCGAGGTCGAACGCGCCGTGCACGTCGTTGATCGGCCCGCACGGGACGCCCGCCGCGGTGAGCTCGCGGTACCAGTCGTCGGCGCCGCGGGCGGCGAGCGCCGCCTCGAGCACGTCGCGCACCTCCTCGCGGTGCGCGACCCGCTGTGGGTTCGTGGCGAAGCGCGCGTCGGTGGCCGTCGCGGCGATGCCGAGGACGGTGGCGAGGGAGCGGAACTGCCCGTCGTTGCCCACGGCGAGGACGATCGGCCGGTCGGCCGTCGCGTAGACGGCGTACGGGACGATCGACGGGTGGTCGTTGCCGAGGATGCCGGGGACCACGCCGCCGGCGACGTACGCCGAGCTCTGGTTGACCAGCGCGGACAGCAGCGACGAGAGCAGGTTGACCTCGACGTGCTGCCCCTCGCCGGTGACGTCGCGATGGCGCAGCGCGGCGAGGATCCCGTAGACGGCGTGCAGCCCGGTGACCACGTCGACGAGGGCGACGCCGACCTTCGTCGGGTGCGCGGCGTCCGGCCCGGTGACCGACATGAGCCCGCCCATCGCCTGCACGAGCAGGTCGTAGCCGGGCAGCTCGGCGCCCGCGCCCGAGCCGAAGCCGCTGATCGAGCACAGCACCGTGCGCGGGTTCTCCCGCGCGAGGTCGGCGTATCCGAGCCCCATGCGCTCGAACGTCCCGGGCTTGAAGTTCTCCACCACCACGTCGGCGCGCAGCGCCAGCGCCCGCGCCTCGGCCAGACCCGCGGGCGTGCCGAGGTCGAGCGCGAGGGAGCGCTTGTTCCGGTTGACCGCGGCGAAGTAGGTCGCGGTGCCGTCGGCGGCGTACGGCGGTCCCCAGTGGCGCGTGTCGTCGCCCGCGCCGGGTCGCTCCACCTTGACGACCTCGGCGCCGAGGTCGGCGAGCAGCATCGTGGCGTACGGGCCGGCGAGCACGCGGGAGAAGTCGGCGACGACGACGCCGTCGAGCGCGCCGGTCATCCGCGGTAGGCCGCGAGGCCGGTGAGCGCCTCGCCGACGACGAGGGTGTGCATCTCGTTGGTGCCCTCGTAGGTGAACACCGACTCGAGGTTGTTCATGTGCCGGATCACCGGGTACTCGAGCGTGATGCCGTTGCCGCCCAGGATGGAGCGGCACTCGCGGGCGATCGCGAGGGACTCGCGGGCGTTGTTCAGCTTGCCGACGCTGACCTGCTCCGGGCGGATCCGGTGGTCGTCCTTGAGCCGGCCGAGGTGCAGCGCGAGCAGGAACCCCTTGTCGAGCTCGAGCGCCATGTCGGCGAACTTCTTCTGGGTGAGCTGGAACCCGGCGATCGGCCGGTCGAACTGCTCACGGTCGATGGCGTAGGCGATGGCCGTCTCGAGGCAGTCGCGGGCCGCGCCGAGCGTGCCGAAGACGATGCCGAACCGCGCCTCGTTGAGGCAGGACAGCGGCCCGCGCAGGCCGGTGACGCCGGGCAGCGCGGCGTCGGCGGGCAGCCGCACGCCCTCGAGGACGAGCTCGGCGGTCACCGAGGCGCGCAGCGAGAGCTTCTTGTGGATCTCCCGCGCGGTGAAGCCGGGGGTGCCCGTCGGGACGACGAAGCCGCGGATCCCCTCGTCGGTGCGCGCCCACACGACCGCGACGTCGGCGACCGTGCCGTTCGTGATCCACATCTTCGTGCCGTCGAGGACCCAGTCGTCGCCGTCGCGCCGCGCCGACGTGCGCATGCCGGCGGGGTTGGAGCCGAAGTCCGGCTCGGTGAGGCCGAAGCAGCCGATCGCCTCGCCGGCGGCCATCCGCGGGAGCCACTCCTGCTTCTGCTCCTCGGAGCCGAACGCGTGGATGGCGTACATCGCCAGCGAGCCCTGCACGCTCACCAGCGAGCGGATCCCGGAGTCGCCGGCCTCGAGCTCGAGGCAGGCCAGGCCGTACGCCGTGGCGCTCGTGCCCGCGCAGCCGTAGCCCTCGAGGTGCATGCCGAGCAGGCCGAGCGCGCCCATCTCCTTCGCCAGCTCGCGGGCCGGGATCGTGCCCGACTCGAACCAGTCGCCGACGTCGGGCTTGATCCGCTCGTCGACGTAGTCGCGGACGACGTCGCGGATCGCGCGCTCCTCGTCGCTGAGCAGCGTGTCGAGGTCGAGCAGGGCGAACGGGGACTGCGGGGTGCGGGCCATGCGGATCTCCGGGGGGCGGGGGTCGGGTGGCGGGCGCGCGGCCCGCGTCACGGTTGCCGGCAGGCTAGCAGAGGATTGGATCCAATATCCAGACCCCTCCCCGCAGCCGGCGCCGGACGCGCGAGACCGCCCGCGCCGTGGCGCGGACGGTCTCGGGACGACGTGCGGGTCCGGCGGCGATCAGGCGGGTGCGTCGATACAGACGGCGTAGATGGTGACCGTCGTGGCTCCCGAGCCGTTGTAGAGCGAGACGTTCCAGGTGCGGGGGTCGACGTCGGGGTAGGACCCGGTGACGTTCACGCCGAAGTCGGGGGCGCCGCGGAACCCTCCACCGATGGACACCTGACCGAGCGGGCAGGTGACCGTGCCCGTGGTCGCCGCC
>JAJXTD010000242.1 GCA_021784035.1 Actinomycetes bacterium | reverse complement strand
CGCGGCTGGGTCACGTCCTGGTGGATGCCCTGGGGCGGCTGAGCGAGCTTCCTCCCGGGCCGCTACCGCTGCCCGACGGGCACCATGCGGTACGCGAGGCTCCGACGTAGCCCTTGCGGCCGCCTAGGTGTTCTGCCCATAGAGGTTGGTGACACGGGGTCGGGGTCTTTGACGTGGTGAAGGCCTCCGGGTGAGGTGTGGAGCGACCAAGCATCCGCTCCTCACTCTGGAGGCCTTCATGGCTCACGGTAATGCCCCGTTGTCCGAGCTGGGCAGGTTGAAGATGGCCCGGTTCCACGTGGAGTCCGGGTCGACGATCCGCGCGACCGCGGAACGGTTCCAGGTCTCGACCACGACGGTGATCCGCTGGTCATCCCGGTTCCGTGAGGTGCTGGCCAGCGGGCGGGAACCGCGGGCTGCGGACATGGTGGATCGGTCGAGCCGGCCTCGGCGCTGTCCGGGGCAGACGCCAGCGCCGACGGTGCGCCGGATCAAGCATCTACGGACCAAGCGCCGGCTGGGTCCGGCGCAGATCGCCGGGCGGGTCGGGATGCCGGCCTCGACGGTGCACCGGGTGCTGGTGCGTGCCGGGCTGAACCGTCTCGACCGGCTGGACCGGGCCACCGGGGAGCCGGTGCGCCGCTACGAGCGTGCGGTCCCCGGCGACCTGGTCCACGTCGACGTCAAGAAGTTCGGGCTGATCCCGCCCGGCGGCGGCTGGCGCGTCCACGGCCGCTCGGCGATGAGCGGGCGGCGGCTGCGCGGGCAGCGCAACCGCGCCGGGTGGGCCAAGCGCGGTGTCGGGCGGGCCGGCTACGCCTACGTCCACTCGATGGTCGACGACCGTTCCCGGCTGGCCTACAGCGAGGTCCACGACGACGAGACCGCAGCGACCGCCGTGGCGTTCTGGCACCGCGCGGTGGCGTTCTTCGCCTCCCACGGCATCACCATCAGGGAGGTCCTGTCCGACAACGGGCCCTGCTACACCTCCCGCGCCTGGGCCGCGGCCATGGCCATCCACGGGGTCCGGCACCGACGCACCCGACCGTTCCGGCCACAGACCAACGGCAAGGTCGAGCGCTACCAGCGGACCATGCGCGACGAATGGGCCTACGGCAAGGCCTACGGATCCGAGTCAGCCAGGCGAGCCGCACTGCGGCACTGGCTCCACATCTACAATCACCACCGCCCGCACACCGCACTCGGCGGCAAGGCACCCATCACCCGCGTGACCAACGTCCCGGGGCAGAACAACTAGCGGCCCAGCGCCGGTGACCACAGCGCTTTGAGCCGAACGGACGACCTCCCCGCTTCTTGCGGCGCGTCACAATTCGAGAGTGTTGGTGGAGAACTGCGTGTCTGGTGAACCAGCTGGTTGTCCATGCGCCTCGCGGGGATCCGCTGAAGTCGCTCGAGTGCCCGTCTCGTGTCCGTACGTAGACGTTGCCGAGGTCGAGGTCATGCGGGAAGGGCCGTGTGGTGGGTGCTTGGGGTGAACCGTCGTTCGGGGCCGATGCTGTCGCTGGGGTGCTTTGGCTGATTCTCGGTGTAGTTCCGGGATGGCTAGTGATCGGTGCACTCGATCCGGCGCGGTCTCGGCTCGATCGCTGGGCGGAGGCGCCGCTCGTGTCGGTCGCGCTCGCCTTCGTCAGCGCATCGTGGATGCAGTTGTGCGGGCTACGCGAGCCTGTCTGGGTCGTCGTGAGCGCTCTTGGCGTCGCATCCGCGGGGTCCGCTGTCATCCTGGTCCGCCGTCGCGGGCGCCAGGGTCCCTGGATCCGCGGGCCGATGCTCCCCGGCGGGCACGGGAGGTTCATCCTCTTGGTCACCGTCGCTTCCGCCGGGCTGTGGGCCGTTGCGATCCAGTTGTCGACGCCAGGGTGGTCAGCCGTCGTGCCCAACTCGGACGGCAACTCCCACGGGATTCTCCTCACGCGGATTCTCGTGACAGGCTCGGTCGACCCCATCGACGTCAACGTCTCCGATCTCACCGGCGGTCTAGGCACCGGGGCGTTCTATCCGCTCGGGCTCCACGTGCTCGCGGCCCCGGTGGCCGAGCTCACCTCGGTGGCATCGGCACTCATCGTGCCGCTCACTATGATGTCGTCAGCCTGGGCCGCCCTCGGCGCCGCTGCGTTGACCCGCCGATTTGCTCCCGGCCGTGCCGCAGCGTGCGCGGCCGTGGCGTCGGTCCTGCTGGTTCCACTGTTCACCTTCGGGCAGACCGCTATGGGTCTCGTGCCCGCGACGTTCGCGCTCGCCCTAGTCCCTGCGGCGGCCCTAGCCGTCCTCGACACCCGATCCGGCCGAGGTGTCACCCTTCCCGTCCTGGCCCTGTCGGGGCTTTTCGCCATTCACGTCACAGAGGCGCTCGTCGTGGGGACGCTCGTGCTTGGGGCCATCGTGTTCGCGCACTCGACGCTCTCCGAACGTGTACGCCGTGGGGGATGGGTCCTTGTCGTCGTGGCTCTGTCGGCCATTCTCATGTGGCCGTTCCTCGTGGGTCTGCTGAATCTGGCCTCCCGGCTGGGGCCGGGGAGTGGTTCTAGAGCCCACGAGGCCTCGGCTCAGTACTCCATCGCCACCTCCCTCGGACTCGCCCTCCTGCATCCGACGCTGCTCCAGGCTGGTGATCCGAGTCTGTTCGCGCTCTCCGGGGTGGTCGCCGTCGTGGTAATCGTGGTCGCCGGAATCGGCGCAGCACGTATCTGGCGACGACCGGTGGGTCGGTCGACCGCGATCGTTACGGTGCTGGCCGTCGTCGCGGCCGCGGCAGCCTACGCGAGCAACCTCGGGGTAATGGCGTCGCCGTGGTACGGGAGCGGTGACCGATTTGCGAGCCAGGCCTCCGTGCTCCTGCCCTGCCTGGTCGGACCTGGACTCGCCGTTCTGCTCACGTATGTGGAAAGCCGTGGAGGCCGTGCCGCGCGGAATCGCGGATTGGTGCTCTTCAGCGCTGCGGCCGTCGTGATGGCCTGGCAGTGCCTGACCGTTGGACGTGCTGCCTTCAGCAACTTCTCGGTCGTGACGGCCAATGATCGAGCTGCCTTTGGCTGGCTCGCGTCACACGTTCTCCCGGGTGAGCGCGTGCTCAACGACCGACGGGACGGGTCTCCATGGTCGTATGACGCGACGCGGGGTGAGGTAGCGGTGGTCTTCGGTCAGAAACTCTGGTTCGAGCACGAGACAAGTGTGAATCCGGAGGTCGATGGAAGGCTCTACCTCCGGGAGAGGATCGCCGCCATCGCAACAGATCCTCGGGCGCGGCTCGAGGCCCGTCGGTGGTCGGTCCGCTACGTGCTCGTTGGCGAAAGGGCTTTCACCGGCGCTCCCCGACTCATCGATGGGGGCGCGCTCGCGCACGCGGCCGGGCTTCGGCTGGTCTTCTCTAGCGGCAATGCCTGCGTCTTCGAGATTGCTGTGTCCTGATGGCAACCTCTTCGTTGGCCTGGCGTCGTCGTGCTGACATCCTGAGCGCGATGCGCATCGGCCTGCTCTCGAGCATCCCCGTCACGCTCGACACCTTCTTCCCGTCCTGGGTCGACCGGTGGCGGGCCGAGGGGCACCACGTCGCGCCCGCCAGCGGCCCGGCCGCCGACGGCTCGGCGTCGGCGATCTTGGGCGCCGTCGCGATCCGCGGGATCACCCGCGACCCGA
>JAJXTD010000241.1 GCA_021784035.1 Actinomycetes bacterium | reverse complement strand
TCGGGTGGCGCGCCCCTCGGCGCCCGGCTCGGGCACTTCTTCCGCGGCATCGGGCTCACGATCCTCGAGGGCTACGGCCTCACCGAGACGGCCGGTGCCACCACGGTGAACCGCCCGCGGCTGCTCAAGATCGGCACCGTCGGATACCCCTTCCCCGGTGCCGCGGCGCGGATCGCGGACGACGGCGAGGTTCTCCTGGCCGGACCGCACATCTTCACCGGCTACTGGAACAACCCGGTCGCCTCGGCCGAGGTGCTCGAGGCCGACGGGTGGTTCCACACCGGCGACCTCGGGGCGATCGACGACGACGGCTACCTGTCGATCACCGGGCGCAAGAAGGAGCTCATCGTGACCGCGGGCGGCAAGAACGTGGCGCCCGCCGTGCTCGAGGACCGGCTGCGGGCGCACTGGATCGTCAGCCAGTGCATGGTCGTCGGCGACGCGCGCCCGTACATCGGGGCGCTCGTGACGATCGACCCCGACTCGTTCCCCGCGTGGAAGTCCGAGCACGGCAAGGACTCGGACGCGACGGTGGCCGACCTCGTCGACGACCCCGACCTGCTCGCGACCGTCCAGCACGCCGTGGACGACGCGAACAAGGCCGTGTCGCAGGCCGAGTCGATCCGCCGGTTCCGGATCCTGCCCGTCGACTGGACGGAGGAGGGCGGCCAGCTCACGCCGTCGATGAAGCTACGCCGCTCCGTGGTCATGGCCGAGGCCGCCGACTACGTCGAGGCGCTCTACGCCTGATCGGGCGGAGCGGACCGGTCACCCGTCCGGGTCACTCGGGCGACGCGCCCCGGAGTCCGTCTCGCCCTCGGGCGCCCGAGCAGGGAGGATGGTGCGTCGTGAGCGCCTCGCCGAGCCCGTCGGGCACCCCCGTCGACGTCCGCGGGCTCGTCGTGACGTTCGGCCAGGTGCGCGCCGTCGACGACCTCACGCTGCGCGTCCCCGCCGGCGGTGCCGTGGCCCTCGTCGGCCGCAACGGCGCCGGGAAGTCCACCACGCTGCGCGTCCTCGCGGGTGTGCTGCCGCCCGCACAGGGCGACGTCCACGTCGTCGGCATCGACGCCGCCCGTGAGCCGCGCAGGGCGCGCGAGGTCGTGGGCTACTGCCCCGACGTCGGGGGCCTCATCCCCCGCGCGACCCCGTGGGAGCACCTGCAGCTCGCCGCCCGGCTGCGCGGCTTGCCGTCGAGCTGGGAGGAGCGGGCGACCGACCTGCTCGACCGCTTCGACCTGGCCGGCGCCGCCGACCGCGTGACCTCGGGCTTCTCCCACGGGATGGGCCGCCGGCTCTCCGTCCTGCTCGCCGCTTTCCACGAGCCGGCCGTGCTGCTGCTCGACGAGCCGTTCGACGGCGTCGACCCGCTCGGAGTCGAGGCCACCCTGGAGGAGGTACGCCGGGCCCGGATGCGCGGCGCGGCGGTCCTCGTGTCCACGCACCTGCTCGAGCTCGCCGTCCAGGCGTGCGACGAGGCCGTCGTCCTCCGCGCCGGCCGTGTGGTCGCGGCGTCGCCCGCGGGCGAGCTCGCCGGGGAGGCCGGGGCCGCGCGCTACCGCGAGCTGCTCACATGAGCGGGGGCCGGCGCGGCCGGGGCCAGGTCCGCCCGCTGTTCGCGCTGCGCTGGCGGATGGTGCGCTCGCGCCGGGTCCGCATCGGCCTGCTCGTGCTCGCCGCGGTCTCGCTCGGCGTACTCGTGCTCGTCGTCGCCGGATCCGCATCGGTCCCGCTCGGCCCGGTCTCGGGCGCCGACCTCTCGCCGGCCGACCTCGCGAACGCCGGCGCACCGGTCGACCGCACCGGCGAGGTCGCCGCACTCCTTCCCTCGGCGATGCTCGCGTTCGGGCTGTTCTGCATCATCGCCCCGCTGTCGGCCGGCGGCGGGATGGAGCTCATCCCCGAGGCGGAGCTCGTGGCCTACCCGGTGCGGGTCCCGACGCTCGTCCGGCTCTCGCTGATCCTGACGCCGCTCAACATCGCGTGGTACCTGCAGGTGCTCGTGCTCGTCGCGGCGACGTCGTACTCGCTCCGCGGCCCCGGCGGTCCGGTCCCCCCGATCGCGGTGCTCGTCGCGTTCATGGCCGCGTGCACGGCGCTCGGTCAGGCGCTCGGCTGGGCCCTCGTCGGGGTGCGCCGCACCCGGCTCGGCCGGCGCGGCACCTGGCTGCTGCTCGCCGCCGGCCTCGCCGCGGGCGGCTGGGTCGTCCTCACCGAGCGGCTCACTCCGATGCTCGACAACGCGCCGACCAAGCGGGTCCTCTTCGCCCAGCTTCGGGCCGCACAGCTCGACCTCGCCGGGGCGGCGCCGGTCGTGCTCGTCCTGCTCGTCGCGACCGTCGTCGGCTACGTCGGGGCCGTGCACATCGCGTCCTGGGCGCTGCGCCGCCCGGGCGACCTCGGGATCGACGGCCCGCTCGCACGCCCCGTGCGCCGCCGCCCCTTCCCGGCGTCGGAGGCCCGCGCGCTCCGGCAGGTGGACCGCGCCTCGGTGTGGCGCTCGGCACCGCTGCGCCGCGGTCTGCTCGTGCTCGCCGTCCTCCCGGTCGCCGCCGCTGCCGTCGCGAGCCTCCCGTGGTCGTCGATCGCGCTCCTCCCGCCGCTGGTGTCCTCGGGCGCCGCGCTGCTGTTCGGCGTCAACGCCCTGTCCCTCGACGGCTCCGGGGCGCTGTGGATCGCGACGCTCCCGCACGACCAGGCACTCGTGCTGCGCAGCAAGGCGCGCGTCGTGGCCGAGGTCGTCGGCGGTGCCGTGCTGCTCGTCCTCGTCGGTGCCGCGCTCCGGGCGAGCAGCGCGCCCCGCCCGCTGGACCTGCTGTGCGTGGTCGGCGCCTCGGTCAGCTGCACCGCGCTCGTCGTCGCGAGCTGCATGCGGCTGTCGGTCACCCGGCCGCACCGGGCGGAGCTGCGCGGCCCGCGCGACACTCCCGCACCGCCCGGCACCATGGCGGTCTACTCCGCCCGGCTCGCCGGCACGACCACGGTCGTCGGGCTCGTCTTCTCCGTCGCGACGTTCGGCACGTCGTGGTTCGTCCCCGTCCTCGTCACGCTCGGGCTGGTCGCGTGGGCCGGCGCCTCCTGGCTGCGCACCCAGCGGCTCTGGTCCGACGTACCGACCCGCGCGCACGTGATCGCGACCGTCGCCGCCGGCTGAGCGGCTCGCCGACCAACGCCGTGACCGTGCGTCGAGAACGTCACGGACGGCGACGCGACGGGCGGGCGCTCGTCACGCTCTGTCATCCGAACGGATGAGTCGCCGCGCCGAACGTCCCTTCCCGGCGTGGGGCCATTCCCATTCCGTGACCGCCCGCTACCGTACGTGGTGGAGTCGGCTGGAGGCTGTCGGCTCCCACCGGGGGCACCTGCCAGCGTTTGTCGGGGGGCGCACCTGGTGCCGGTCCTGCCGCGCCCGCGGTCGCGAGTCGCCAGAGGTTTCCCCATGGGTCGTCGCACGCTCCTGCTCATCGCGGCTCTGGTCGTGGCCGCCCTCGGCACGGTGCTGGTCTTCCTCTACGCGCAGAACGCCGAGAACAAGGCGCAGGAGGGCCAGGCACTGGTCAAGGTCCTCGTCGCCAAGACGAAGATCGAGGTCGGCACCACCGGGTCGACCGCGTCGTCGAACGGCGCGTTCGAGCAGCAGGAGATCCCCAAGGCCAAC
>JAJXTD010000053.1 GCA_021784035.1 Actinomycetes bacterium | reverse complement strand
CGCAGTCCGACATGGTCGACATCGTGGCGGGGTTCGCCGAGGCGCTGGCGCCCGGCGAGCGGTACGTCGTCGCCGGCTCCTCCTACGGCGCCTACCTCGGCCGGTGGCTCACCGCGCGCCACTGCTACCGCATCGACGGGTTCCTCGCATACGTCCCGGCGTTCCAGCCCGACGGCGGTGGCGCACGACCGGAGCCGACCGTGCTCGTGCCCGACGCCCTGGTCCTGGCGGCCCTCGAGCCGGGGGAGGAGCTGTGGGCCTCGGCACGCCGGTTGACGCCGTGCCGATCGGGCGTCAGGTCCGGCCCTCCACCTCCTGCGCGTCGAAGAGCGACTGCTGCGCCTCGGCGTCCGCGGTCATCCACGTCGCGTGGACGACCGGCCAGCCGTCGCGGCGCAGGACGTCGACCACGGCGGCGTCGTCGTCGACGACGGCGACGACGCGGCCCTCGCCCGCGATGCGGCGCAGCGCGGCCGGCTTGAACACCCGTGCCGGCCGCCGGTCGTCGGCGCGGCGCATGACGATCCGGCCCTCGGGCAGGCCGTGCCGCGCGAGCCAGTCCCGGGTGAGGGACCGGTAGTCCTCGTTGCGTCCGGTGAGGTAGACGACGCGGTGGCCCTCCGCGGCGCGCTGCTGCGCCATGGCGATCCCGTCGGTCAGCGGTCCGTCGTCGTCCATCGCGGCGAAGAAGGAGTCCCAGTCCTTGGGTCGGCGCTCGACGTGCCGGAGCCGGTGGCGCACGTCGGCCAGCACCCCGTCGACGTCGAACACGACGATCGTGGGCCGGCCGTCGTCCGGCGCGGGCGTGGGGGCGTCGGGCACGGTGGTGACGCTACGCCGTGGGTAGGGTCGCGACATGGCACTCGACCCCGATCTCGTCCGCGCCCAGTACCCGGCGATGGTCCCCATGGTGACGACGCTGGACCTCGAGTTCCTCGACCTCGCGCTCGACCGGTGCGTCATGCGCCTGCCCGACGTCGCGGCGTACCGCAACCACGTCGGCGGGCCGCACGCGGGCGCGATGTGGACGCTCGCGGAGTCGGCGTCCGGTGCGCTCGTGTTCGTGCACTTCGGCGACCTGATGGCCGACGTGACCCCGTTCCCGGTGGAGGCGACGATCCGGTTCCTCAAGGTGGCCCTCGGCCCGGTCACGGCCACGGCCACCCTCGGTGCGGCGGCGGCTGACGCGGTCGCGACGCTGGAGTCGGGCAAGCGCCCGGAGTTCCCGGTCGAGATCGAGCTGACCACGGGCGAGGGCGACGACCGGCTCGTCACCGGCGCGATGACCGTGACCTGGACGCTGAAGCTCAACCGTCGCTAGCTCCAGCTCGACCGTCGAGTCGGGTCACGCGAGGGCGAGCGGCGCGTTCTCCGCGCGGCGACGCACCACGGCCGGCCTCAGTGCGAGGGTGCCGAGCGCCGCGACGGCGAAGAGCGCGAAGCAGAGCAGCCACACCCACGACGCCCCGGCGGCCTGGTAGAGGGGCGGCCCCACGAGCGGGGCGAGGAACGCCGCGGACCCGAACGCGGTGCCGAACAGACCGAGGTAGCGACCTCGGGCGGTGGGTGCCGCGAGATCGCTGACGATCGCCGGCAGCAGCCCCGCGGTGCCGATCTCCCCGAGCGTCCACACCACCGTGCACAGGACGAATGCGATGGCCGTGGTCGCGAAGCTCATGAGCCAGAAGCCGAATCCGCACAGCAGCAGCGACCACGCGAGCAGTCGCGAGGGGTCGAAGCGGGCGGTCGTCCGGGCGGAGATCGGCTGCAGGGCCACGATGACGATGCCGTTGGTGGCGGCGACGATGCCGTACGTCGAGGGGCCGAGGCCCGCGCCGGTGACCGCGAGCGGCAGCACGAGGAAGCACTGGAAGTAGGCGACGGCCTGGACGACCGTGAGTCCCACGAGCACCATGAACGTGCGGTCGCGCAAGGCCGTGCCGAATCCAGGCGCGACGCCGTCGCCCTCGTGCCGCGCTCGTGGCGGGTCGCGGCGGATGCCCACGAGGACCACGACGGCGTAGGCCAGCGAGGTGAGCGCGTCGACCGCGAAGAGGATCCAGTAGCCGTGCTCGGCGATGAACCCGGCGGCGACGGCGGCGATGGAGAAGCCGACGTTGACCGCCCAGAAGGTGAGCGCGAAGGCGTACGGGCGCTGCTCGGGCGGCAGGACATCGGCGATGAGCGCCTGCGACGCCGGTCGGTAGACGTCACCGAAGAGCCCCTCGAGCGCGGCGGCGACCAGGATCGCGACCGTGCCACGGGCGAGACCCAGGCACACGAGCGCGGTCGCCGACAGGACCAGACCGGCGACGAGCGTCGGTCGCCGCCCGATGTGGTCGGCGCTCCACCCGCCGAGCAGCTGGCTGAACATGCCGCCGAACCCGGCGGCGGCGAGCACGAGCCCGGCCTGCGAGGCGCTGAAGCCGCGCTCGATCGTGAGGTAGAGGACGAGGAACGGCTGCACGAACGTGCCGGCGCGGTTGACGAGCGTGCCCCCGATGAGGACGCGCACCTCGCGCGGCAACGGTGCGCGACGTGTCCTCACCCCGGGATCGTCCCAGGCGGGACCGACGACCGGCGAGCCGGTTGCGCCGGGGCCGCGGTCCGGTCAGGCCTTGGTCGGCCGCACGAGGTACTCGAGCGAGATGCGCGCGACGGGGGCGTACGTGAGCACCGCGACGGCCGGCCCGTCGACCACGAGGGTCGTGCTCGTGCCCCCGCCGATGCGCGACTCGCTGCGGTGGTCCAGGTGCATGCGCACCGGTCCGGCGAGCACGTCCCACGCCCAGCGGTGCTCGTCCTCGACGAACTCCACGACCTCGAAGCGCGCTCCCAGGTTGGGCACGACCCCGTACACCGTGCCCGTGACCCCGACGTCGAGGGTCGGCGCGGAGCAGTCCACCCGGCGGATCTGCGGGGCCCAGGTGGTCCACAGCTCCGGTGTCGAGTAGCGCCGCCAGACCAGCTCGAGGTCGGCGGTGCCGTCGGCACGCAAGGTGAGGCGCATGGCTGAATCCTGCCGGTCGCCCTCCGTGCACCCGTGCAGCGGGGTCCGGGAGGAGGTGACCGCGGGTCCGGGACACGAGGCCGCCCGACGCGACGTGACCGTCCCCGGGCGGCCGACGCCGTACCGTGTCGGGGTGAGCGAGATCACCGAGACGCGTCCCGGCTGGCTGTCCCGCGAGGACCTCGAGTCCGCCCGCGAGCGGCTGCCGCTCGTCTACGTCGACGCGGTCCCGGTGCGCGTCGACGAGCGCGGGGTCGTGGTCTCGGTGGGGCTGCTGCTGCGGGCGATGCCGGACGGCAGCATCAGCCGGGCGCCCGTGTCGGGGCGGGTGCTGTACGGCGAGCGCATCCGCGACGCGCTCATGCGTCACCTCGAGAAGGACCTCGGCCCGATGGCGCTGCCCCGCGTCCCGGCGGCGCCGCAGCCGTTCACGGTCGTGGAGTACTTCCCGGACCCCGAGGTCTCCGGCTTCCACGACCCCCGCCAGCACGCCGTCTCGCTCGCCTACGTGGTCCCGGTGAGCGGCGACTGCGTGCCCTCGACCGACGCGCTCGACCTGCAGTGGATGACGCCCGACGAGGCCGCGAGCGACGCCGTGGCCCTGGAGATGACCGGGGGGCAGGACCGGCTGCTGCGGCTCGCGCTGGCGCACGTCGGTGTCCTGCCGTGACCACGCTGCGCACGCCGCGGCTCGTGCTCGAGACCCTGACGGCCGACGAGGCCCGCGCGATCCGCGAGGGTGACCGCGCCGGCCGGTCCTGGGCTCCGGACTACCCGTTCGAGGGGGATGCGGTCGTCGCCGCCGTGATCGGCGAGGCGGGGGAGCACTACGACGAGTCCGCGCCACTCGGTGTCCTGCAGGCCCGGCTCGCGGCGACGGGGGAGGCGGTCGGCGGGATCGGCTTCCTGTCCGCACCCGCGGAGGACGGCAGCGCCGAGGTGGGGTACGGCTTCGTGGTCTCCGCCCGCGGCCGGGGGCTCGCGACCGAGGCGCTCGAGGCGGTCCTCGCGCACGCCGAGCGGCAGGGGTTGCGGACCGTCGTCGCGATGACGGCAGTCGACAACGTCGCGTCCCAGCGCGTCCTCCAGCGCTGCGGCTTCGTCCGCGGCGAGACCGTGGACGACGGCGGGGACGAGGGCCCGATGATCCGCTGGGAGCGGTCGACACACTGAATTCATCAACCGTTGACTTATCCTCGGGCCGGGTCTAGCGTCGCCGCCATGCGAGCGATGATCGTCAAGGAGCTCCGCGAGCTCCGTCGGGACCGCCGGACTCTGGGCATGCTCGTCGCGATGCCCCTGCTGCTGCTCGTGATCTTCGGGTACGCCGCGAACTTCTACGTGTCGAGCGTCACGGCCGCGGTCGTCGGCCCCCAGGCGGCCGCGGTGGCCGCGACGCTTCCCCCGTTCTTCGACGTGACGGTGGTCGAGCCGTCGAGCGGGGAGGCGGAGGCGGAGGCGATGCTGCGCGACAACACCGTCGACGTCGCGTTCGTGACCGGCCAGCAACCGGTCCGGGCCCTGGTCGACGGCTCGAACCTGTTCGCCTCCGAGGCGATCGTGTCGGTGCTCAACCGGGTTGGGGACACCGTGACGACCGACGTCCAGTACAACCCCGAGCTCAAGACCTCGTGGGTGATGGTGCCGGCCATCATCGGACTGATCCTCACGTTCATCGGCACGATCGTCACGAGCATCGGCCTGGTGCGGGAACGTGAGACCGGCACGCTCGAGCAGCTCGCGGTCATGCCGATCAGGCCGAGCCAGGTGATCCTGGGGAAGATCTCGCCGTACTTCCTGGTCGCTGCGGTCGACATGACGATCATCACCGGCCTCGGGATGCTGCTGTTCGGCGTCCCGTTCAACGGCAACGTCGTCGTCTTCGCGCTCGGTGCCGCGTTGTTCCTGTTCGTCGTGCTCGGGCTCGGGGTGTTCATCTCGACGATCTCGCAGACCACCGGGCAGGCCATCCAGACGGCGTTCTTCTTCCTGCTGCCGCAGATCCTGCTCTCCGGCATGATCTTCCCGCTCGACGCGATGGCGGCCGGCGTCCGCTGGATCGGCTACCTGCTCCCGCTCACGTACTTCACGATGATCTCCCAGGGCGTCATGCTCCGCGGTGCCTCGCTCGCCTCTCTGTGGCTCCCGTTCCTCGTGCTCACCGTGATGGCGGTCGTGGTGTTCACCGGGGCGACGCTGCGCTTCCGGCGCGACCTCGCACCGGGGCGGCGGGGGCCGGAGAGCGCGCGGGAGGCGTCCGCGGTGGAGAGCACGTCGTGACGTGCTCGGCGCGTTCGCTGACGGTGCGCTTCGGCAGCACGCTCGCGCTCGACGACGTCAGCGTGACGGTCGAGCCCGGGTCGGTCGTCGTCGTCGTGGGCGGTGACGGGGCCGGCAAGACGACGCTGCTGCGCAGCGTCGTCGGCGAGGTGCGGCTCGAGAGCGGGACGGTCGTGGCTCCGGACCCGCAGGGCATCGGCTACCTGCCCGCCACCGCCGGCAGCTGGCCGGCGCTGACCGTGCGGCAGAACATGGACTTCGTCGGAGGGATCTACGGGCTGACGGGCGAGCGCCTCAGGTCGCGCCGGGAGGAGCTGCTGGCCAGGGCCGGGCTCTCGGCGGCGGCAGACCGTCCGGCGTCGCAGCTGTCCGGCGGCATGCGGCGCAAGCTGGGCTTCAGCATGACGATGCTGCACGAGCCCCCGCTGCTCGTGCTGGACGAGCCCACCACCGGGGTCGACCCGGTGAGCCGCATCGACCTGTGGCGCCTGGTGTCGGAGGCGGCCGCGTCGGGCGCCGCGGTGCTCATGTCGACGACGTACCTCGACGAGGCGGAGCGGGCGGCCACGTTGCTCGCGCTGGACGGCGGCCGCACTCTGGCCCAGGGGACCCTGGAGCAGGTGCTCGGCGCGCTCCCGGGGACGGTGACGCACTCCGACCGGCAGTTCCGGCCGGAGTGGGCCTGGCGTCGCGGCCGCGTGCACCACGAGTACTGGCCCGACGGCGAGCGACCACCGGACGGCGCCGTCCCGGCCACTGCGGACCTCGAGGACGTGGTCGTCGCGCTGTCCCTGCGCCGACGGCACGACTCCGGGGCGGCGGCGTGAGCGCGACGGGCGCCGCGCCGGTGCTGCTCCGCGCGGTCGGCGCGTCGCGGGCGTTCGGTGCGGTGACCGCCGTCGACGACGTGACGATGTCCGTGGCGCCCGGCGAGGTCGTGGGACTCCTCGGGGCGAACGGTGCGGGCAAGACGACCCTGATCCGGCTGCTGCTCGGCCTGCTGCCCGCGACGAGCGGCGAGGTGGAGCTGCTCGGCGGGCCGCCCGACCGGGAGCGCCGGCGTCGGCTCGGGTACGTGCCGCAGGGTCTCGGGCTGTACGGGGACCTCACGGTCGCCGAGAACCTGGCCTTCGCGGTGAACGCCTACGGCGCACCGGTCCCCGGGCTCCCACCGTCGCTGCGTGCGTCGTCCGGCCTGCTCGTGCGTGACCTGTCGCTCGGCCTGCAGCGCCAGCTCGCGTTCCTCGCCGCGCTGGCGCACGGTCCCGACGTCCTCGTCCTGGACGAGCCGACGTCGGGGGTCGACCCGCTCGCGCGCGCGGCCCTGTGGGACACCATCCGCGAACAG
Organism: Actinomycetes bacterium; assembly: GCA_021784035.1. Lineage (GTDB taxonomy): Bacteria > Actinomycetota > Actinomycetes > S36-B12 > CAIYMF01 > Longivirga. Next base: position 9,581 of record JAJXTD010000053.1, on the reverse strand, counting down.
GCGGACCGCGGCGTGGGCGTCCTCGTCACGACCCACTACATGCAGGAGACGGCCCAGTGCGATCGGCTCCTGCTCATGTCCCGCGCCCGGCTCGTGGCGCAGGGCAGCGTCTCGGACATCATCGGCACGACGACGGCGTACGCCGTCCGCACCGACGACTGGGCCGCCGCCTTCGCCGCGCTCAACGCGGCGGGCGAGCCGGTGATGCTGGCCGGCCGCGACGTGCGCGTGGCCGACTCCGACCCGGTTCGGCTGCGCGGGATCCTCTCCGCCGCCGGCCTCGCCGCGGACGTGCGCGCGGTGCCGGCCACCATCGAGGAACGGATGATGGCGCTCGCCCGCGAGACCGAGTCGGCGGGGGCGTAGTGGGGCGGCTGGGCCGCCGACCCGTCGGCGGCCCCGACACGCGCGAGGCGATCCTGGCCGCGGGGCGCGAGCTGTTCGCCGAGCGGGGCTTCGACCGCACCACGATGCGCGCCGTCGCCGCCAAGGCGGAGGTCGACCCGGCTCTCATCCACCACTACTTCGGCACGAAGGAGGGCCTGCTCACGGCGGTCCTCGAGCTGCCGATGGACCCGGTCGCGCTGCTCGGCGACCTCGGCGGGGACCCCGAGCGCGCCGGCGACGAGCTCGTCCGCCGTGTCCTCGGGTTCTGGGAGGACGCGCCCGAGACGCGGGAGCGGATGGTCGCGCTGCTGCGGACGGGCCTGTCGCACGACACGTCGGCAGCGCTGCTGCGCGACCTGCTCGGTCGCACGATCCTCGCCGCGCTCGAGCGGTCCGTCGCGCCGGACCGGCCACGGCTGCGGGCCGCGCTCATCGGCACGCAGATGGGCGGGATGCTGCTGGCCCGCTACCTGCTCCGGGTGCCGGGTGTCGCCGAGGCGACGGTCGACGAGCTGGCCCTCGCGCTGGGCCCGACGATCCAGCGCTACCTCACCGGCTCGCTCGACGCCGAGCCCGACCGGCCCGCGCCGTAGCGCGTCGGCCGTACGACGAGGTCCTCGAGCAGGTGCGTCGTGGCGTGCGCGATCTCGTCGACGGCCCGGTCGAAGGCCTCGCGGTTGGCGGCGGACGGCGCGCGCATGCCGGCCACCTTGCGGACGTACTGCAGCGCGGCGGCGCGGACGTCGGCGTCGGTCACGTCGTCCACGTAGGGCGGGCGCAGGGTCTGGATGCTGCGGCACACGGTGGGCTCCCGGGTCAGTCGGCGGCGATCTCGGTCACGGTGCCGGCGTCGACGTGCCAGCGCCGGGTGATGCGCACGGTGTCGAGCATGCGGCGGTCGTGCGTGACGAGCAGCACGGTGCCGTCGAACGACTCGAGCGCGTCCTCGAGCTGCTCGATCGCGGGCAGGTCGAGGTGGTTGGTGGGCTCGTCCAGGACGAGCAGGTTGACGCCGCGCGCCTGCAGCAGCGCCAGGGCGGCGCGGGTGCGCTCGCCGGGGGAGAGGGACGACGCGGGCCGGTTGACGTGGTGGCTGCCGAGCCCGAACTTCGCGAGCAGGGTCCGGACCTCCGCGGTCGGCCAGTCGGGCACCTCGCGGGAGAACGCGTCGACGAGCGGCTCGTCGCCCTCGAACGCCGCGCGGGCCTGGTCGACCTCTCCGACGACGACGCCGGAGCCGAGGCTGACGAGGCCCGAGGCCGGCGGGGTGCGCCCCAGCAGCAGCGCGAGGAGCGTGGTCTTGCCGGCGCCGTTGGGGCCGGTCACCGCGACGCGGTCGCGCAGCGCGAGCTGGAGGTCGACCGGGCCGAGCGTGAACCCGCCACGGTGCACCACGGCGTTGCGCGCGACGGACACGACCTCGCCCGAGCGCGGCGCGGCGGCGATCGAGAACTGCAGCTGCCACTCCTTGCGCGGCTCCGCCACGACGGTGAGCCGCTCGATCAGCCGCTCGGACTGGCGCGCCTTCGCGGCCTGCTTCTCGGTGGCCTCGGTGCGGAACTTGCGCCCGGTCTTGTCGTTGTCCTTCTGCTTGCGCCGGGCGTTCTTGACACCCTTCTCCATCCACGCGCGCTGCATCCGCGCCCGCGCCTCGAGCTCGGCGCGACGTCCGGCGAACTCCTCGTAGGCGAGCCGTGCCTGGCGCCGCGCGACGGACCGCTCGTCGAGGTAGGACTCGTAGCCGCCGCCGTACGTCGTGATCCGCTGCAGGCTCCGGTCGATCTCGACCACCGTGGTCACCGTGCGCGAGAGGAACTCGCGGTCGTGGCTCACCACGACGACGGGTGCCTCGAGACCGGCGACGAACTCCTCGAGCAGGTCGAGCCCGTCGGCGTCGAGGTCGTTCGTGGGCTCGTCGAGCAGGTAGGCGTCGTAGCGGGAGAGCAGCAGCGCGGCCAGCCCCACCCGTGCGGCCTGGCCTCCGGACAGCGCCGCCATAGGCAGGTCGAGGTCGACGTCGAGCCCGATGTCGGACACGACGACGGCGAGACGCTCGTCGAAGTCCGCGGCGCCGAGCGCGAGCCAGCTCTCCAGCGCGTCGGAGTACGCGTCGTCTGCCCGGGGCTGGCCGTCCGCGAGGCCGTGCGCGGCGCGGTCGAGCTCGGCCTGCGCGGCGTCGACCCCCGTTCGGCGCAGCACGTGCCGGCGGACGGTCTCGTCGTCGAGCGTCTCGGGCTCCTGGCTGAGGTAGCCGATGTGCGCGGACGACGGGGCGACGGTGACGGAGCCGGCGTCGGGCGGCCGCAGCCCGGCCAGGATCCGCAGCAGCGTGGTCTTGCCGGCGCCGTTCGGGCCGACGAGCCCGACGACGTCGCCGGGCGCCACCACGAGATCCAGGCCGGAGAACAGCTCGCGGTCACCGTGACCCGCGGCCACACCCTTCGCCAGCAGCGTCGCACTCATGGCCGCATCCTCTCCCGAGGGCGCGGCCCGGCCCGCACGGGTATCCGCGGCAGGGTCAGGCGGACGGGGACCCCGCCCGCCCGGTGGCCGGGGCCGGCCCGCGCGTCGCCCAGTAGGACCCGAGCAGGACGAGCGGGAAGCCGACGAGCGTGCCCCACGTGAGGGGCTCGGCGAGCACGCCGACACCGAGCGCCACGGCGACGGCCGGGTTCACGAAGGTGATGACGGTGGCGCGGACGGGCCCGGCCTCCGCGATGAGCTCGAAGAACAGCACGAACGCGAGCGCCGTGCACACGAGCGCGAGGACGAGCAGGGACAGCACGACGGACGGCGACGGCAGTCCGCTGCGCACCGTGGACAGGCTCGCCGGCAGGTACAGCAGCGCGACGACAGCGAGCGACACGCTCACCACGCCCATCGAGGGCACGTGGGCGAGCTTGCGCGCGGCCATCGCGGGCGCGACGGCGTAGCAGACCGCGACCACGAGCAGCTCGAGCACGCTGAGCGGGTCGATCGTGCCGGCCACCCAGTCGAGGCCGACGAGGGCCGCGACGCCCGCGACGCCGACCGCGAGCCCGACGAGCCGGACGCGCGTGAGCGCGTGCCGGTCGCCGAGCAGCCACGAGACGACCGTGCCGACGATGGGGACGGCCGCGAGCATGAGGCCGGCGAACCCGCTCGGGACGCGCGTCTCCGCGTGACCGAGGAGGACCCACGGCAGGGCCATCTCGATGAGGCCGAACGCAACGACGTACGGCCACGCCCGTAGCGCCGGGCCCAGCGCGCGCGAGCGCGCCGCGATCGGCAGCAGGATCGCCGCGGCGAGCAGCGTGCGCCATCCGGCCACCGCGACCGGCGACACCTCGACGACGGCGATCTTGATGAACAGGTAGGGGATGCCCCAGATCACGGACATCGCCGCGAACAGGGCCCACGCCCGGCGCGTCATGCCCCGGGCCGCTGCCGTGGTGGTCTCGGTGCTCACGGGGTCGAGCCTAGGCGGACGCGCGGACCGGACCCTCGCGGGAATCGGACGGCCGGGACCGGCGCCGCCCGGCGCACGCCGACGGGGTCGGGCACGGCCGCGCCGCGTGGCACGGCATGATCTGCCGTGCGCCGGCAGTCGCCGGCGGTGCTCGACGTCAGGAGAGCCCCGTGATGCAGCTCGAGGCCGAGAAGGCGGTGGCCGCGCGCGCGGCCGCGGCGCTCGTCGAGGACGGCATGAAGGTCGGCCTCGGCACCGGCTCGACCGTCTCGCACCTGCTCACGGCGCTCGCCGAGCGCGGACTCTCGGTGCGCTGCGTGTCGACGTCGCCGCGCACCGAGGACATCGCGCGCTCGCTCGGTCTCGACGTGACGACGCTCGACGAGCTCGGCCGGCTCGACATCGCGATCGACGGCGCCGACCAGGTGGACGACGCGGGCTGGCTCATCAAGGGCGGGGGAGCGGCGCACACGCGGGAGAAGATCGTCGCGGCGGCGGCCGACCGGTTCGTCGTGATGGTCGACTCCACGAAGCCGGTGCCGCGGTTCACCTGGCCCGTGCCGCTCGAGCTGCTCGAGTTCGGCCTCACGTCGACGATGAGGCTGCTCGGCGACGTGACACTTCGCGACGTCCCGCGCAGTCCGGACGGCGGGGTGATCGCCGACTGGCACGGCGACCTCGACGACCCGGAGGCCGTCGCGGCGTTCCTGTCCGCGACGCCCGGCGTGGTGGACCACGGGCTGTTCCCGGCGTCGATGACGTCGGACGTGATCATCGCCCGCGGTACGGACGTGGAGCACCGCCGCCTGCGTTGACCCACGGCGGGACCGCGTCGGGTCAGGCCGGCTGCGCCGGCTTCTCGTCGTGCCCGCCGAACGCGCTGCGCATGGCGGACAGCACCTTGCCCGTGAACGAGCCGAGCCCGCGCGACTCGAAGCGCTGGTTGAGCGCGGCCGTGATGACGGGCGCCGGTACGCCCTCGTCGATCGCGGCGAGCACCGTCCAGCGGCCCTCGCCCGAGTCCGAGACGCGGCCGGCGAACCCGTCGAGGCCGGGGGACTTCGCGAGCGCGTCCGCCGTGAGGTCGACGAGCCACGACCCGACGACGGAGCCGCGCCGCCACACCTCGGCGACCTCGGCGACGTCGATGTCGTACTGGTAGGCCCAGGGGTCGCGCAGGGGCGTCGTCTCGGCGTCGACCTCCGCGTCGTGGCGCCCGGCGTCGGCGTGCTTGATGATCGACAGGCCCTCGGCGATGGCCGCCATCATCCCGTACTCGATGCCGTTGTGGACCATCTTGACGAAGTGCCCGGCGCCGCTCGGCCCGCAGTGGAGGTAGCCGTCCTGCGCCGTTCCGTCGGTGCGCGTGCGGTGCGGCGTCGGCTCGGCGCTCGCGGCGCCCGGCGCGATCGTGCGGAAGATCGGGTCGAGGTGGGCGACGACCTCGGGCTCGCCGCCGATCATGAGGCAGAAGCCGCGCTCGAGACCCCAGACGCCGCCGCTGGTCCCGACGTCGACGTAGTGGATCCCCTTGTCCCGCAATGCAGTCGCGCGCTTGATGTCGTCGCGGTAGTACGAGTTGCCGCCGTCGATCACGATGTCGCCCTCCTCGAGGAGGGGCGCGAGTCGGTCGAGGGTGTCCTGCACGTGGCCGGCCGGCACCATGAGCCAGATCGCGCGCGGCGCCGCGAGCTTCCCGACGAGGTCCTCGAGCGTGTCGGCGCCCGTCGCACCGTCTGCCGCGAGCCTTGCCACGGCGTCCGGGCTGACGTCGTACGCGACGCAGGAGTGCCCGTCGCGCACCAGCCGACGGACGAGGTTCGCGCCCATCCGGCCGAGGCCGATCATGCCGAGCTGCAGGGGGGTGCTCGTGGTCATGGGTGGGCTCCTCAGGACTTCTTCAGTGCGCGGTAGCGCCGGACGAGCGCGTTCGTCGACGAGTCGTGCGCGAGCACGGGCTCGGCGGCGGACGTGAGCTGGGGGAGGATCTCGAGGGCCATCACCTTGCCGAGCTCGACGCCCCACTGGTCGAACGGGTTGATGTCCCAGATCGTGCCCTGGGTGAAGACGACGTGCTCGTAGAGCGCCACGAGCGCGCCGAGAACGTACGGCGTCAGCACGTCGGCGAGGATCGTCGTCGTCGGGCGGTTCCCCTCCATCACGCGGTGCGGCGCGATGTCGGCGCTCGTCCCCTCGGCGAGCACCTCCTCGAGCGTGCGCCCGAACGCGAGCGCCCTGGCCTGCGCGAACACGTTGGAGTTCAGCGTGTCGTGGTGCTCGCCGATCGGGTTGAGGCTGTTCGCGAACGCGATGAGGTCGGCCGGGACGAGCGCCGTCCCCTGGTGGATCAGCTGGTAGAAGCTGTGCTGCCCGTTCGTTCCCGGCTCGCCCCAGTAGACCGAGCCGGTGCGGTAGTCGACGTGCGCGCCGTCGAGGGTGACGTGCTTGCCGTTCGACTCCATCGTGAGCTGCTGGAGGTACGCCGGGAAACGCTTGAGGTACTGGTCGTACGGCAGCACGGCGGTCGTCTGCGCGTCGAACAGCTCGCCGTACCAGACCCCCAGCAGGCCCATGAGCACGGGCACGTTCTCGCGCAGCGGCGCCGTGCGGAAGTGCTCGTCCATCGCGTGCGACCCGGCCAGGAGCTCGGCGTAGCGCTCGGGACCGATCGCGATCATCGTCGACAGGCCGATCGCGGACTCCATGGAGTAGCGCCCTCCGACCCAGTCCCAGAAGCCGAACATGTTCGCGGTGTCGATGCCGAACGCGGCGACCCGCGCGGCGTTCGTCGAGACGGCGACGAAGTGCTTGGCCACGGCGGACTCGTCGCCGAGCGCGGCGAGCGACCAGGCGCGCGCCGTGTGCGCGTTCGTCATCGTCTCGATCGTGCCGAAAGTCTTGGACGCGACGATGAACAGCGTGGTCTCCGGATCGAGGTCGCGGGTCGCCTCGACGAAGTCGGTGCCGTCGACGTTCGACACGAAGCGCATCGTCAGCGACCGGTCGCTGTAGTGACGCAGCGCCTCGTACGCCATCACCGGGCCGAGGTCGGAGCCGCCGATCCCCACGTTGACGACCGCGGTGATGCGCCGCCCGGTGTGCCCGGTCCAGCGGCCGTCCCGCACCCGCTCGGCGAAGCCGGCCATGCGGTCGAGGACCTCGTGCACCTCGGCCACGACGTCGACGCCGTCGACGACGAGCGTCGCGTCACGGGGGAGGCGGAGCGCGGTGTGCAGGACCGCACGGTCCTCGGTGACGTTGATGCGGTCCCCACGGAGCATGGCGTCGCGCTTCGCGGCGACGCCGGACTCCTCGGCGAGCGCCACGAGCAGGTCGAGCGTCTCGTCCGTGACGCGGTGCTTCGAGAGGTCGACGTAGAGGCCGCACACCTCGTGCGACATCCGCTCCGCCCGGCCGGGATCGGCGGCGAACAGCTCGCGCAGGTGGAGCGGCTCGACGACGGCGTGATGGGCCTCGAGGGCGCGGTACGCGGCCCGCTGACGGAGCGGAGTGGTCACGGGGCGAGTCTGCCTCTCGGGACGTGGGTGCATCGGCAAAGCGCGCGACGTCGGCCCGTCCGGGGCGCTGCCCGCGAGCCGCGTGGCCGCGGCGACGGCGGACCTCGTCGTCCGGCGGCGTCGTCCCGACCCTCTCATGCGCGGGCGCGCACCGGGCACGGCGCCCGGGAGCAGGCGCCGTGCCCGGTGCCCCCGAGCGTCCTGCCCGGCTACCTCGGGTACTTCGTGAGCAGCGACGCGTACAGGTACCGGCCGACGACGCCCGGCCTCGAGCCGTCCCGCGTCCAGGCCCAGGGGTGGCTGCGCTGGTACGCACCGAGCGCGAGCCTCGTCGCAGGGTCGTACACCGAGGTGACCCGGACCGCGGGGTAGAGGGTGGCCAGGGCGCGCTGCACCGTCGCGACCGCCGGGCCGGTGGAGTGCCAGCCGAGCCGGCCGGTCAGGACCCGTGGACTGGCCGCCGGGACGCCGGCAGACGCGGTGGCCCGCGGGCGGGTGAGCGCGATCCAGGTCACGGTGTCGACCGCACCCGTCGCGGGGAGGTGGTGCGCCCGCTGCCAGGCGGCGACGGCTGCGGTCGTGAGCGGCCCGTAGTAGCCGGTCGGCGACACGTGGAGCAGCCGCTGGACGGTGACCACGGAGCGCCCCCGGTTCCCCCGGCGGAGGAGCACGGTAGGTGCTGCGACGACCGCAGGAGCTGCGACGGGCGCGGCGACGGCGGGCGTCGGTGTGGGCGCAGCCGGAGGTGCGGCGACCGGGACGTCACCGCTCAGCGCGAACCACGTGGACCGCAGACCGGTCGGCACGGTCGGCCAGGCCCAGCGTGCCCGGATCGCCGCCGGCGTCGTCGCCGTGCGGTGAGGCACGCCGGATGGCGAGACCGAGTCCAGCAGGACCGCCGACGGCGCTCCGCCGAGGTCGCCGTGCCCGTCGCGCCCTCCGACCGCGATCGATGTCAGCCGGTCGCCGGCGGGCAGCAGCGGCGTCAACGCGCTGGCGGGGAGGGTGGCCGGCCAGGACGACGAGCTGGACCCCGAGGCGGAGTCCCAGGGGTCCGGGCGGGACGGCAGGTACGGTGCCCTCCCGGACACGGTGTAGCCGCCGTTCGCCGCCGCGAACATGGACAGGATCGGCGTGCCGCCATACGTCAGGATCTGGTGGACGGTCGCCGCGGCTGCGGCCGTTGACGAGGCGTAGACGCGGCTGCGGTCCCCGGCGACGCCGCCCGCGACCGTGCCCGTGGCCGTGCCGGCGTAGTACTCGCACGTCGTGGAGCAGATGTCCCACGAGTGCGTCGGCCCGTTGATCGTGGACAGCCGGGTCGCGTACGTCCGTGCGGCGATCGCCTGTGCACCCAGGGTCGCCGGGGCGGAGGAGGGCCCGATCTCGGCGGCGGTCACGACGCCCACGTAGGTCTCCAGGTCGACGTACGACACGGTGGTCCAGCGCGTCGACCCCGGATGGTCGGACGTCAGCACCACCATCGACGGCTCGGTCCGTGTCGTCCCGTTGGGAAGCTCCACGCGCACGCCCGAGGAGGATCGGGTCGCGACGAAACCGCTGCCGAGCCGGATCACGGGGCCGATCGTGGTCCATCGGGTGCCGGTGGGGGCGGTCGAGTACTGGAGGTACAGCCCCGAGCCCGGTCGCGCGACCGTGGCCGCGGCCAGCCGCCAGCGCGCCGGTGCGGGCGTCGCGGCCGGTGGTCTGGGCAGGGAGACGGCTCGGCCGCCGACCCACAGCGCGAGCCCGCTCGTGGCGGTGACCGTGAGGGTCGGCGCACTGTTCCCCTCGAGCCTCACGCGCAGCACCGGAGCGGCAGCGCTCGACGCCGTGCCCGGCCACAGGGTGGTCCATCGCGAACGGTCGACCGTGGTGAGGACCGAGGAGGGGTAGTAGTGGGCGAGGATTGCAGCGGTGCTCACTCCCGTCCGCCCGGCGTACTGGGCGCCCACCTGCGAGAGCCCGATGCGGTGGCCCCACGCCCGGCCGGTGACGGTGAAGACGCCGCTGGCCGGCGTGGCTGTGGAGACGAACCCGGCGGGCACCGGTGGCAGGCCGGTCGAGGCGGACGCTCCGGAGGACGTCAGCGACACGAGGACGAGGGGGACTGCCACGGTCAGGATGGCCGCCGCCGCTCGTGGAGCCGGTCCCCGCCGTACGCCGTGGGGACTGTCGTTCTTCAGGTGCTTGGGCGTTGTCGTCATCTTCAGGGCCTCGACAGGGCC
>JAJXTD010000240.1 GCA_021784035.1 Actinomycetes bacterium | reverse complement strand
CGCGCGTGCGTGCGCCGCTGGGGACGCCGCGCGCCCGACCCCGGCTGGGGACGGTCGCGCCGGTGCCGCTGGCCGCATCCGGAGGGGGACCGTCAGTCGTAGACAGCGGTGGCGATAGCGTCGATGGTCTGCTCGACCGAGAAGCCCTCCGAGCCGGGGATCTTCGGGACGAAGCCCACGAGCATCCCGTCACGCATCACCTGGGCCTCGAGGCCCGCGGCGCCGTCCACGTCCCAGAGCGCCTCACGACCGTCGGACAGCACGATCCGCACCCCGAAGCGGGCGACCGAGCCCCGGTAGACGTGCGCGAACACCCGGCGCTGCTGGAGCGCCTCGACGACCTGCTCTGCCTCCGCCTGCTGCATGGTCCCGAGTATGGACTGCCGGATCGCGCCAGGCCGCTCAGAGCATCCCGATGACGGCGCGCCGTGCCTGGAGCACGTGGGCCGCGAGGTGGTCGTTCGCGATGCGTACCCAGCCGGCGACGTCGACGTCGCCCTCGCTGGGGTGCACCGCGGTCCGCGACCAGAGCTCGGGGGACATCGAGGCCAGCAGCCGCACGTTCACGTGACGCATCGCGAGGACGAGCGTGAGGGCGTCCGCCGCCGGCCGGACGTCGTAGCCGAGCGTCGCGGCGTAGGCCTCCTCGTCCCACTCGGCCCACACCGGCTCGTCGCCGGCGAGCATCTGGCGCAGGCGGACCGACTGGTGCAGCTCGGCGTCGGCGAGGTGGTGGAGCACCTCGGCGACCGACCACGCGTCCGCGGCGGGCCGTCGGTCGAGCAGCTCGCCGTCCCCGACGTTCGCGTCGGCGAAGACGTCGGCGAGCTCGTCGAGGTGGTCGGTGTACGCCGCGAGGGCCTCGATGCGGCTGTCGTCGGCGAACAGGGTGACGTGCGTGTCGTCGGCCATGCCGCGAGGCTAGTGCCCGCCGGCGGACCGGTGGTGGCACGACCCGGGCGGCCGACGTAACGTGCGCGCATGGCCGAGCCCGTCTACGCCCCCGTCATCGCCACCGCCATGGGTGCGTTCAAGGTGCTGGGCCTCAGGCTCGACGTCCGCGGCGGCGAGCACGTGCCGCGCACCGGTGGGGCCGTGCTGGCGAGCAACCACGTGAGCTACCTCGACTTCATCTTCGCCGGTCTCGGGGCCCACGCCTCGCGCCGGTACGTGCGGTTCATGGCGAAGGACTCGATCTGGCGGAACCCGGTCGCCGGCCCGCTCATGCGCGGCATGAAGCACATCCCCGTCGACCGCGAGGCGGGCGCCGACTCCTTCCGCGTCGCGCTCGACGCCGCGCGCTCGGGGGAGATCGTCGGCATCTTCCCCGAGGCCACGATCTCGCGGTCCTTCGAGCTCAAGGAGTTCAAGAGCGGTGCGCCGCGGCTCGCGCAGGATGCCGGCGTCCCGCTCATCCCCACGATCGTGTGGGGCACCCAGCGGCTCATGACGAAGGGCCGCCCACGGGACTTCTCCCGAGGCAAGGCCGTCTCGGTCACGGTCGGCGCGCCGATCGACGTGCCGAGGGACGCCGATCTCGACGCGATCGCCGCGGCCCTGCACGACGAGATGCGCCTCATGCTCGACGACGCGATCCGGCGCTACCCGCAGGCACCGGCGGGCCCGGACGACACGTGGTGGCTGCCCGCGCGGCACGGTGGGACGGCCCCCACGCTCGCCGAGGCGACGCGCATGGACCGGCTCGAGGCCGTCGAGCGGGCCAGACGCAAGAACGCTTGAGCCACAAGGGATCTGCGCCTCGCACCGGGGCGTTCCCACATCCCGATCGGGCCGAGACCCACCCCCGCCGCCACCCCCGCGACGGCGTGGGCCACGATACGACCATGCGCTTGGACCACGTCTCGTACGCAGTGAGCAACCATGAGCTCGTCGACACGGTGCAGCGGCTCGGCCAGCAGCTCGGGGGCTCGTTCGTCGACGGTGGCCGGCACCCCCGGTTCGGCACCCGCAACTTCGTGCTCCCCCTCCAGGGCGGCACCTACGTCGAGGTCGTCGCCGCCCTCGACCACCCCGCGTCGGACAAGGCTCCGTTCGGCCAGGCCGTGAAGCGCCGTGCCGAGGACGGCGGCGGCTGGCTCGGCTGGGTCGTCTCGGTGGACGACATCGCCCCGTTCGAGCAGCGCCTCGGCCGTCCCGCGACGGACGGGCACCGGGTGCGGCCGGACGGCTTCGACCTCACGTGGAAGCAGATCGGCGTCCAGGACGTCATCGAGGACGCCTCGCTTCCGTTCTTCATCCAGTGGACGAGCGACCCGGCCGAGCACCCCTCGCTCGCCGGACCCGCGCACGTCTCCGCCGTGGCCTGCGAGCTCGCCGGCGACAAGGAGCGGATCCGCGGGTGGCTCGGCGGCGAGGTCCACTCGCCCATCGAGAAGACCGACATCACGTGGGTGGACGGCGAGGTGCCGGGGCTCGTCGCGGTCCACTTCCGCACCACGCACGGCGACGTGGTCCGCGTCGACTGAAGCTCGCCGACGGCGTACGTCCTCAGGCCCGTGCCGGGTGGCGCGGGCCTGCGTCGTGTCAGGGGGGCGGCGTACGGCCGTGCGGGAGCGGCGGCGCGAGGTGCGTCACGAGGGCGAGCCCCATGGCGACGGACTGCCCGATCAGCAGCGCGAAGAGCGCGGTCCCGATGCCGACCGTGCCGCCGAGCAGCCACCCGACGGTGAGGACGACCAGCTCGATCACGAGCCGGATCTGGCCGACGGGCCGTCCTGTCCGGTGGTGCAGGCCGGTCATCCAGCCGTCGCGCGGGCCGGGGCCGAGCCCGGCCGTGAGGTAGAAGCCGCTGCCGAGCCCGATCGTCGCGATGCCGAGCAGCATGAGCAGCACCCGCGCGCCCAGGTTCGCCGGCGCCGGCACGACGTCGTACATCACCTGGAGGGCGACCGAGATCACGATGATGTTGAGGACGGTGCCGAGCCCGGGACGCTGACGCAGCGGGAGCCACAGCAGCAGCACCACGACGCTCACCACGAACGTCGTGACGCCGATGGGCAGGCCGCTGCGGATGCTCACGCCCTGCGACAGCACGGTCCACGGCGTCGCCCCGAGGTCGGCGGTGAGCAGGAACGCCTCGCCCGTGCCGAAGAGCCACAGCCCGACGACGAGGGACGTGAGCGAGCCGGCCGTGGGACTCCAGACGTGGCGCGCCGTCCACCGCGTGCGCGGGATGGTGCGCGAGCCGCGGACGAGCAGGAGCAGCCGGGCGCGGCGGTCGTCGGGGGCGTCGGGCACGGGGTCACTCTGGCAGGACGCGGGCGGGCCGGACGAATCGCCGTGCGCGCGCCGTCCGAGCGGCCGGAGGCCCGCGGGAGATCCGGCTGGACGACCCGGCAGCAGGGGGCGGCAGGGCCGACGGTTGCCGCGGCGTCGAACGGCGGCGGGGGGCCGGCCCGCGCGGCGTCAGTGGGGCGCCTGAGGTGCCTCCATCGCGTCCTGGGGCACCTTCATGCGGAAGGTCAGGGGGTGGTGAGGAGGGTGTCGAGGGCCTTGCGGATGCGCTTGTCGCTGACCGGGTGCTTCGTGCCGAGGTTCTGGGCGAACAGGTTCACCCGCAGCTCCTCGATCATCCAGCGCACGGCCTGCGCCTCCTCGGTCGCGCGCTCGGCCGGGTGCAGCGCGTCCAGGGTGGCTCGCCAGTCCTCGGTCACGG
>JAJXTD010000239.1 GCA_021784035.1 Actinomycetes bacterium | reverse complement strand
GCCTCGTCCTCGGTCATGCCCCGGGTGTGGACGCGCACGTCCAGGATCGCGTTGATCGTCGTGCGCAGCTGCATCTTCAGCTGCTGCAGGCGGATCGCGAGGGCGGCACGGTCGCGGTCCGCTGACGTCGTCCCGCTCGGTGCATAGCCGTGCTCGGCCATGAGCTGCTCGGCGTAGACCGCCCAGCCCTCGGCGAACGGGCCGCTGCGGAACGCCGAGCGCACGCGGTTGTGGTGCCGCGCGAGGTTGTTGTGACCGAGCTGCAGGACGTGCCCGGGCATCGCCTCGTGGATCGCGAGGTTCTGCAGCATGTGCGCGTTGTACTCGCGGTAGAACGAGGCCACCCGCTCGGCGCCCCAGTCCGCAGGAGTCGGTGACACGGCGAAGAACGTCGGCAACGGGCGCGACTCGAGCGGCCCGGGCGGGTCGCAGTAGGCGACCGCGACGCCGCGGTGGATCTCCGGCATCTCGACGATGTCGACCGAGACGTCCGGGACCGTGACGAGCTCGTGCTCGACGACGAACGCGAGCGTCGAGTCGTACGCCGAACGGCACAGCGGCAGCACGGTCGTGTCGTCGACCGGCCCGCTCTCCGCGACCGCGGACAGCGCGCGGCGGACGAGCCTGGCCGCGTCGTCCGGCGGGGGCACGGGCTCGCCGAGGTACTCGGCCGCTGCACGCGCGATCTCGCCCTCGATGCGCGCGAGGTCACCCTCCGCGCGACGCAGGACGTCGTCCGGGGTGAGGTGGGCGTCGAGAGTGGCCCACAGCTTCGCCGCGAACGTCTCCGGACCCAGTCGCGGATCCCGTGTCGCGAGGTCGGAGTCCAGCAGGTCCTGCAGCCAGCCGATGTGCGCGTCCAGCGCGCCCTGCGCCTCGGCGCGCAACGGGTCGATCCGCAGCCGCATCTCGGGTACCTGCTCGAGCGCCTCGTCGACCGGTACGCGCAGCAGCTCCTGGGTGCCGCGGAACTGGCCGATCGCGGTCTCGACGTGCACACGCGGCATCGACGTCAGGGAGCGCCGCGCCGTCTCGAGGAGCTCGGGGATCGCGCGCAGCCGCCCCGCCAGCGACTCGACCCGCTGCTCGACGGGCGCGAAATCGCGCGCCAGCAGCAGGTGGATCGCCGTCCCCGGGTTGGCGACGAGCGGGTTCCAGGTGTGCGGCGCCAGGCCCTCGAGCAGGAACCGCTCACCCGCGATGCGCGCCCGGAGGATCTCGAGGTCGACCGCCGACTCGGTGCCCAGCGCCAGGTCGTCGACCTGGTCGATCGCACCGAGCGCGTGGTCGAGCGTCGTGAGGCTCTCCTCGATCCCCTCGTCGCTGAGGTCGGGCAGCCGGTCGTCGAACCGGTGGTCACCGAGCGCCGTCGCCGTGACCGGGTCGCGCGCCAGCCAGTGGTCGACGATCGTGTCGGCCAGCGCCGCGAAGTTCTGCTCCGCGTCCGCACCGCGCGACGATCCGTCGCCGAAGTCCCAGGAGTCGCTCATCCACGGACCGTATCGCTGTTTGCCGCCCCTCCAAGCTCGCGCCCTTCCGGGCGCTCGCGTCGGGGCCGCCTCCGCTGCGCGGCCTGGTCGCCGCCGTGTTTCCTGCCCCTCCAAGAAGTCGCGCTCCGCGCGACTTCGTCGGGGCCGCCTCCGCTGCGCGGCCTGGTCGCCGCCGTGTTTCCTGCCCCTCCAAGAAGTCGCGCTCCGCGCGACTTCGTCGGGGCCGCCTCCGCTGCGCGGCCTGGTCGCCGCCCTGCGGGCGGCTCCCTCTCGGCCTCGCCGACCCCCTGCGGGGGCCAGCTCCGGCCTCGGGCCGCTCCGCTTCGGCGTACTGCATCGCGCCTCGCCTCGCCGTGCGGCCGTTGTCGGCCTCGGGCCGCTCCGCTTCGGCGTACTGCATCGCTCCGCCTCGTCGTGCGGGTGCTCGACTCGGGACGATCAGTCGCTCGGGGTTGTTCTGTCGTCGGTCAGACCTTCGGCGGCTCGGATTCTGGCTCGGTGGCGGCGGACGGCGGCGCGGAGCTCCTGCTCGGGGTCCTCGTCCGTGTCCGCCACCCGGGCCACGAGGGCGAGCAGCAGGTCGCCGACGTCGCCGTCGGCGGCGTCGTAGGCGCGGTCGGCGGCGTCCTCGACCTCGGGCGAGATCCACCCGACGTCCTCGATCCGCGCCGACCGGCGCAGCAGCTTCGCGGCGAGGACGAGCGCCGGCAGGGACATCGGGATGCCGTCGGTGACCGACTCCCGCCCCTTCTCCTGCTTCTTGAGCTCCGCCCAGCTCGCCTCGACCTCGTCCGCCGTGCGCGCCCCGTGCCCGGCGAACACGTGCGGGTGCCGGCTCACCAGCTTCGCGGTGATCCCGTCGGCGACGTCGTCGATGGTCCACGGCTCGTCGTGCTCGGCCGCGATCCGGGCATGGAACGCGACCTGGAGGAGGAGGTCGCCGAGCTCCTCGCGCAGCTCGGCGTCGTCACCGGCCTCGATGGCCTCGACCGTCTCGTAGGCCTCCTCGACGAGGTACTCGACGAGCGACTCGTGGGTCTGCGCCGCGTCCCACGGACAGCCGCCGGGCGAGCGCAGCCGGTCCATCACCGCGACGAGGTCGAGCAGCCGCGCCCCCGGAAGGTCCCACGAGCCGAGCACGACGTCGACGTCCGGGGCGAGCGGGCCGAGCCCGTCGAGCAGCGCTGCGAGCGCGTCCGCGAGACCGGGGTCGCCGTCGGGCGACGCGACCCACACCGTCGTGCCGCTCGCGGCGGCGGACAGCAGGTGCCGCGCGACGTCCGGCGGGGTGCCGTCGCGCGGCACCGTCGCGACCGGGATCCCGGCCGTGCCGAGCGGGCCGGTGAGCGGGTGGTCCGCGGCACCGACGAGCACGCGGTCCGCCGACTGCAGCGTCGACCACGCCTCGAAGGAGAGCA
This sequence comes from Actinomycetes bacterium, assembly GCA_021784035.1. Lineage (GTDB taxonomy): Bacteria > Actinomycetota > Actinomycetes > S36-B12 > CAIYMF01 > Longivirga. Next base: position 810 of record JAJXTD010000239.1, on the reverse strand, counting down.
GGCCCGGGACGACCCGGGGCGACGTCGCCAGCAGGACGAGCCGACCGGGCACGGCGTGCGTCAGTTCACCGGGTTCGGCAGCGGCTGGGGCCGACCGCCCGACGCCGGCGCCGCGGGCACGAACGACAGGTCGTCGGGGACCGGGCCGAGGGCGAACACGTTCCACGTGCCGTAGCGCGGGGCCACCTCGACGCCGAGCTGGGCGACGAACGGCGTCATGTACTTCGTGAACGCCGCCGACTGGGCGGTGGTGTCGGTGACCCCGCTCGCGATCTTCGCCATGAGCGCGTTGTAGATGATCTGGTCGCGCGCGGCGGCCGGGACCTGGCCGGCCGGCACGTTCCCCTGCGACACCAGGTTGTCGTAGAGCGCCTGCGCCTTGCCGCCGAACTGGGTGTCGACGATGTTCTTGATGAAGGCGTCGACCTGGCCTTGCGTGACGGTGATGCCCTCCTGCCGGGCGACCGCGTCGAGGATGAGGTGCCGTGTCTGCATCGTGAGCGCGGCAGTCGTCGCCACCTTCTCGTCGAACGTCGTCCCCGGGACCGCGGCGAGCTGTGCCTGCGTCTGCTCGACGACGCTCGCGACGTCGGCGTCGGTGACGACCTGGTCGCCGACGACGGAGGCGGCACCGGCCTGGTTCGAGCAGCCGGTGAGGGCCAGGACGGCGAGGGCAACGACAGCGGCGGTACGGCGCAGGCGGGTGGTGCTCACGGGCGGGCCTCTCGGGTCATCGGGCGCTGACCGGCTCGAGCAGGACGGCGTCGACGAGGTCGCGCAGCCAGTCGAGCAGTGCGGTGTCGCGGACCG
>JAJXTD010000238.1 GCA_021784035.1 Actinomycetes bacterium | reverse complement strand
GCCGTAGGCCAGGCGGACTGCCGGCGGCGTATCCCCCAGGCCCAAGCGCGTGTCACTGATCAAAGGGTCGCTTCCCGGCCCCGGAAGCAACCCTTTGATCAGTGACATGCGGCCCGAAGGTGTGGACGGTACGCCGGGGCCGACGCTGATCGGCCCTGGTTGTCGGCACCGCGCGGGGACGCTCACCGCGCGACGGTCACGTCAGCCAAGCGCTCACTGCGCGGCGGCGACCGCGTCGACCATGCCGACCGTGGCACTCGCGTCCGCCGGGAACGACATCACCACGATCGCCTCCACGCCGACGACGCGGGCGCAGATGGTTCCGATCACCTTGGTCACGGTGGCGGTGGACACCGACTCGGTGACGCAGCTGCCGTCGCCCACGGGCTCGGGGGCGGAGAACGACGTCGTGCCGCCTCCGGCCACCGGCCGGCCGTTCCCGCTGCTGACCGCACCCCTGAGGATCTCGTCCGACGTGGGCGCCCCCTCGCCGGGGGAGGCCTGCACCACCATGAGCAGCGCGAACCTGGTGACGTCGCCGTAGCCCATCGACGTGACCGTCCCGTGCCCCTTCGCGGCGGTCTGGGCCTCCGACTCGAGGCCGGCGGCCACCAGCTTCACGGTCGGGTCGGTGGACTGCGCCAGGCCACCCAACGACTGCGGGATCACGACCGTGCCCGCACTCGCGACCGCGGCGTCCTTGGGCCGGAGGGCGACGATCGCCAGGGTCGCGGCAAGGCCGCCGACCACGACGATGGCGACGGCGGCGAGGATCATGGCCGGGCGGGTACGCCGAGACGGCTCTTCCGCCGTCGGCACGTACTCCGGCCACGGCGTGCTCGCCTGGGGTGCACCGGCCGAGGTCGGCCACGGCGACGTCGCTTCGGCGACGGGTGCTGCGGGTGCGCGCTCGGGCCACGGCGACGGCGCTTCGGCGACGGGTGCTGCGGGTGCGCGCTCGGGCCACGGCGACGGCGCGGGCCGACCGTCGGCGGAACCCGCCGGGAGCGGCGGACCGCCCGCGATGGGCGGTCCTGTCGGTGCAGGCATCTCACCCGACGGCTCCGGGCTCCGGTCCGACTCCACCACGGCCCCCGCTCTCCCTCGGCCACCGCGGCGGCGACGGTGGCGTCCTGGACCAGCGTTCCGGCACGGATCTCCGACCGGGCATCGATTTACCGCGACTTGACCTGCGACCCGCCCCCGATCGCCGGGATGGGCCGCCACCGGGGGCTGCTTCGACGAGGCGGCCGCGCCCACCCGTCGTTCTCGCTGGTGCGCCACAGCACGGCGTCACTCGCGATCGACACGAGCGGCCGCGTCCACCGCCTCCATCCACGCCGCCCGCACGTGTTACTGATCGAAGGGTCGCCTCCCGGCCCCGGAAACCGTGCACTGACCCGGGCCAGCGGGCTGGACTGCCGGCCCGAGCTCCCGGCCCTCCTCATCGCCTACCTCAAGGCCGCCCACGCCTGATTCCCCGGGCCGCGATCGCCTCAGGATGCGCGTTCCCGTCACCGCCCCTAGCGTGGAAGTCAGGAAGGATCCGACGCCTTCTCTCAGAGCACCCTCCGGCGGAAGGCCTTGAGCCGCAGCCGAAAGGGCGCTCTGTCTCGACGTCCGTCCCAGCCTGGTGGGACCCTCCGAAAGCGAGACACCCTGTGCGCAAGTCCTTCGCCCGAATCGGCGCGATCGCCGCCGTCGCCACGCTCGCCCTGTCCGTGACCGTCGGCTCCGCCAACGCCATCACCCCCACGGGGAAGGCACGCGGAGCCACCACCGTCACCCTCAACGGCGACACGATCGGCGCCGTCGTCGGCCTCGGCCTGACCCCTGCCGCGATCGCCCCCGGAGTCCTCGGCGGTGACCCGCTGCAGGCCTCCTTCCCGATCGTGGGGAACTCCAAGGGCGGCATCATCAAGCACACCGGCGGCCTCAGCCTGACCGCCGGCGACACCTCGCTCGCCCTGACGAACTACTACATCGACACCAAGAACAACGTCCTCACCGCTGCTGCCGCGCTGAACGGCACCGAGCTCGGCCGCATCCCGCTGTTCGACCTGGGGAAGGCACCCGCCCAGACCGGTTGCGCTGCGACCGCCAAGCTCACGCTCACCGCGGATGCAGCCGCGGCCCTCACCGCGATCTTCAAGGCCCCTGACCTGACCGGCGCCGACTTCGGCACGGCCTGCGTCGCCCCCCGCATGTAGCGGACCGACAGAACGAGCACAGCCCGCGGGGACCGGTCTCGGTCCGGCCCCGCGGGCTGTGCCGTCGAGCGACGGTGTCACGCCGGCATGGTGAGCCCAGCGACGTCGCACTGCGGGTCTGACCGCGTCCCGACCTACTCGGTGCGCTCGGGCGACGACGGCGGGGACAGCGACGACGGCGACGAGGGCGACGGCGGGGACGGCGGGGCCGCCGGCCGCACCAGCACCGCCGGCGTACGCCCTGGGGACGCAGCTCCCGTCGCGGCCGTGGTCAGGGGCGCCCGGAGCGTCAGGACTCCCTCGTCGACCTCCCGGGTCCAGTCCAGGCGGGTCGCGTCGAGCACCCGCAGCATGTCGTTGTTCTGCGCCAGCACCGTGCCCACGACCTCGTCGAAGCCGAGCCGTTCGGCGAGGTCCAGCATGTGCCGCACGAGCAGTGTCCCGACGCCACGTCCCTGGTAGGCGTCCTCGACGATGACGGCGATCTCCGCCGAGTGGCTGTCCGTCGAGGGATCCGGGAACACGTGACCCAGTCCCACGATGGCGCCCTCCTCGCTCATGGCGACGAGGGTCGCGCCCCGGTGCCCACCGGTGAGGCGACGGAGGGTGACATCGCGCCACTGGCCTACGGCGGTCAGGTAGCGACGGTAGAGGGTCAGCTCCGAGCACCGCTCGTGCATCGCGGCGACGGCGTCGGAGTCCTCGGGGCGGGCGAGCCGGATCCAGACGGTGCCGCCGGACCTCATCGGCTCCACCCAGCCGAGGGCGTCCGCGTCGCCGGTCGCGCTGGCCACCGCCGCCGCGAGCCGCAGCAGCGCGGAGGCCCGGGTCTTCTCGGCGCGCGCGAACGGCGCCCAGTTCCGGTGCAGGACCACATGGCGGTTCGCGGTCCACTGCAGCCGGAGGACGTCGGCCGCGTCGTCCTCGCCCTGCGTGGCGTCGGTGACCTCGAAGCGGTCGGCCTCCACGAGCGTCGCCGCCGCGAGCGGGGCGGATCCGGGGTTCGTGACCAGCTCGGTGGCGCCGTCGAGCACCCGGGTCGGCAGGTCGTCCCCGTCGTCGGGCGACCCCGGCATCACGTAGCCGCGCTGTCCCACCGTCATGGCCGCCGCCAGCAGGGTCTCGGCACTGACCTGGTCCGGTGCCAGCAGCGCCAGGTCGACCGTGCGGTCGCCGTCACGGGAGTCCAGCACGTACGCCGCGACGACATGGACATGGAGCGTGCCCAGTGCGCTCAGCAGCAGGGACAGGCCGCCGGGCCGGTCGGGGACGTCGATGCGCAGGCGCCACGGCGTCCTGGCCTCGTGGTCGGCGGAGAGCAGGAATCCCGCGGGCGCGAAGGCCGCGCCGATCCGTGCCATCAGCGCGTTCCAGCTGGCCTGCGCGGGCCTGCTCTCCGACACCGGGTCGATGACCGCGAGACCCACCGAGAGCGCGAGCGCGAAGTGCACGAAGGCGTCGTCGTCGATGCGGTCGTCCATGCCGCCGGCGCGCCGGGTCTGTTCCGTAACCTGCGTC
>JAJXTD010000237.1 GCA_021784035.1 Actinomycetes bacterium | reverse complement strand
GGGGGCGACGATCTGGGCGTCCCAGCCGGGGACCTCCTCGGGCTTGCGCGGCGCGGGGCCGACGTAGCGGGCCGAGGGGCGGACGAGGCGGCCGGTGCGCTTCTGCTCGAGGATGTGCGCGCTCCACCCGGCGAGCCGGGCGCAGGCGAACATCGAGGTGAACATGTGCGCCGGCACCTGCGCGAAGTCGAGCACGATCGCGGCCCAGAACTCCACGTTCGTCTCGAGCACGCGGTCCGGGCGCCGCTCGCGCAGCTCCTCGAGCGCGGCCTTCTCCAGCGCCTCGGCGACCTCGTAGCGCGGCGCGTCGAGCTCCCGGGCGGTACGCCGGAGGACTCGGGCGCGCGGGTCCTCGGCGCGGTAGACGCGGTGGCCGAAGCCCATGAGCCGGTCGCCGCGGTCGAGGACGTCGCGGACGTAGGCGCGCGCGTCACCGGTGCGCTCGATCTGCTCGATCATGTCGAGCACGCGCGACGGAGCACCACCGTGCAGCGGCCCGGACAGCGCACCGACCGCGCCGGAGAGCGCGGCGGCGACGTCGGCCCCGGTGGAGGCGATGACGCGGGCGGTGAACGTGGAGGCGTTCATCCCGTGCTCGGCCGCGGAGACGAAGTACGCGTCGACCGCCTGCACGTGCTTGGGGTCGGGCTCGCCGCGCCAGCGGATCATCATCCGCTCGACGATGGTGTGCGCCTCGTCGATGCGGCTCTGCGGCACCATCGGCCGGCCGATGCCGCGGGCGCTCTGCGCCACGAACGACATGGCCATGACCGAGGCGCGGGCCAGCTCGTCGCGGGCGGTGTCGTCGTCGATGTCGAGCAGCGGCTCGAGACCCCACGCCGGGGCGAGCATCGCGAGCGCCGACTGGACGTCGACCCGCACGTCGCCGGAGTGCACCGGGATCGGGAACGGCTCGGCAGGCGGGAGGCCGGGGTTGAACTCGTTGTCGACGAGCAGGCCCCACACCTGGCCGTACGACACCCGGCCCACCAGGTCCTCGATGTCGACGCCGCGGTAGCGCAGGGCGCTGCCTTCCTTGTCCGGCTCGGCGATCTCGGTCTCGAACGCGATGACGCCCTCGAGCCCCGGCACGAAGTCCGACATGTGGTGCGCTCCCCTGCTCGTGGCGCGCCGCGCGCGCCGGTTCGGGTCTGCGGGCGGCGTCGGTGGACGCGCCCGCTGGTCGGCGGGCACCCGAGGCTGCCGCCTGACGCCGACCGCGCCCGGTGGGGCCCGCTCGACGACCCCTACATCCTGGCAAAGGGTCCGCCCCGCCGGGGAACCGGGACCGGATGTGCGCCGGGATCCGGCCGACGAGCGGGGCACCCGGGCCTGCTGGGAGAGTGGTCCCGTGACCACGCCCGAGCCCCACGACCTCGCCGCCATCCGGACGTCGTACGACTCGGGCCGGCTGCTGGAGGCCGACCTCGCGGCGACGCCGCTGGCCCAGTTCGCCGCGTGGATGGCCGACGCGATGGCCGCGGAGTTCGCCGGGCTCGCCGAGCCGAGCTCGATGGTGCTCGCGACGGCGGACGCGGACGGTGAGCCGTCCGCGCGCACCGTGCTGCTCAAGGGCATCGACGCGCGCGGCTTCGCGTTCTACACGAACCTGCAGTCGCGCAAGGGACGGGCGCTCGCGGCGAACCCCCGTGCGTCCCTCGTCTTCCCCTGGTACCCGATGCAGCGCCAGGTCGTCGTCCTCGGCGACGTCGAGCAGGTCGGCCGCGACGAGGCGTGGCAGTACTTCTCCTCCCGCCCGTACGCCTCCCGCCTGGGCGCCTGGGCGAGCGCCCAGTCGACCGTCATCGCCTCGCGCGAGGTGCTCAAGGCGAGGTACGCCGAGCTCGCGGCGGCCTTCCCCGACACCGGGCGCGACGACGACGTGCCCCTGCCCGACGCCTGGGGCGGCTACGTCCTGCGGCCCCGCTCGGTGGAGTTCTGGCAGGGGCGGCCGTCCCGCCTGCACGACCGGCTGCGCTACGTCCGGGTCGGCGATCCGCCGGCCGCCCTCGACGACGCCGCGGCGTGGCGCGTCGAGCGCCTCTCGCCGTAGCGCTGCCGCCTTAGCACCGCCTGCACCGTGGCGCGGCGGCCCCCGACGGACCGTGGCCCGGCGTCTCGCCGCTCGGTCGGGGGCGGCGGGGAACCGCGACGGCGCCGTAGGCTCGCGGACCGTGCCGCGTCTCCTCGCCGACCTGACCCCGCTGCGGGTCTCGGCGGACTACCGGCGGATCTGGGCCGCGCTCTCGATCAGCAACGTCGGCCAGCAGATGACCGCCGTCGCCGTGGGCATCCAGGTCTACTCGATCACGCACTCGTCGTTCGCCGTCGGCCTCGTCGGGCTCTTCCAGCTCGTCCCGCTCATCGGCTTCGGGCTCTACGGCGGCATGCTCTCCGACGTCCACGACCGGCGGCTGCTCGGCCTCATCACGGCGGCGGGCCTGATGGCCTGCTCGGTCGTGCTGTACGCGCAGTCGGTCGCGGGGCTCGGCAGCGTGGCGCTGCTCTACGGCGTCGTCGCGGTCCAGTCGGCGTTCTTCGCCGTCGGCAACCCTGCGCGGGCGTCGATCATCCCGCGGCTCGTCGGCGCGGAGCTGCTCCCCGCGGCCAACGCGCTCGGCTCGCTCGCGTGGAGCATCGGCTTCACCCTCGGCCCGCTGCTCGGCGGCGTCGTCATCGCGGCGACCGGCGGGGTGTCCGCGGCGTACGCCGTCGACGTCGTGGCCTTCACGTCCGTCGTCTACGCGATGTGGCGCCTGCGCCCGATCCGGCCCGAGGGGACCACCGCCACCCGCGCGGGATGGGCGGCGGTGAAGGACGGCATCACGTTCCTGCGGGGCAGGAAGAACCTGCAGATGTCGTTCTACGTCGACATGGCCGCGATGGTCTTCGGGATGCCGCGGGCGCTGTTCCCGGCGATCGCCGCGGCGATGTACCCGCACGACCTGCGGATGGCGGCCACCGCGGTCGGGCTGCTCTCGGCCGCGCCGGCGCTCGGCGCCGCGGTGAGCAGCGTCTTCTCCGGTCCGCTCGGCCACGTGCGCCGGCAGGGCCTCGCGGTCGTGCTCGCGGTGTTCGCGTGGGGCCTGTCGATCGCGGTGTTCGGGCTGGTGCCCTGGCTGCCGCTCGCCTGCGGGCTGCTCGCGATCGCGGGTGCGGCGGACAACGTGAGCGCGGTCTTCCGCACGACGATCCTGCAGGCGGCCACCCCCGACGAGTTCCGCGGCCGGCTGCAGGGCATCTTCACCGTCGTCGTCGCCGGTGGCCCGCGCCTCGGCGACGTCGAGTCGGGCACGGTCGCGGCGCTCGCCGGCGAGACGTTCGCCATCGTGTCCGGCGGCATCGCGTGCATCATCGTGACCGCCGGCCTCGTCGCCGCCATGCCCGCGTTCCTGAAGTACGACGCGCGGCACCCGGTCCCCTGACCTCACCCGCCTCGATCCCGTCGAGGGGACGCCCTGAGGAAGGTCCCGCGCGCGGGTGCGTCCACGATCCGCGAGCCCGGCCGCCGTCCGGCGCGCGGCCACGGCCGGTCCGGGATCCCCACCCCGCCGCGGCCGGTCGATGCGTCGCTACGCCGTGCCGCCGCCGCGGGTCGGGGCCGGCCGCAGGTCGGCCCGCAGCAGGCGCCGGTCGACCGGGACCGGACGACGCGCGTCGCGGGCGTCGGCGTAGGCGAGGGCCTGCTCCGCGCGTCCGGCGGCGGCGAGGGCCGCGACGTACGTGTCGTG
>JAJXTD010000236.1 GCA_021784035.1 Actinomycetes bacterium | reverse complement strand
AGCGCCGCGGTCGCGTTGGCCTGCGGGTCGAGGTCGACGACGAGGACCTTGAGCCCGCGCTCCCAGGCCGCGCCGGCGATGCCGAGCAGCGTCGTCGTCTTCCCGACGCCGCCCTTCTGCGCGACGACGGCGCACGTCACCGCCGCCCGTGCCTCGGACTTGTTCCCCATCTCGGCTTCCTGTCCTGGTCGCGTCGATCACGCCGCGACCTGCTCCCAGCATGGTGGCACGACGAGTGGCCGCGGTGCCGCACCACCTCGCGGCGGCACCGCCCCGGCGCCGAGGCTCAGCGGGCCGGGAGGGTCCCGTAGCGGCGGAGCGCCTCGGCGCGCTCGGCGGCGTGGTCGACCACCGGAGCCGGGTAGCCGGCGGCGAGCAGCGGGTGCTTCCACGGCTCGTGCGCGGCGGCCCCGGGGAGGGCGCGGAGCTCGGCGACGTAGCGCCGGACGTACTCGCCGCCGGGGTCGAAGCGCAGCCCCTGGGTCACCGGGTTGAAGACGCGGAAGTACGGCGCGGCGTCGGTGCCGCTCCCCGCGACCCACTGCCAGCCGTGCTGGTTGCTCGCGAGGTCGCCGTCGCGCAGGTGCGTGAGGAACCAGCGGGCGCCCCGCCGCCACGGCAGGTGCAGGTCCTTCACGAGGAACGACGCGGTCACCATCCGCACCCGGTTGTGCATCCACCCCTCGGCGAGCAGCTGGCGCATGCCGGCGTCGACGAACGGGAAGCCGGTGCGGCCCTGGCACCACGCGGCGAACCGCTCGTCGGCGTCCGGCCCCCCGTCGTGCTCCATCGCGGCGAACCGCGGGTCGAGCCACGTGCGGGCCGACGCCGGTTCGCGGTGCAGGACGTCGGCGTAGAACTCGCGCCACGCGAGCTCCTTGCGGAACACGGTGTGCGACGGCGAGTCGTCGAGGTCCGCGAGCAGGGTGCGCGGGTGGATCTCGCCCCAGCGCAGGTGCGCCGACAGGCCCGACGTCCCGGCGACGTCGGGCCGGTCGCGCAGCCCGCCGTACGACGCGAGTCCGTCCCGGCGGAACGCGTCCCACCGCTCGAGCGCCGCCGCCTCGCCGACGGGCGGCAGGTCCACCTCCGCCCGTGCCGCGGGGACGCCCTCGGACGCGAGCGGCCCGCTCCGGTCGCGGCGCCACGAGGGCCAGCGCCCCGGGTCCTCGGCCGGTGCCCGCCAGCCGTGCGCCTCCCACGCGCGGTGGAAGGGCGTGTAGACCCGGTACGCCGTGCCGTCGGACTTGAGCACGCGCCCGGGGGCCACGGCGTACGGCGACCCGGTGCGGACGAGGCGACGGCCCGCCGCCTCGAGCGCCTCCGCCACGGTGCGGTCGCGGGCCGCGCCGTAGGGCCCGAAGTCGGCGGCGACGTGGACGGTCGCGGCCCCGGCCGCCGCCGCGACCTCGGGCACGACCGTGGCCGGGTCGCCGTGGCGCACGACGAGGGCGCCGCCGAGCGAGGCGTCGAGGGCGTGCAGCGAGCGGCTCAGCCAGGCCCGTCGGGCGGCGCCGGCGGGTTCCCACAGCCGCGGGTCGAGGACGAAGAGCGGCACGACCGTGTCGTCGCCGTCGGCCCGTGCGGCGTCGAGCGCGGCGAGCAGCGCCGGGTTGTCGTGGCGGCGCAGGTCGCGGCGGAACCACAGGACGCTGGGCACACCACGAGGCTAGGGGCGCAGGGTGCCGGGCGCCCCTCGGAGCGGCACCGCTGCATGGCGCGGGTGCGTGCGACAGGATGGGGCCCACAGACGTCACCGTCGAGGAACGGTCCGGTCCGGCGGACCCTCGGACGGCGGTGCACCCGCGCACCACCTCGACGAAGGACCCTCGGCCGTGAGCGACCTCATCGACACCACGGAGATGTACCTCCGCACCGTCTTCGAGCTCGAGGAGGAGGGCATCGTCCCGCTCCGGGCCCGCATCGCCGAGCGGCTCGGCCAGTCCGGTCCCACCGTGTCGCAGACGGTGGCGCGCATGGAGCGCGACGGCCTGATCACGGTCGAGGGCGACCGTCACCTCGAGCTCAGCGACGAGGGCCGCGCGCAGGCCACCCGCGTCATGCGCAAGCACCGCCTCGCCGAGTGCCTGCTCGTCGACGTCATCGGCCTGCAGTGGGAGGACGTGCACGCGGAGGCCTGCCGCTGGGAGCACGTCATGAGCGAGACGGCCGAGCGCCGCATCCTCGAGATCCTCGGCCACCCGACGGTGTCGCCGTACGGCAACCCGATCCCCGGCCTCGCCGAGCTCGACCAGGAGCCCGCCGACTCCGACCTCGCCGGTCTCACCACCCTCGACCGGGTCGTGCGCGACGCGTCGACCCGGGTCACGATCGTCCGCATCGGCGAGCCGATCCAGACCGACGGCGCGCTCATGGCCGCGCTGCGCCGCGCCGGCGCCCTGCCCGGTGCGACCGTCAAGGTCGTCACCTCGCCCGGCGGGCTGCTCGTCGGCAGCGCCGGCGAGTACGCCGAGCTCGACACGGTCACCGCGTCGCACGTCTTCGTCGCCAACGGCTGACCCCCGCCGCCTGACGGTGCCCCAGCGCGCGATAGGCGCACCTGGGGCGCCGCTGCAGTCGTCCGTTCCGCCCTGGTTCGCCGGGTAAATTTCGTGACATCCCCGTGACATCCGGTGGGTCGGTGGCCTAGGTTCTGCCCCGGCCCACCACCCGGTGGGTCTCCGCCGGTGGACGCCGAGTCCTGCCACCACCGCGGGTGCGAGAACTCGCTGGCAGGAGCGGGGGACCCATTTCCGGGCCCGCCGACATGGCGAGCCCTCGGGGTGAAGCCGGTCTCCCGACCGGCCGGGCCAGCTCCCGGTCCGAACCCGACAGCTCACCTCGTAGGCGTCGTGGAGGATCCATGGCGTCTGCCCGCGCACGCTTCGGCGCGTCCCTGGCCCTGGCCGTGACGGCCACGCTCGTCCCGGCGGTCACGTCGGCGGCGTCGGCCGCGCCCGTCCCGACCGTCGTACGCACCGTGAGCGTCAGCACCGCTGCGGCCACCACGCCGACGTCCACGTCGACCGCCGCCGCCCGTCGGGCTGCGCTGCGCAACCCCCTGACCCGCGGACGGCTCGTCCTGGCCGTGGCCGCGCGCTACCGCGGCGTGCCCTACCGCGCCGGCGGCACCTCGCCGCGCAGCGGCTTCGACTGCTCGGGCTACACCCGCTACGTCTTCTCCCGGCTGGGCATCTCGATCCCGCGCGTCTCGCGCCAGCAGTACGCGTCGATGACCCACATCACCCGAGCGCAGGCCGTCCCCGGCGACCTCGTGTTCTTCCACTCGGGCAGCGGCCGGGTCTACCACGCGGCGATCTACGCCGGGGCGAACTCGGTGTGGCACTCGCCGTTCCCGGGCCGCCGCGTCATGCGCGAGCGGATCTGGACCTCGGCGGTCTACTTCGCCCGGGTCCGCGTGCGCTGACGCACGCCGGGGCGCGCGTGTCCCGCCCGCTCCGCGGACGGCGGCCGCGGCATCCTGGTGTCCCGTGACCGGATGGCGCGACCACCTCGAGGCCGAGCTCGTCCTCGACGTCGCGCAGCTCGACCGCGCGCTCGGCCTGCAGCTGCACGAGCGGGCCTATGTCGAGGCGCTGCTCGACCCGCGCGGCCCGCTGTTCCAGCGGCTCGAGTACGTCGGCGACTCGATCCTCGACGCCGTGGTCGTGCGGTCGCTCGTCCTCGTGGAGCCGTGGACCGAGTCGGACCTGTCCGGCGTGACCGGGACGCAGCAGTCGCTGGTCTCCGACCACG
>JAJXTD010000235.1 GCA_021784035.1 Actinomycetes bacterium | reverse complement strand
GCACCACGCGGCGGTCCTCCGGGACGGGGCCGGCGTCCGCGGCGGCGCGTCCCACCACCGGAGCGGCACGTGCTCGAACGGCCACGTCAGCCGGACGACGGCCCACACGCCGACGCCGTACGCCGTCCAGAACAGCAGGCTCCCGGACGCGTAGCCCCAGCCGGCCGGGGCCGGGAAGCCGTCGCCGTCGAGGCCCACCGGCCGGTCCAGCCGCAGCGCGTGGCCGAGCACCGTCACCGCGACGAGCACCGGGAGGTGCCACAGGTAGAGCGTCATCGCGGCCAGGTTCACCGCGGTCACCGGGCGCCACACGCCGGGTCGCTGCAGCAGCCGCGTGAGCGGCGCGCTCAGCAGGGTGAGGACGCACGCGAGGACCAGCGAGTGGATCGCGAGGACGACGGTGGGCGGTGCCATGTTGCTCACCGGCTCGCCCGGCATGCCCACCATCGACACCGGCCACGGTCCCTGGCGGATGAGGACCGCGTTCGTCGCGACGGCGACCAGGATCGCGGCGACGAGCTGCCACGGCCGGTAGCGGGCGGCGATGCCCTGCGCGCGCAGCGTTCCCAGGTAGGCCGGCACGGTCCAGACGAGGACGAAGTTGACCAGCCCGACCGCCTCGGGGAACCCCCAGAAGAAGCGGGCGGCGTCGACGAGGGCGCACGCCGTGAGCAGGCCGAGCGCCACGAGGGCGGCGCGCCCGGGCGTCGTAGGGCGGGACAGCGGGGTCAGCGCGGTCACCAGGAGGTACGCGCCGAGGAACCAGAGCAGCTGGGTCACCAGGAGCATGAGCGGCTCGGCGGTGCGCGCCGGTGCCAGCACCGTGACGACGGTGGCGATCACGCTCATGATCGCGAGGTAGACCCATGCCGGGCGCAGCAGCCGGTCGGCGCGCGCCCACAGCCAGCTCGCGTAGTCGCCGCCGCGCTCCCGGTGCCGGCGCCAGGACAGCGCGTTCGCGGCACCTCCCGCGACGAAGAACAGCGGCATGATCTGCAGCACCCACGTGAGGGCCTGGGTCCACGGGAACGCCGCGAGCAGGTTGCCGAGCTCGGGGACGCCGTCCGGCCAGGCGACCACCGCCATGATCGAGTGACCGGCCACGACGACGACGAGGCTGACCGCTCGCGCCGCGTCGACGACGCGGTCCCGGTCGGGGGGCGTGGCCTCCACCGCGCGCTGCGCGGGCACGGGCGCGAACACACGCATGACGGCTCCCCCGTCCCTCCGGGCGTCCTGCGCCGATCGTGGCAGAGCGGTCCGGTCGATGCGGCGTCACCGGCCGGCGTGGCGGCCGTCCGCGCGCACGACGGCGGCGCGGGCAGACTTCGGGCATGAGCGCGACCGCCACCGGCCCCACGACCGGCACCCCGCGCCGGCTCGTCCTCGTGCACGGCGTACCGGCGTCGGGCAAGACCACGCTCGCGACAGCGCTCGCCGCCGAGCTGGGCTGGCCGCTGGTCTCGAAGGACGCGGTCAAGGAGACACTGCTCGACGCGCTCGGGTGGGCGGACCGCGACGCGTCGCGCCGGCTCGGCGCGGCCGCGGGCGAGGTGTGCTGGACCGTGATCGCGTCCTCGCCCGGGCCGGTCGTCCTCGACACCTGGCTGCCGGACCGCACCCTGGTCGAGGCCGGGCTCTCCCGCGCGCGGATCGACCACGTCGTCGAGGTCTGGTGCCGCGCCGACGATGACGTCGTCCGGTCGCGCTACCGGGACCGCGCACGGCATCCCGGGCACTTCGACGCCGACAACCTGGCTCAACTGGACACGTGGCTCGCGACGGCCGCGCCTCTCGGCGTCGGGGATGTCGTCGAGGTCGACACCGGCGGCCAGGTCGACGTCGCGGCGCTCGCGCGACGAGTCGTCGCGGGGTCGTGAGTCCCGACTGACGGCCTCGCCGCCCATGCTGTTCGTGCCGGCGTGCATCTTGTTGGTGCCAGCGCGCGCTCTGCGACGCGCTGACACCAACAGGACCGTGGGGTGGGTGGTCAGAAGGGGCAGGGGTCGTCGTCGGGGGGCGGACCGATGCCCGTGCCGGGGAGGTAGGGCCGTGGTGGGGTGACGCCGGTCTGGCCGTGCCGGGTGCGCCAGGTCGCGGACCCGTCCGCGCGGTGGTCGAGGACGTCGAGGTCGCCGTCGGTCTTGGTGTCGTGGTCGCGCTTGCACAGCGCGTGGGTGTTCGCGACGTCGGAGGGGCCGTGCGGGAACGCGATGACGTGGTCGAGCTGCGAGCGGGCCGCGGGCTGGCCGCAGCCCGGTGATCGGCACGTCCCGTCGCGGGCGGAGACGAACTCCTTGAGCGAGTCGGGCAGGTAGACCCGCGTGCCGTAGTCGAGCAGGTGCCCGGTCACCGGGTCGGTCACGATCCGGCGTAGCGACCCGCACTCGCCGGCGAGCTCCCGCGCGATCGCGGCGGGGACGGGCTGGCTGGCGAGCAGGCCGGGCTCCTCGGCCAGGCCGAGCAGGGTGGCCAGGTCGACCACGACCTGCAGCTCCCCGCGCCGTGACCCACGACGCCGGCCACGACCACGAGAGGGGGTGCGCACCACGGTCGCGGTGCCGGCCGCGTGGCCCGACCGACCGGCGCAGCCGTCGGTGTCGACAGCAGCCGTCGGCGCGGTGCCGTCGGCGTCCTCGCGCAGCACGAGCGCGAGGTGGGCGGCGGCGCGGGCCGGGCCGATCTCGTCGGGCAGCGCGGCGGCGCACGGGTCGCAGTCGCGGCGGTGCGCGAGCAGGCGGTCCGCGGTGTCGTCGACCAGCTCCATGATCGCCCGGGCGTCCTCGACCCGGTGGGTCGCGACGATCTGCGCCAGACCGTCCGGCAGCCCGCGGTAGTGGACCCCGACGTCGTGGCGGCGGGCGGTCCGGGCCCGGTCGGCCTGACCGGCCGGGTCGAGCCCCGCGAGCGCCGCGGTGATCACGGCACCGATGCGGTTCGCCGACGTCGAGACCAGGCGCGCCCCGACCCGGTCGAGCACCGCCGCGGTCAGGTCCGCGCCGCACAGGCGGGTCCGGTCCAGGACCACGGCCACGTGCCGGGACGACACCTCGCCGCGGCTCCAGGCCGCCCGGACCGGCGCCAGGTCCGCGGCCAGGCGCCGCGCCGCATCGATGTCGCGACCCGCGGCGTCGTCGGAGATCCCGCGCGCGACCCGGACCTCCAGGCGCAGGTGCCGGTCGCGGCGGACCTGCGCCTGCGCGAGCTCACCCACCGCGTCGTCGGGCCCCGCGGGACCGGCGTAGTCCGCCAGCGCGGCCGACGCGTGCGCCGCCGCCCACGACGCGACCCGGTCGGCCAGGCGCAGCCGCGCCAGCAGGTCCGCCGGGCCCAGCACGCCGGCGTCGGCCGCGTCCTGCAGCGCGACCAGGTCGGCCACCAGACCGGGGACCGACTCGGACGTGACCGGGACCTCGAGC
Organism: Actinomycetes bacterium; assembly: GCA_021784035.1. Lineage (GTDB taxonomy): Bacteria > Actinomycetota > Actinomycetes > S36-B12 > CAIYMF01 > Longivirga. Next base: position 474 of record JAJXTD010000235.1, on the reverse strand, counting down.
GCCGCCCGCAGCCGCTTCCGCGCCGCGACCCGACGCGCGAACCGGGCCGCCCGCTCGCGGGACAAGGCCGACTCCGCGTGGGACCACGGACCCGTCAGCACCACCCCGACCTCGGGCTCGCGCACCTGCATCCGACCCACCGGGGGGCCCTCGCTCCACGCCCGGGCCCGCGTCCGCGCCACCGCACGACGCAGCCCCGCATCCACCGGCGAGGCCGACGGGCACGGGGCTGAGCTCATGGACACATGATACGCCTGTGCTATACGTTGTCAAGCCCAAACGCAGGCAAACACGAGTAAATGGAAGGTTTTCCTGGCCCCGGCCAGCCAGGTTCGGGGGAAGGTGGGCCTGCCGCGTGGGCTACGGAACGTGACCAGTCCGAGGTGCGCCCCCTCCGCACAACCGCGAAGGATCACCGGCATTCGCGCTCGCCCCCAGGGCAGGATGACGCCCATGGAGTGCTTCGCCGCCTCG
>JAJXTD010000234.1 GCA_021784035.1 Actinomycetes bacterium | reverse complement strand
AGGCCGGCCTCGGCTTCGGCGGCGGCTGCCTGCCCAAGGACCTGCGCGGCTTCATGGCCCGGGCCGAGGAGCTCGGCGTCGACCAGGCGCTCGCCTTCCTGCGCGACGTCGACGACATCAACCTGCGTCGCCGCCACCGCGCGGTGGAGGTCACCACCGAGCTGCTCGGCGGCGACATCACCGGCGCGCGGATCGCGGTGCTCGGCGCGGCGTTCAAGCCGGACAGCGACGACATCCGCGACTCCCCCGCGCTCGACGTCGCGCACACCCTGCACGGGCTGGGGGCGGCCGTCCGCGTGCACGACCCGAAGGCGCTGGACAACGCGCGGCGCAACCGCCCCGGCCCGGAGTACGTGGACGACGCGCTCGAGGCGTGTCGGGACGCCGACGCCGTGCTGCACCTCACCGAGTGGGCGGAGTACCGCGCGCTCGACCCCGAGAAGCTCGGCGAGGTCGTCGCGCACCGGCGGATCCTCGACGGGCGCAACGTCCTGGACTCGGCGGCCTACGTGCGGGCCGGCTGGGACGTCCGGGCGCTGGGCCGCCCGAACGCCTGGCGCTGAGGCACTCCCGACGGGTGCGTGGGCACCGGACGACATAGCCTCGACCCGTGGCCCGCGACCCCGACCTGTACGGCGACGACGAGCGCGTCCGCTCGATCCTGCGCGACACGTCGGTCTGGGCCGTCGTCGGCCTGTCCGACAGCCGCATCCGACCGGCGTACGGCGTCGCCCGGGTCCTGCAGTCGCGCGGCAAGCGGATCGTGCCGATCCATCCCACGGCCCGCACGGTGCACGGGGAGCGCGGCTACGCGACGCTCGCCGACGCCGTGTTCGAGATCGGGCCGATCGACGTCGTCGACTGCTTCGTGAACTCCTCGCGCGTCGGCGCCGTGGTCGACCAGGCGATCGCGATCGGCGCGAAGGCGGTGTGGCTGCAGCTCGACGTCGTCGACGAGGCCGCGGCGCGCCGGGCCCGGGATGCCGGGCTCGAGGTCGTCATGGACCGCTGCCCGGCCATCGAGTGGCGGCGGCTCGGTCAGACCGAGTAGGGCCAGGTCACGACGAACCACGCGCTCCACCACGCGGACAGCGCGAGCGCACCCGCACCGAGCACGAGCAGCGCGGGCACCGGCAGCCGGGAGAGCCACCGGGCGGGTGGGACGAAGAGGGGCAGCACGACGCCGAGGAACCGCGGCTTGCAGTGGAAGTAGCCGACGCCGCCCAACGCCATCGCGGTCGCGAGCACGGCGTAGACCGCCTCCTCCACCGGCGGACGGCTCGCCAGCAGCGCCACGAGCAGCACCACCGCGACGACACAGACGACAGCGGCCACGACGTACGGCGCGACGCGCTGGTCCCTCGTGCCGGTGAAGGCGTGCACGGCGTTCGTGACCGTCGACCGGCCGCCGTCGAAGCCGCTGCGCCACACCGTGCTCTCCAGCCAGAACCAGCCGTCGAGCCGTCCGGTGGCGACGGCGACGTGGCCCAGTGACACGAGCAGCCCGACGGGCGCGAGCAGCGCGGCCGGCAGCCACGACCGCAGCGGCGGACGGCGTACGACGAGCGCGACGAGCAGCGCGGCGACGAGCGCTGCGCCGGTGGGGCGGGTGAGACCGGCCAGGGCGCACGCGAACGCGGCCCACACCCAGCGGCCCCGCTGGAGCGCGAGCAGGGTGCCCGCGGCGGCGGCGACGAACAGCGACTCGGAGTAGCCCATCCCGAGCACCACGGACGAGGGCCACAGGCTCCACACGCCGACGAGGACGACCGCACCCGACGTACCGACGCGCGGGACCGCCCAGAGGGCGATGAGCACGGTCGCGACGAGCCCGGCGACCAGCGCCGCGACGACGGCTGCCGCACGCGGGTCCATCGCCCAGGAGAACAGCCGGATCGTCGCCGGGTAGAGCGGGAAGAAGGCGAGGTTCGTCGTGCTCACGTAGACGCCGTCGGGCCCGATCGGCGGAGGCGGTGGGTAGCCGTCGGCGGCGATCGCGAGGTAGCGCAGCCCGTCGGCCTTCGTGAGCAGGTCGAGGACGGGCTGGGCGGAGTCCCGCGCGGCGACGAGGACCGCCACGAACGAGGCGGCCCGGGCCACGGCGTACACGGCGATCGCCGCGAGGACGGCGCGGCGCGGGGTCACGTCGCCGCCTCCCGGCCGCCCCACGGGCGCTGGTGCTGGGGAGCGACGGCTGCTTCTAGCGCAGTTCGGGGCACCTTCACCCGGAAACGGGGGGGTGCAGGGAGGCCTGGAGGGCGGCGCCCTTCGCGGTCGCGATCGCGTTGAGCTCGGCCTGGAAGTCGCGCATCCGGGCGCGCAGGGCGAGGCCGCGCTCGTCGTCGGCGGTCGCGAGGATCCGGACGGCGAGCAGCCCCGCGTTGCGCGCGTTGCCGATCGCCACGGTGGCCACGGGCACGCCGGCCGGCATCTGCACGATGGACAGCAGCGAGTCGAGCCCGTCGAGGTTCGCCAGCGGCACGGGTACGCCGACGACCGGCAGCGGGGTGAGCGCGGCGAGCATGCCCGGCAGGTGCGCGGCGCCGCCGGCGCCGGCGATCACCACGCGCAGCCCGCGGTCGGCCGCGGTGCGGCCGTACTCGACCATCTCCTCGGGCATGCGGTGCGCGGAGACGACTCCGACCTCGTGGGCGACGCCGAACTCCGCGAGCACGACCGCCGCGGCCTGCATCGTGGGCCAGTCCGAGTCCGAGCCCATGACGATGCCGACGACGGGGGTCGCTGCGCTGTCACTCATCGATGACTCCGGTGAGGTAGTCGGCCGCGTGGCGCGCCCGCGCGATCAGGTCGTCGAGGTCGTCCCCCACGACGGTGACGTGCCCGAGCTTGCGCCCCGGCCGCACGTCCTTGCCGTACATGTGGATCTTCAGCCCGGGGTCGCGCGCCATGCAGTGCAGGTAGGCGTGGTACATGTCGCCCTTGTCGCCGCCGAGGACGTTGACCATCACGGCGTACGGCGCCACCGCGGACGGGTCGCCGAGCGGGAGGTCGAGCACCGCGCGGAGGTGGTTCTCGAACTGCGACGTCACCGCGCCGTCGATGGACCAGTGCCCGGAGTTGTGCGGGCGCATCGCGAGCTCGTTGACCAGGACGCGGCCGTCACGGGTCTCGAACATCTCGACCGCGAGCATCCCGACGACGTCGAGGGCTCCGGCCACCGTGAGCGCGGCGCGTTGCGCGGCCACCGCCTCGTCGTCGGTGAGACCGGGGGCGGGGGCGACCACCTCGGTGCAGATGCCGTCGGTCTGCACCGTGCGGACGACCGGGTACGCCACCGCCTGGCCGTGCGGGCTGCGGGCCACCTGCGCCGACAGCTCCTGCACGAAGTCGACGCGCTCCTCGGCGAGCCAGCGCGCGCCCGGCGCGAGCGTGGTCGACGTCATGAGGTCGTGCACCGCCTCGACGTCGCCGAGCAGCCACACGCCGCGGCCGTCGTAGCCGCCGCGCGACGTCTTGAGCACGACCGGCCACCCGACCGTCTCGGCGAACTGGGCGACCTCCTGCGGCGTGGTGACCTCGGCCCACACCGGGCACGGCACGCCGGCCGCGGTCAGCGCCTCGCGCATCACGATCTTGTCCTGCGCGTGGACGAGCGCGCCGGGTCCGGGCCGCACGGCGACGCCCTCCGCCTCGAGCACCTCGAGGTACGCCGGCGGCACGTGCTCGTGGTCGAACGTGACGACGTCGCACCCGGCGGCGAACGCGCGCAGCGCCTCGAGGTCGTCGTGCCGGCCGATCCGCACGTCGCGGACGGCCTGCGCCGCGCTCTCCTCGATCGACGTCGCCAGCACGCGCAGGCCGATCCCGAGGGCGATCGCCGGCTGCTGCAGCATGCGGGCGAGCTGGCCGCCCCCGACGACGCCGACCACGGGGAACC
>JAJXTD010000052.1 GCA_021784035.1 Actinomycetes bacterium | reverse complement strand
TCCGCTCCGCGCCGACGAGCAGCGTGCCGCTCGTCGGGAACCCGGTGGTGTCGGTGACCGTGAGCGTCGTGCCGGTGGCCGAGATCGACACGGGCGACGTGGTGGAGGAGCCGTCGTCGGCCGTGGTGGTGCTCGTGCGGGCGCTGAACACGAGGCTGTCCGCGCCCGGTGTGGCCGCGCGCGCGCCGACGACGACGAGGTCGGCCAGGCCGTCATTGTTGAGGTCGCCCGCGGCCACGGAGGTCGCGTCGGCGGTGGTGAGCAGGGCGGGCGTCGCGCGGAACCCGAGCCAAGCGCTCGCCACACGGCCGAGGTTCTCGTAGACGGCGCTCTGCCCGGCGCGCAGCACCACCAGGTCCGCGAGCCCGTCCCCGGTGACGTCGAACAGCCGCGCCCCGACCACGGTGCCGCTGCCGCCGGAGTACGGCGGCATACCGCTGGCGAAGGCGTTGGGGCCGGTGCCGAGGTAGACGACCGCGCCGGACGCCGTGCCCTGCACGACGTCGAGCGTCCCGTCGCCGTCGACGTCGCCGGTGGCCACGGAGACCGACGCCGTGCCGAGGGCGGAGAGCGACGACGCGGTGAAGCCAGGCCGCGTGCCCTTGCTGAACAGGAACGTGCTGCCGGTCCCGCCGAAGCTGAAGCCGCCCGCGACGAGCGACGCCCCCTTCACCTCGATCTGCACGAACGGGCCGGCCGGGAGCGTCACGGTGCCCGAGCCACCGTCCGGCACGGTCACCGGCACGGTCGCGTTGTTGATCTGCAGGCTCATTGTCCCGCCGGTCAGCGAGACGGCGCTGCCGAGCGTGAACGTCGCAGTCCCCGTGAAGTACGCCGACACGCCCTCGGGGGCGATGCGCAGCGAGCCGCTCCAGCCGGTGATGCTGACGATCCCGCCGAAGGTGGTCGACAGGTTGGTCACGGTCACGTCGACGACGGTCCGGGTCCCGACCGTGACTCGCTGGAACGAGAATCCCGCGGTCACGGTGACGCCGGCGATCGTCAGCGCGGCGGTGGTGGACGACGCCGTCTCGAGCCGGACCAGCGAGCTCCCGCCCGTGGTGTCGACCGTGAGCTGGAACGAGCCGGACAGGCTGACCGACGGGACGCCGAGCACGATCGTCGCGGAGATCGAGCCCTTGAGGCCCTTCTTCGTCCCCGTGCCCGCCATGGTGAAGGAGCCGGCGATGGCGGTGGCGGTGAGCAGCGGCGTGGTCGCGGTGCCGATGGACAGGGAGCCGTTGGCGATAGAGACCGTGACCGCGTCGGTCTCCCGCGTGATCGTGATGTCGGCCGAGAGCGACTGGCCGGCGACGACGAGCGTGATCCCCGTGCCGCGGACCGCGAGGCTTCCGGCGGCCAACGTGAGCGTCTTCGTGAGCCCGTTGATGGTGAACGTCTCGTCGACCGGACCCGAGGTGTTGTTGAGCTCGACGGCGAGGGTGCCGGAGGCCGTCACGCCGGGGACGCCGGTCACCGCGAGCGTGCCGCGCGCGCTCGCCGCGACGCCGCCGGCGGTGAGCAGGACGAGCGCCTCGCCGTCGGACAGCGTGACGATCGTGCGGGTGCCGTCGCCGATCGCCGCGCTCACGTTCGTGGCGAAGACCCGGACCTTCGACACGCCGGCGACCGTCACGCGCTCGACCGCGACGTCGGCCCGGAGGGTCTGCGGGGTGAGGTCGCCGATCGCCAAGGTGATGCCGGTGCCGACCACGCGCAGGTAGGGGCCCGCGGGCAGCGCCAGCGAGACGGTCTGGGCGCCGACCTGCAGGGACTGGTTCACGTCCGTGCCGGTCGTGTTCACCTGGAGCCGGAGGGCGCCGGAGAGGGCGAACCCGGCGATGCCGCTGAGCGACAGCGATGCGGAGAAGTCGGCAGCCGCACCCGTCGGGGTCAGGACGACGAGACCTGTCACGCCGGTGACGCGGACCGTGGAGCCGAGCAGGTCGAGGGTCCCGCCGGAGACGCCGAGACGGACGACCTTGGCACCGCCGGCGCCGGTCACCTGCTCGACCACGAAGGACCCGGCGAGGGTCTGGCCCAGGACCGTGAGCGAGACGGTGTCGCCGCTCACCCGCAGGTAGGGGCCGGCCGGGAGCGTGGTCGTGGTCGACGCACCGGTGCTCACGACGGCGGCCACGGGTCGGGTGTTCACGTCGAGGGCGATGGCGCCGGTGAGGGTCACCCCGGTCACCGCGACCGCCACGGTGACGGCGAGGTGCCCGGCGAGGCCGTCGCTCGCGAGGACGAGCTCGCCGACCGAGCCCGCGGCCTGCGTGACGGTGACGATCGGCGCGGCCGGCGTGCCGCCGAGGCGCAGCGCCAGGTTCTCGAGCCGCACCCGCACGACCGGCTGCCCCGCGGCGTCGAGCTGGCGGACGACCTGGACGTCCGCGGCGAGGCTCTGGCCGGCCACGGTGAGGGTGACACCGGTACCGACGACGCGGACGTAGGGCCCGGGGACGGTGAGCACGAGGCTCTGCGGCGCCGCAGCTCCGGCCGCGAGGAACGACTCGTCGATCGCCGACGCCGTCGTGTTGATCTCCACGGCGAGGCTGCCGGACAGGGACACCTGCGGCACGGTCAGCGCGATGGTGCCGGTGATGCGGCCCGCGAGGCCGTCGCCGCGGACGAGGACGAGCGCCGAGCCCTCGGTCACGCTGAGGACGCCCCCGAGGGACACCGACACGTGGGCGACGGCCACCTTGAGCACCGTGACGTCGTCGCCACCACCCGGCACCTTGTCGGCACCGTACGACGTGCTCCGCTCGATGCTCAGGTCGCCGCTCAGCGACTGGCCGAGCACGGTGAGGGTGATCCCGGTGCCGTCGAAGCGCACATAGGGACCGCCCGGCACGTCGACGGACACCGTGGTGGTGCCGACCGTCGCGGACTCGGTGACGCGCGACGGGGTGCTGTTGATGGCGAGCGCGAGGCTGCCCGAGAGGCTGATGCCGGCGGGCAGCGACACCGCGAGCGTGCCCGAGAGGCGACCCGCGACCCCGGCCGACGTGACGACCAGCAGGCCCGATCCGTCGCTGAGCCGCACGCCGTACGTCGCGCCCGTACCGAAGGCCACGTTGACGTTGGCCAGCGCCAGCAGCGTGACCGGGCCGTCGGCGTTCGTGCCGCGGGTGACCGAGAGGTCCGCGCTGATCGTCTGGCCGGCGATGGTGAGCGAGATCCCGGTGCCCTCGACCTGCAGGTAGGGGCCGGCGGGCAGGTCGAGCAGGATCGTCGTGCCGCCGGCGGTCAGCGTGCGGCTGACCGCGGCGGTCGTGGTGTTCACGGCGACGCGGAGGGTGCCGGAGAACGCGACCCCGGGGACGGTGAGCGACACGCCGCCGCCGACCTGCCCGACGACGCCGTCCGGGCCGACGACGAACGCCGCGCTGCCGTCGGCGATGGTGACCGCGCCGCCGAGCGAGGCGCTGACGCCTGTCGCGACGACGACGGTCTCGCCGGTGGCGCTGAGCTCGAAGGAGTAGGTGCCGACGAGGCTCTGGCCGCCGACCTGCAGCGTGGCGCCGACCGCCTGGAACTGCTTGACGCCGGCGGCGGTCGCGAACGACACGACGACCGGCGGCTCGGTGCTGCCCGGGATCTCGATCGACGTGGTGATCGGGGCGCCGAGGGTGTTGACCCGGACCTCGACGTCGCCGGCGAGGACGACGCCCTCGACCCCGACGAGGCTCACGGTGCCACCGGCCACGAGCGCGTAGGTCTCGGCCCCGGTCGTGCCGCGCTTGACCAGGCCGACCGTGCCGTTGGTGAGCGCGACACCGACGGCCAGCGGGTTGAGCTCGCCGGAAGCCAGCCGGTACGGGCCCTGGCCGAGGAAGACGGTGAGGCCGGTGCCTGCGAAGACCTGGTCGCTGCCGGACGTCTGGAACGTGACGCTGCCCTCGATGGTGACGAAGTCGCCGATGCGCAGCGCCGCGTTGGACAGCGTCACGTCGAAGACGTCGCCGGTGGCGAACTTGATGGCGAGGACGCGACCGGCCACCGTGATGGACTCGTCGACCTGGTCGGTCGTGGTGTTGAACCTGAGCAACGCCGTGGCGGAGGCGTCAGCGCCCGGGATCGACAGCGCCGCCTTGCCCGTCACGTAGCCGGCGATACCGGTGCCGAGGACCACGAAGGCGCCCTCGCCCTCGGTCAGCGACACGGCGGGGATCCCGCTCACGGTGAGACCGGTGACCCCGACCACGACGCGGGAGCCGGTCCCGGTGCCACGGCTCTCGAAGGCGAAGTTCCCGGACAGGTGGGCCGTGCCGCTGTTGCTGCCCGGGTTGACGACGGCGATGTCGAGGCTCACGAGCTCGACCCGGACGAACGGCCCGGCCGGCAGGGACAACGGCGTGTCGACCGCGCCCAGCGTGAACGTCTCGTCGACCGGCGTCGCGATCGTGCTGACCTCGACCCGGACGACGCCGGTCGTCACGGTGAGGCCCGGCAGCGTCACCGTCAGGCTGGTCACGGTGAGCGCGCCCGCGACGCCCGCGGACGTGATGAGCAGCTGACCCGTGGCGTCCTTGACGTCGACGATCGTCGTGCTGCCGGTGGTGAGGGTCAGCAACGACGTCGCGGAGTCGGTGTTGGCGACGGCAACCTTGAGGACGGCGCTGCCGTCGGCAGCGGTGGAGGAGACCACGCTGATGTCGCCGTGCAGGCGCTGACCCGCGACCGTCACGTCGACACCGGTGGCGGTGACCACGAGCGGCACGGTCGCACTCGGACGCGTGTCGATCGACACCGTCACCGTGGCGGCGAGGGAGATGCCCGGCACGCCGAACTCGACCGAACCGCTGAACGTTCCGGCGAGCCCGGTGGCGTGGACCGTCAGGTGCGCCGAAGCGCCGGTGACCGAGAGCAGCCCGCCGCCGAGGACGAGCGACGCGTCGGTGACGTCGATCGTGGTCGTCGTCCCGTCGGTGACGACCGCGATGTCGCCGGACAGCTGCTGGCCGAGCACGCCCAGGGTCACGCCCGTGCCGACGACCTTGGCGTACGGCGTACCCGGGCTGTTGGCCGGCAGGACGAGCGCGAGGTCCTCCCCCGCCACCGTGACGGTCTGGTTGACCAGCGCGCCGGTGGAGTTCACCTGGATCCGCAGCGACCCGCCGAGGCTCACGCCGGGCACGGAGAGGGCGACGGTGCCGGCGACGTCGGCGGCGACGCCCGTCCCGGTGACGAGGAGGAGGCCCGAGCCGTCGGTGATGCTCAGGACCGGGCTGGTTCCGGCGCTCACCACCAGGGTGAGGTGCGTGACGACCGCGACCGTGACCACGGTTCCGTCGGCTGCGGTGCTCCGCTGGAAGGCGAGGTCGGCGCTGAGGTGCTGACCCCCGAGGTCGAGCCCGGCGCCGACGACCTCGAGCCGGAGGAACGGTCCGGCCGGGATGTCGCCGACCGCGGTGCCGCCCGAGTTGACCGTCAGCGACACGGTGCCCAGCGACAGCCCGGTGATGGTCGTGGTCGCGTGCGCCGACAGCCGGCCGGCGACGCCGGAAGCCGAGACGACGAGCAAGCCCTCGACCTGGTCGACGACCAGATCGCCCCCGGCGAGGTCCAGGGTCCCGCCGGCAACGGTGACGCGCGTGACCGTGGCGCCGCCGGATGTCGTCCGCTCGACCTCGAGCCGCTCGGCGGTGAGGACCTGGCCGGCCACGGTGAGCCCGATGTTCAGCCCGACGAGGCGCACATACGGTCCGGCCGGCAGCACGACCACGTCGTCGAGCACCGTGTCGAGCGGGTTGAACGAGTACGTGCCGTCCCCGTTGATGTCGACGCCCGGGTCGAGCATCAGCGAGGTCGGCCGGGTGTTGACCTCGAGCAGGATCGTGCCGCTCAGCGACACGTCGGGCACGGTGACCGCGACCGTGCCGGTGAGGAACCCGGCGACGCCTGTCGCGTCGATCGCCAGCGTCCCGACGCCGTTCGTGAACGAGGCGAGCGGCGTCCCGCCGTCGGTGAGCTCGAGCGCGAGGTTCGCCACGGTGACGCTGAAGCCGCCTGTCACCTTGGTGAACGACAGGTCGGCGGTGAAGGACTGGTCTGCGACGGCGACCGTGAGGCCGATCCCGGCCACCGAGACGAACGGCGTCGTGCCGGTCGCGACCTCGCCCGCGCCGAAGGCGACGGTGACCGACCCTGCGCCGTCGCCGAAGTCGATGTCGGTTGGGTCGACGACGACGGTCTGCTGGTTCACGCGCACACGGATCGTGCCGCTCACCGTGACGCCGTCGAACCCGACGAGGGCGACGTCGCCCTGGACGGTGAGCGCGTACGTGTAGGTGCCGGTGCCGAACCGGATCACGCCGACGGAGGCGTTCGTGATGAGCAGGCCACGGGCGACGGGGTTGATGCTGCCGTCGTCGAAGGAGTACGGCCCGTCACCCGCGAACACCGTGAGGTTGCGCCCCGCGAAGCGCCCGCTGCTGTCGTAGGTGACGTCGCCCTCGACGTAGACGTAGTCGCCGATGACGATCTTGGCGCCGGTCAGCGAGACGGTGAGGGGCAGGTCCGCGGCGTACTGGATGTGGATCTCCTGGCCGCCGACGACGGCCACCTCGTCGACGGCTCCGCCGGTGGTGTTACCGCGGACCAGGACGTTGGCGCCGATGCTGCCGGAGAAGTTCGGGGTGCTGAGCGCGGCCGTGGCGCGGCCGCTCACGTAGCCGGCGAAGCCCGCGCCCTTGAGCACCAGTACGCCGTTCACGTGGTCGATGCCGGCGCTCGCCGCGCCGGTCAGCGTGATCGCCGCGTCGGCGAAGGCCACGACCGTGACTGCGGACGGCTGGCCCTCCGCCTGCGACCGTTGCACCGAGACGGCCCCGGTGAGCGTGCCGAACGAGGCGAGCGTGATCGGGTTCGACGTGTCGGCGGTGATCTCGACCCGCGTGTAGGGACCGGCCGGGAGCGTGACCGTGCTGCTCAGCTCGACCGCCGTCGGCCGGGTGTTCACCGACACCGACACGGCCAGCCCGGTCGCGGAGAGCAGGCCGTTGAGCGCCACCGTCGCCGTCGCGGACACCGAGCCCGCCACCCCGTCCGGCGCGACGGTGAAGGTCCCGCTCGCACTGCCGACCGTCACTGCGCCGCCGCCGATGGTCAGCCCTACGCCGGTGAGCGTGACGGTGACGACGGCTGCCCCCGCCGAGCCGGAGCGCTCCAGCCACACCTCGCCGGAGAGGGTCTGCCCGGCCACGGTGAGGTCGAGGTTCGCGCCGCCGACGCGGAGGAGCTCGTGACCGGCTCGGGTGTTGAACTGGGCGCTGATCGTCCCCGTCAGCGTCACCTGCGGCACGGCCAGCGACAGGGTGCCGGTCAGGCTGCCGTCGACGCCTGCGGCGTCGGCGGTGAGCGTGAGCACGGTGTCCGGCTCGGCGTCGTGGGCAGGCACGTAGCTGAACGTCGCCAGCCCGTCGGCCAGGACGAGCTGCGCCTTGCGCACCGTGATGGTGGTGGACGAGACGCCCTTGACGACCTCGACGTCGCCGGTCAGCGACGTCTGCCCGAGGACGGTGAGGGTGATGCCCGTGCCGGCGACCCGCAGATAGGGCCCGCCGGCGAGGTGCAGCGTGGTGCTGACCCCGGCGAGCAGGAACGTCTCGTCGACCTCGGCGGACCCGGTGTTCAGCTGGACGAGGAGGGATCCGGTGGCCGTGACGCCCGGGACGGTGACCGCGACCGTGCCGGCCACCTGTCCGGCGTACTCGCCGGTCGAGAGCAGCAGCAGGACGCCGGACCCGCCCGAGAGCGAGGCGATCGTGCTGCTGCCGGCCCGGATCGTCAGCGAGGCGTCGGCCACGCCGACGCGGACCTTGCCGTCCACCTTCTCGAACGCGAGGTCCGCGGTCATCGTCTGGCTGCCGACCGTGACGACGGCGTTGTCGACCTCGACGCGGAGGTAGGGACCGGCCGGCAGCGAGCCGACGGCCGTAGAGGTCGTGTTCACCGCGACCGAGACGGTCCCGTTCACCGCGAACGTGCCGGTGAGCGCGGTGACGACGTCGCCGCTGATCGTCCCGGCGATGCCGGCCGCCGACACCTGCAGGCTGCCGGCCACGTTCTGGAGCGAGAGGAGGCTGCCGATCGAGAGCTGCCCGTTCGCCAGGGTCACCCGGGTGACGGTGGTGCCCGACGTGACGACCCGCTCCGCCGTCACGTCGGCCTGCACGGAGACGCCGGCCACCGAGAGGGTCAGCAGCGTCGCGCTGACGGTGAGGCTCTTGGCCGCGATGGTCGCGACGACGGCGTCGGTCGTGTTGACCGTGAAGCCCAGCGTCGTGCCGAGGAGTCCGAGGCTCGGCACGGTGAGGGCGAGGGTCCCGGAGCCACTCGTCCCGGCCGGGGTGATCGTCAGCGTGGCGCTGCCGGTCGCGCCGACGGCAGGAGCGGTCAGGTCGCCGAGGGTAAGCGCGAGGTTCGTGACGGCGAGCGAGAGGTTGTCTCCGCTGCGGGTCACCACGAAGGAGCCGGCGATCGGCTGTCCGAGGACCGTGATCGACGCGTCGCCGGAGAGCGCGAGCTCGGGCGTCGCGGGCACGGACGTCGCCGGGGTGCCGAGGGACACCGCGCCGCCGGTGCCGTTGTAGACGAGCGTCCAGCCGGTGCCGGAGACCGCGACCTGCGGTACGCCTGTCAGGCTGACCGTTCCCCCGGCGATGCGCAGCGCCGCGCTGTTCGCCGTGCCCTTGCGCAGGAGCAGGTCGAGCGACGTCGCGGACAGCTGCAGCGACGGACCGCCGGGGGCGTTGAACGAGGCGGTGACCGAGGTGGCCGACACGGCGACATCGGTGTCCGACGTCTGCGTGAGGGAGGCCGACGCCGCGTCGAGGACCACGACGTCGGCGATGCCGAGGTGCAGGTTCGTCAGGGTGAGGCCGAACGTCCCGGCATCGAGGGCCTGGTCGCTGACGACGTAGGTCCCGGTGAGACCGGCGGTTCCGGTGATCGCGCGCCCGCCGACCGTGAGGTTGACGGTGATCGTCGCGCTGATCGAGACGCTCGTCGTGTAGTGGTCGGTCGTCCCGGTGATGCCGGCGAAGGAGATCGTCGGCGCGACGACCGTGAGGACGGACAGGTCGACGTCGCTCAGGGTCTGCGTGCGCGGCTCGGCGACCGCGTCGGCGAGGTACTGCTGCAGCGCGCTGATGATCGGCGCCGCGAGTCCGGCGAGGGGGGACCCCGCGCCGTACGCGCTGAAGTGCGGCAGGAGCGCGGTGACGGTGCCCGCCGACGTGTCGACGGTCGTCGGGATGGCCTCGATGCGACCCGAGGGGTCGAGGTAGTAGATGGTCGAACCGGCCGCACCACCGCCCACGCCGATGGTGAGGCGCGGGGCCGACCGGAAGCTCTCGATGAGTGCGCCGGTGCGCGCGTCGTAGGCGACGAGGTCGAAGACCGCCGAGGACAGCAGCAGGCCGGTGACACCGCGGTGCGTCTCGGTGACGTGGACCCACGCGTCGGCCGGCAGCGCGCCCGGGGCGAACGTGAGGGTCGCGGCTCCGACGGTGACCGTGCCGCCGAGAGCGGCGGAGACGAGGACCGAGCCCGCGGGCGGCGCGAAGGCCGGCAGCTGCGCGGGGGCCGCGGCGTCGGACAGGACGCGGGCCGATGCGGTCGGGGTGGTGAAGGTCGCGGTGCCGTCGAGGGTCGCGACGAGCGAGCGGGAGACGAGCGTGGTGGAGACGGGTCCTGCTGCGGAGATGGTGTCGGCCGCTGGTGGGCCGCGCCCTGCCCGGACGGTCAGGTCGCCGCCGGCGACGACGTTCGCGGACACGCGGGCGAGACCGGAGATGCGGCCCAGGGTGAGGGCGACGGCCGGGCCGACCGCGAGGCCGTGCCCGCCGGAGGCGACCGCCGAGGTCGCCGCGGCGATCGAGTCCACGGGCACGCGCACCGGTCCGCCGGAGTCCAGCGGGAGGTCGGGCGGAACGGTCGCGGAGACGTCGGCCAGGACGTCGTCGATGGCCGCGGCACCGACGTCGACCGAGGCGGCCGCCGGCACGGCGAGCTGCCCGGGACCGCGCGCCGCGCCCCGCGCCGCGGCCGCGTCGGCGGCGAGGTTCAGCCGGGAGAGCAGGTCGCCGAGGTTCGCGAGCCCCGCCGCCGGCCACGGGGTGACGAGGGCCGACGTCGAGGTCCACCCGTACGCCGACAGCTCGACCGACCCGGTCGCCGCGATGGCGCGCAGCGTCGTCACCCGGACCGTGTGGCGTCCGATCGTGACGGCGAAGAACGTCGCTGTGCTGACGGCCGACGCGGTCTGGCTCGCGGACACGTCGAGGTCGCCGGCCAGGTTCAGGCTCCCGCCCGAGCCGAGCAGCGACGAGGTCGTGACCGTGGAGACGAGGATGACGCTGCCCGCCCGGCCCGGGGCCGAGGCGCGCGACGTGTCGGTCGCGGTCGCGACGGACGCGAGGTCGCCCGCGCCGGTCACCGACGAGTCGTCGCCCAGCGAGCTCGCGGTCGAGTCGTCGACGACGGCGATCACCAGGGCGCGGCCGGCGTCACCCGACGCGCCGTTCGCCGTCGTGTCTGCGGCGGACGTCGACGTGAGGCCGACGGTCCCGTCGAGCGATGCCGACGCGCCGGTCAGCACCCCGGCGTTCGTCTCGAGCCGGTTGACCGCGACCGTCAGCGCCGTGGCCCCGGCACCCGTTGCCGAGGAGTCGACGTGCATCCCGGCGGACGGGGTGGACGCCGCAACGGCGAGCGACGGCCCCGTGAGCGCGAGGGCTCCGTCGAGGTAGGCGCGGGTCAGCAGCTGCTGGATGCCGAGCGCCGCGGCGGACCCGGCGACCGACGACGACGCCGCGACGCGGGAGTCCCCCGAGCCGGACGCCGAGACGGTCAGCCCGCCCGGGGTCAGGATCACGAGGCCGCCGCCGGGAGCGCCGACGAGCGAGGCGACGGTCCGGCCGAGGGTGCGGCCGAAGCCGATCGCGCTCGCCGCGGTCATGGGGCCGTCGGTCGTGGCCGCCAGCCCGGCGGTCACCGCGTACGGCGACGGCACGGGGCCGTCCGCCGTACCGGCTGACGTCACGGTGAGCGAGCCGCTCGAGCTCGCCGCCACGTCGACCGACGCGGCCGCGATCCCGGCAGCGCTCCCACCGTCGACGGACGCCTCGGTTGAGCGCTCGACGGAGGCGGTGGCCACGCCCGCCCCGGACGCCGGGCCGGCCGTGGCGGTCGCATCGGTGCGGTTGACCGCGTTGACCCGCAGGCCGCCCGCGGCCCGGACGCTGCTGGCACCGCCGAGGCGGGCGAGCGCCCGGCTCACGAGGGTCACGTTCGCGAGATGGACGCCCGGCGCGGAGCCGCCGGCCACCGCGGAGCCCGCCGCCGACGAGTCGGCCACCAGGCTGACGTCCGACGCGGACTCGATGCGCGAGTCGACGACGACGACCGATGCGGACGACGCGCCGCGCACATCCGCACCGGCGCCCGCGGCGCTGCCACTGCTGGCCGACCGCGCGAGGAGGCTGACCGCGCCGCCGAGCAGGGTGGCGCCGCGGACGTCCACCGCGGCCGAGGTGTCGGCGTCGGTGCCGTCGCCCTCGTCGTGCGCGGAGAGCGTGATGTCGCCGATGCGCGTCGACCCACGGGTGTCGACCGTGACGCCGTCGAGGACGTGGATGGAGCGGCCGCGGACGACGAGGTCGGCCCCGGTGGACCGGAGCAGGACATCCCCGACGAGTCGGACGCCGCCGGTGCCGGCGTCGAGGACGGCGCGGAGCAGCGGTGCGGCGAAGGAGAACACCGAGCCGAACAGTCCGGAGACGAGCACGTGGCCGGGTCGGTCGGGGTCGGGTCCGATCTCCAGGCTGGCACCGTCGGCCCCGAGCGAGACGCTGCCGGACGGTCCGTCGACGACGGTCTCGACGCCCTGCGTGCGGACCTGGGCACCGCCGCGGGCCACCTGGACCGAGCCGTCGGTCGACGACGTGTACGTCGAGGACTCGGCGTCGGCCGCGAGCGACACCGAGTCGGAGCCTGTGCCGCCGTCGACGACGACGTCCAGTCCGACGGGAGCGTCGGCGAGGTCCACCATGACCGCGTCGTCTCCGGCACCGCCCTGGACCTGGACGTGGACCACGCCATCGGCCGACACCGTCGTGGTCGCGTCCGACGTGGTGTAGACGAGCGAGCCTGTCGCGGCGTCGTAGCTCAGCGTGCCGTCGGTGCTGCCGTCGGCGGCGAGGGTGAGGGTCGCGACGTCACCGTCGACGCTCCACGTCGCAGTCGACATGCCCGAAAGGTCGGCGGTCGACGTCGTGGTGCCGGTCGCGTCGGACGATGTCGTGTCGCCCGTCGCGGACTCCGACGTCGTGGGCGGGACGGCGGTCCCCGGGTCGGTCGTCGTCGCCGGGTCGATCGCGGCGGGGTCCGACGTCGTGGGCGGGTCGGTCGCCGCCGGGTCGGTCGTCGTGGGGTCGGTCGTCGTGGGGTCGGTCGTCGTGGGGTCGGTCGTCGTGGGGTCGGTCGTCGTGGGGTCGGTCGTCGTGGGGTCGGTCGTCGTGGGGTCGGTCGTCGTCGCGAGTGGGAGCGACGTGACGTCGATCAGCCGCGTCTCGCCCGGCGCCAGGTCCTCGGCCATGAGACCCGCGGCCGCGTGGTCGAGGCCGAGAGCGTGACCGATCTCGTGCCGGACGACCGTCACGAGGTCCATGTGCAACGTCGGGTCGTCACCGGCGAAGTCGACGCCCCAGCCCCAGCCTGCGGCGTCCGCGTCGATGACGATGCTCGCCCCCGTGGTCGCGCCCAGCGTCGTCCCGGTGAGATCGCCGACGGATGCCGTCACCGCGGACAGGTCCGCGGACGGGAAGGCCGCCGACCACTCGGCCAGGGCGGTGGCGAGGGCATCGTCGAGCTGCGCCGCGGAGATGCCCTGCGCCGGGTCCACCGGCGCCGTCGGCAGCGCGACCGCGGTCATCGGCGTGGGCTGCGGATCGGGAGTCGTCGACGGAGACGGTGTCGGAGTCGCGGTCGATGTCGCGGTCGGTGTCGCGGCCGCGGTCGTCGACGGTGCCGGCGATGCCGTGGTGACGGTGGTGTTCGCGTTCCCACCGCTGATGCTGGCCTGGCCGTTGTTGTCGAGCGGGCACGAGATCGACGCCTGCGACCCGTTCGTCCCGCCGACCGTCTGGCACGAGCTCGTGGACAGCGCCTTGGCCAGCGCGTCGAGGGCCTCCTTGAGCCGCCGGTCGGCCTCCGCCTTCGCGGCGTCGGCCTTCTGCTGCGCCGTCAGCGCCGGCGCGCCGGGCTTGCCCGCGGTCGCGCCCGGCTTGCCGCTGGCGGTGGCGCCGACGGGACGTCGTACGACGCGCGTCGTCGACAGCACCTTCTGGTAGCGACGCAGCAGCTGCTCGATGCGCGCACGTGCACGTGTCGGGTCGACGGTGGGGACCGCGAGAACCGTCGCGGCGCGCAGGGGCGTGACGAAGACCGTGGTCGCGCGTGACGGTGCCGGCGTGGTGGGGGTCGCCGACGTGGACGTCGGGCTCTTCGGGGCCGACGGTGCGGCGGTCGCGACGCTCGCCGTCGCGACGGTGAGACCGAGGACCATGGCGAGGCTGGTGACGCACGCGACGAAGCGCTGGCGGGAACCGGGCCGGTACCACGACGACGCGGTGCGCGAGGATTCGTCTCCCCACGCCTCGTCCCCCGCAGCGACGCCCGACACCCGACACCCCGCCTTGTCAAACGCTGACCCGCGCCCCACTGCGCCGACGGATCGGACTGTAGGCCGACACGGAGCGTGGCGGAAGGGATTTCCCGGATTAGTTCACACGACGTTCACAGCATCGGCGTGTCGTGCTCGGAGCGCATCGGAACGGTCGCTCTCCGTCAACATCGGCACCCGAACGGACGCCGACAGACGCCCGACCACCGACGCATTCGAAGCGCGCGGACGGGCCGAGCGGTGACGTGGTCGACGTGGGGGTGAGCGCCCTCCGTGTGTCGGGGTGCTCCGACGGACGGACCTGGCGGCATCGGTGGGCGTTACTGGGTTCGAACCAGTGACCTCTTCGGTGTGAACGAAGCGCGCTACCACTGCGCCAAACGCCCGGTGCGGCGGCGACTCTACCAAAGGCGACCCGGGCCCCCGCACCCGGCGCTCGTCCCCCGGCGACCGCCGGAACGGCGCGCTGCACCACGGCCGCGCGGTGCTCCACCTCGCGCTCTCGAGCCCGTCCGGCAGCGCGCTCGTCAAGGTCGAATGGCCGTGTCGCCGGTAGGTCCTGGACGCAGTGGCAGACTCGCGGCCATGGCTGTCGTGACGCTCACCGAGGTCGACTCCCCGGATCCCCGACGGACCGAGGAGGGGGCGGTCCTGCTCGACCTGTGGTGCGACCTGGCCTGCCCGGACTGCTCCGACGCGCTCGAGCTTCTCGACGAGCTGCGCGACAAGTTCGGGGACCGTCTTGCCGTGCGGCTCAGGCACTTCCCGCTCACCAGCCACGTGTGGGCCGTCGCCGCGGCGCAGTGCCAGTGCGCGGCCGAGGCGCAGGGACAGGGCGAGGCGTTCACCGCCCTGGCGCTCGCGACGCTGGACGCGATCGACGGTCCCGCCGACTACGTCGAGCTCGCCGAGCACCTCGGCCTCGACGAGGAGGCCGTCGCGCTCGCCCTGTTCGAGGGCACGTACGCCGGACGCGTGAGCGCGGACGCGGACGCCGGACGCGAGCTCGGGGTTCGCGGGACGCCGACGTTCGTCGTCGACGGCCTGCTCGTCGACGCAGGCGACACGCTGGACGGCGCCCGCGACGCTCTGGTCACGCGCATCGAGCGC
Source organism: Actinomycetes bacterium (assembly GCA_021784035.1). Lineage (GTDB taxonomy): Bacteria > Actinomycetota > Actinomycetes > S36-B12 > CAIYMF01 > Longivirga. Next base: position 2,503 of record JAJXTD010000052.1, on the reverse strand, counting down.
GCGCTCGCCTGATTCGTGACGCTGACGCCCGAAAGGCGGCCTGCCGCGAACACCCACATCGGCACCGCGGCGAGGAAGAGCAACAGCGGAGTCATCGCGCGCATCCCGCGGCGGCGGTCGTCACGGATCGACCTCCGCTCGGGCGCGTGCGGCGAAGACCGCCGCGAGGCGAGCGGTGACCGGCCCGGGCTCGAGAGCACGGTCGTCGACGCGGCTCACCGGGTGCACGTCGCGGGTGGAGGACGTGATGAACACCTCGTCCGCGGAGCGCAGGACGTCGTACGGGAGATGGTCCTCGCGCACGCCGCCGACCTCGTCGCTCCACTCGAGCACGAGCTCCCGGGTCACGCCGGCGAGGCAGCCGGTGTCGAGCGACGGCGTGCGCACCTCGCCGTCGACCACGACGAACACGTTGCTGCCCGTGCACTCGCAGAGCCGACCGCGGGTGTCGGCGAGGACGGCCTCGGATGCGCCCCGCTCCTTCGCGTGGGCGAGTGCGATCACGTTCTCGGCGTACGACGTGGTCTTGAGGCCGGCCGTCGCGGAGCGCTCGTTGCGCGTCCACGGGACCGTGGCCAGCGTCGTCGTCGCCGGCCACGGAGTGGCGGCGGTCATCGTGACGACGAGCGTCGCCGCCGCGTCGCCGCGGTCGCTGCCGAACGGGCCCGCGCCCGAGGTCACCGTCACACGCAGTCGGGAGAAGTCGGTGCCCACGCCCGACCCGTCCACGACCGCGGCGACGGCGGCGCGCAGCCGCGCGTCCCCGGGGTGCGCGATCCCGAGCCCCGCGAGCGAGCGGGTCAGCCGGGCCAGGTGGCGGGTCAGCGCGAACGGCGCCCCGTCGCGGACGAGGACCGTCTCGAACACGCCGTCGCCGACGGTGAGGCCGTGGTCCAGCACCGACACGACGGCATGGTCCGCGTCCACGAGACCGTCGCCCACCCAGTACCTGGTCACGGTCACCCACCCTGCCACGACGGCGCCTCGGTGCTGCCCGACGCCACGGCGAGCAGCGTCGCTGCCTTGAGTTCCGTCTCGTCCCACTCCCGGACGGCGTCGCTCCCCCACGTGATCCCGGCCCCCGTGCCGAAGCGCACGACGCCGTCGCTCACCCAGAAGGTGCGGATCGCGACCGCGAGCTCGGCCGTGCGCCGGTCGGCGTCGACCCAGCCGACGGCGCCGCAGTAGGGACCACGCGACTCCGGCTCCAGCTCGTCGATGATGCGCAGCGCGCTCGACTTCGGTGCGCCCGTCACCGACCCCGGCGGGAACGTCGCGGCGAGCAGGTCCGCCCAGCCGACGTCGTCGCGCAGCTCGCCGCGGACCGTCGACACGAGGTGCACGAGCCCCGGGTGCTGCTCGACCTCGAGCAGGTGCGGCACGGAGACGGAACCCGTGACGCAGACGGCCCCGAGGTCGTTGCGGACCAGGTCGACGATCATCACGTTCTCGGCCGAGTCCTTCGCCGTGAGGTCCGCCGCGGTGCGGCCGGTCCCCTTGATCGGTCCGGACTCGACGACCGCGCCGTCCCGACGCAGGAACAGCTCCGGCGACGCGGTCACGACCGACACGCCTTCCGCGGGGGCGTTCGGATGGCACCCGGACGGGAGATGCACGACACCGGCGTACGGCGCCGGGTTGCCGACCTCCAGCAGCGCCGCGAGCCCGGCCACGTCCGCACGCTCGGGGTCCGGCAGCAGCGCGGACAGCACGCGACAGACGTTCGCCTGGTACACGGTCCCAGCGGCGATGTGGTCGCGCACGCGCTCGACGGCGGAGACGTAGTCCGTGCGCGACATCGACGAGGTCCACGCCGTGGCGGCAGGTCCGGACCAGGCTCCGGACGACGCCGGGAGCGGGCGTACGTCGGTGAACCGCGCGAACACCGAGGGTCCGTCGTACGCCGCCACGACCGCCCACCACCCCGCCGAGTCGAGCGACGTGGGGTCCGTGGTGACGTCCACCAGACCGGTCGCGGTGCGCCCGCCGAACCGGGCCCACGCGGCTCCGCGTGCCGTCACCGGGACCGCCACGGGACCGCCATCCCGGGCGCCGGACGCGCCGTCTCTCGGCCTGGTACGGGGGATGCTGGTGTGACGCACGGGGTCCCGACGGCAGCGCTCACGCGCACATGATCGCGCCTCGCCACCCCCGCGGTCCCGCTTTGGAGTGTGCTGCGGGGATGGGTTATCGTTTCGTCCCGCAGCCGGGGTCCGCCCCGGCCGCATCGCGGACGTAGCGCAGTTGGTAGCGCATCACCTTGCCAAGGTGAGGGTCGCGGGTTCGAGTCCCGTCGTCCGCTCGGAAGACCTCTCCCGAGGTCTGCTCGGTGGAGTGGCCGAGAGGCGAGGCAACGGCCTGCAAAGCCGTGTACACGGGTTCAAATCCCGTCTCCACCTCGGTCACCACCGAGGGGTTCGACCCCACGGGCGATTGGCGCAGGGGCTAGCGCGCTTCCTTGACACGGAAGAGGTCACAGGTTCGATTCCTGTATCGCCCACCA
>JAJXTD010000051.1 GCA_021784035.1 Actinomycetes bacterium | reverse complement strand
TCACCGCGCCGCGGCCTCGTCGTCCCACACCTGGCGGATCGCGCCGTCGAGCTCCGCGGCGACGTCGAACGAGCGGTGCACGCCGCCGGACACCACGACGCGACCGTCGACGACCACGGTGTCGACGTCGGCGGCGAACGCCGAGAGCAGGACCTGCTCGGGCCGGCTGCCCGCGGTGCGCACCGTGTCGAGGCGGACGGCGACGAGGTCGGCGCGCTGCCCGACGGCGATGCGGCCGGCGTCGGTCCAGCCGAGCGAGCGGTGCCCCTGCTCGGTGAGCGCGGCCATGAGCTCCGCCGGCTGGTGCCGGCCGCGCTCGTGCGAGACGAGGCGGTCGTGCATCTCGAGACCACGTGCCTCCTCGATCAGGTCGATCACCGCCTGCTGGTCCGAGCCGAGGCAGAGCGGGGAGCCGGCGTCGCGCAGCTCGCTCGCCGGACCGATGCCGTCCGCGAGGTCGCGCTCGGTCGTGGGGCAGAAGCAGCTGAAGGTCCGGGTCCGCCCGAGCGTGGCGATGTCCTCGTCCGTCAGGTGCGTCGCGTGCACCGCAGTCGTCATAGGGCCGAGCGCGCCGGTGTCGTCGAGCAGCCGCGTCGGCGTGACGCCGTAGAACTGTCGGCAGGTCGTGTTCTCGGCCACCTGCTCGGAGAGGTGCACGTGCAGCGGTCGGTCGGCCGCCGCGGCGACCACGGTCGGGATCGAGTCGCGCGGGACGGCGCGCACGGAGTGGATCGCGGCACCCACGCGGGTGGTGGCGTCGTCGGCGAGCAGGTGGAACCGCTCGGCCCAGGCGTGTGCGTCGCCGTCGGTGAAGCGCAGCTGGTCGGGGTTGAGCGGCAGGTGGCCGTCGGGACCCAGCCCGCCCGTGAGGTAGCACGTGTCGAGCAGCGTCAGCCGCAGGCCCGCGTCGCGCGCGGCAGCGCGGACCGCGTCGCCCATCGCGTTCGGGTCGGCGTACGCCGTGCCGTCGGGGGAGTGGTGGACGTAGTGGAACTCGCCCACGCACGTGACACCTGACAGCACCATCTCGCCGAACGTCGCGCGGGCGAGCCGGTAGTACGAGTCGGGGTCGAGCGTGCGTGCCACGCGGTACATGCGGTCCCGCCACGTCCAGAACGTGCCCCCGTCGCCGTGGGTCCGGCCGCGCAGGGCGCGGTGGAAGGCGTGCGAGTGCGCGTTCGCGAAGCCGGGCAGCACGACGCCGGGCAGCTCCACGACGTCGCCGGCCGACGCCTCGCTCGCCGTGATCGACGCGATACGGCCGGTGTCGTCGACCGCGACGTCGACGTCGTGCACGACGCCGCCGTCGACCCACGCCGCGCCGCAGCGGAAGCGGGTCACCGGGCCAGGTCCTCGAGGACGGCGGCGAGTGCGTCGACACCGGCGTGGCAGTCCGCCGGCTCGGCGAACTCGTCCGGCGAGTGCGAGATGCCGGTGGGGTTGCGCACGAACAGCATCGCGGCGGGCACGCCGACGCTCGTGAGGATGCCGGCGTCGTGCCCGGCCGCGGTCGGGAGGACCGGGACCGTGTCGCCGCCGCGCTGTCGCCCGAGGGCAGCGGCGACCCGGTCGCGCAGCTCGACGTCGAAGGTCAGCAACGGCGTCGTCGACTCGGTGACGAGCTCGACCTCGGTGCCGCTCGTGCCGGCGCCCTCGTCGGCGCCGGCGGAGACGCGCCCGACGAGCGCGTCGAGCGCCGCCTGGTCGGCGGCGCGCGCGTCGAGCCAGGCGCGCACGGTCGACGGGACCGCGTTGGTGGCGTTGGGCTCGACCTCGATCCGGCCGAACGTGGCCCGGCCGTCGGACTCCCGGGCCGCGGCGTGCGCGGCGAGCGCCGTGCGGGCGTAGGCGACCATCGGGTCGTGCCGGTCCCGCATCCGGGTCGTGCCCGCGTGGTCGGCGACTCCGCGGAACGTGAATCGGTAGCGACCGTGCGGCCAGATGGACTCGGCGACGCCGACCGCGGCGCCCCGTTCCACGAGACCGCGGCCCTGCTCGATGTGCAGTTCCACGAAGCGGTCGATGCGCGCGACCCGCTCGGGGTCCGGCCCGAGTGCCGCCGGGTCGAGTCCCGCCCGGCTCATCGCCTCGGCCATCGTGACGCCGTCGCGGCCCACGAGGGCACGCGCCCGGTCCGGGTCGAGCTGCCCGGTCATGAGCCGCGACCCGGCGCAGGCGATCCCGAAGCGCGCCCCCTCCTCGTCGGCGAAGGCGACCAGCGCCACGGGCCGGTCGGGCGTCACGCCGGCGGCGCGCACCGCGTCCAGCGCGGCGAAGGCCGACACGACGCCGAGCGGGCCGTCGAAGGCGCCGCCGTCCGGGACGGAATCGAGGTGCGAGCCGAGCACGAGGGCCGCGGCCGACGGGTCGGCGCCCGCCGGGACCCACCACGCCCACAGGTTGCTGTTGCGGTCGGTCTCGACCTCCAGGCCGCGGGCCCGGGCCGTGGCCACGAACCACTCGCGGCAGTCGAGCTCGGCGGTGTCGAACGCATAGCGGCGGTAGCCGCCGGTGGTGGCATCGCGCCCGATCGGCTCGAGCTCCCGCCAGAGCGCGTCGAACGGGTCCATCCGGTGATCCTCGATTCCATGGCCGGTGGCCGGCCCGACGCGGTCGCTCCGGCCGGCCACCGCGCGGGTCTCCTGCCTGGGAACCGTAGTGGAGGCGCCGGCGCGAGTCGCGGACCGAGCGGGCTCGACCGCATCTGGCCATGACAGGAGTCATGACACGTGTCATCATGCACCCGAAGGCCGGGCGGTCCCGGCGCCGTACGGGGGATGGCGCCGCGGCCGCCCGCCCTGGTCCGGTGGTTCAGCGCCGGGCGGCCGGTGGACCCGCGGGCGTGCGCGTCGCGCCGTCGTGCGGCGCCTTCACCAGGCTGAGGGCGAGCCGTGGGCACGCGTTGACCGCGCGCTTGGCGTGCTGACGCTCCGAGCCGTGCACGGGCGTGGCGTCGATGATCGGGTAGCCCCACTCGTCGAGGATCACCCGCTCGGGCAGCAGCTGCGCGCACGTGCCGAAGCCGTCGCACGCGATGCGGTCGACGATGACGACGTGGCCGCTCATCGCCACTCCTCCCCGGGTCGGTCGACGGGTAGCGTGACCGTCCCGGCGGGCACCGGGAGGACGTACGTACGGCGGCCGGCCGAGCAGTGCCCGGACAGGTGCCGCTTCACCTCGTCGGCGAAGACCTCCAGGGCCGACGCCGCGAAGCGCACGGCGCCGTCGGGGTGGCGGCAGGCGCCGCGGCCCGGGATGATCCCGAGCCGCTTCTCGAGGCCGGCGAGGCCGGTGCCCTTGAGCCGCGCGGCCGCGAGCGCCGCGAAGTCCTGGCTCACCGCCGTGAGTCCGAAGCGGCACGGTCCGCACTGACCGGCGCTCTGGCCGGCCATCCACTGCACGACGCGCGCGGTCTCGACCAGGCCGCAGGACTCGGACGGCAGCACCGCGAGGACGCCGGCCCCGGGGGTGCCGCCCGCGGGGCGCAGCCCGTCCGGCGTCCACGGCAGGTCGATCGCCGCGCTCGCGGAGACCCAGGAGCCGCCGTAGCCGCCGGTGACGGCCGCGGAGACCGGACCGGTGGTGCCACCGGCGAGGCCGAGGATCTGGCGCATCGTCGTGCCGGTGGGGACCTCGATCACGCCCGGGTTCGCGACCGCGCCGGAGACGGACACGAGCATCGTGCCGGGCTGCGCGGGGTCGCCGACCTCGCGGAACCACGCGGCCCCGCGACGGGCGACGAGGGCGATGTGTGCCATCGTCTCGGCGTTGGACAGGAACGTCGGTCGGCGGCGTACGCCGGACTCGAAGACGCGCGGCGGCACGGTGACCGGCAGGCCGATGCCCTCGCCGACGAAGTTCGCGAGGGCGCTCTCCTCGCTCGCGACGTAGCGCGCCGGCGCGGCGAGGACACGCAGCTCGACAGGGTCGCCGCCCCGCGCGGCGCGCTGCTCGACGGCCCGCTCGAGCGTCCCGACCGACCGCCCGCCGCGGTGCGCGACGACGTACGCGACGGACGCGCCGACGGCCTGCGCGGCCAGCACGGCGCCGTCGAGCACGAGGTGCGGGTTTCGGTGCACGAGGACGGAGTCCTTGCTCGCGGCGGGCTCGCCCTCCATGGCGTTGACCACGACGACGGGGTCCTTGCGCGCGCTGTGCGCCGCGGCGACGACCGCCTGCATCTTGCGGCCCGTGGGGAACCAGCCGCCGCCGCGCCCGGCGAGGCCGGAGCGCTCCACCTCCGCGACGAGCGGGCCCGCGTGACCACGCTTGACCCCGTGCTGGGCCGGCAGCGGCCCGAACGCGGCCACGTGCCGGGCCAGGTCGACGCCGACCGGCTCGCCGAGCAGTCGGGGCGCGCTCGCGTGGGGGGCGTGCGGTGGTGCGGGGGTCGAGGTGGTGGTCACCGGCGGATCTCCGTCCTGGTCTTGACCGACACGACCGGGTCGTCCTGACGGTGGGGGGTGAGGGTGCGGGCCACGACGGCGGCGAGGACGGCCGCGGTCATCGCGAACGCGAGGACGCGGGTGAGCAGCTGGTCGGTGCCGGCGCCGAGCCCGTGGACCACCGCGACGAACCACATGAGGTAGGCGGTCCAGTGGAACCCCTTCCACAGCGTGGGCGGGATCCGGCGGCGCAGCAGGCTCGTGACGACGAGCGCGACGGTGAGGTCGAGCGCGATGGTCCCCAGCCCGACCCAGAGGGTGCGGTACGACGTGTGGAACGGGAGGACCACGTCGATCCAGCCGATGGGCACGTAGCCGTCGAGGACGGTGCTGGCGATGTGGACGCCGAGGAACACGACGGACAGCAGCGCGACGTTGCGGTGCAGCAGGGTCACCACGGATTCCGGCCAGCGCGAGCTCGCCCAGCCCTTCGTCGTCGCGATGCCCATGACGGTGACCACCGTGAAGAGCACGAGCGAGATCTCGCCGGTGGCCCGGGTGGCCAGCCACAGGGGGTTCATGCCGGGGCTCCTTCGCGCTGGGGTGCGGGCCACGCGCCGAGGCGGACCACGTGCCCGTCGACGCCCACGAGCCGGACCGGGAGGCCGGTCCGCCCGAGCCATGCCTCGGCACGATCGCCGAGGACGAGTGCGGCGGTCGTGGCGGTGTTCGCGGTCACGCAGTCGCCGGCCGCGACGGAGACGGTGCGCCACACGGGCGTCACCGGCCGCCAGCGGACCGGGTCGACGACGTGCGCGACGGTGCGCCCGTCGTCGGTGGATCGACGCCGGACGGTGGTGCTCGACGTCGCGAGCCCGCCGCCGGCGAGGCTGATCGTCTGCGCGACCGGGTTCGCGGAGTCGATGCCCTCGCGGTGGTCGTCGGTGACGAGCACGACCCAGCCGCCCTGCGGCGCGGGGCCGGCCGTCGCGACGTCACCGGCGAGCGACACCAGGACGCCCGCGCCGGACTCGAGGTGGGCGAGCTCGGCCGCCCGGTCGGCGGCCCAGGCCTTCGCCGTGGCGCCCAGGTCGAGCCGCACGCCGCTCGGCATCGTCACGACGGCGGCGTCGCCGTCGTCGACGAGCGTGACGTCGCGGTACGTGCCGGCCCGCGTGACGGTCGGGACCGCCGCGGCCGCGCTCAGGGTCACGGCTCCGACGGTGGGGTCGACCGCGCCGTCGGTGGAGACGGCCGCGCCGAGCGCGACGCGGAGAGCAGCGGCGAGGACCGGACCGACGCGCGTCGGTGCGCCGTCGGCCGCGTTGAGCGCGGTGAGCTCCGAGTCGGGGCGGTACGTGCTGGCCGCGAGGTCGACGGCGTCGAGCCACCGGCGTACCGCCGCGACGGCGGCGCCGTGCGCATCGGCGGCCGGGCCGCCGTGCGTCGAGACCGAGGCGAGCCCGCCCCAGAGGTCGAACGTCGTGGTCGTGATCGAGGCGGCCATGTCAGGACCCTCCCGACGCGGTGGCGCTGGGCCGGCTCGTCGGCTGGGGCGGTGCCGGCGGCGGCGTCCATGCCTTCGGCCGCGTGGGGCTCGGCCGGGGTGCCGCCCTCGCCGTCGCCTTCGTCGGCGCGCTCTTCGCCGTCGCCTTCGTCGCCGTGGCGCTGCTGACCGTCCGCAGGGTCGTCGGCGCCGCGCGGGTGGCGACGGGGGTGGGCCTGGCGATCGGCCCGGCGTCGGGGGTGGCCGCGTCCGGGAGTGCCGTGACTGCGGGGCTCGTGGCCCGGGCCGCCGTCTTCGGGTGGCTCGTCGCGGCGAGGCCGACCGCGAGGCCCGCCGCGCCGACCGTGCCGACCACCGCGGTGCCGGCCGTCAGGGCGGTCACCCGGGTGAGCAGCGCGTCGCGGTGGCGCGAGGTCCAGGGGCGTGCGTTCACGTCGGCTCCGGGGGTCGGGGGCGGGTCGGGATCGGCGGCGGAGGGTCAGGACCCCCCGCTCGTGGCCACGGCTGCGGAGCTCGCCGCCGCGACCGTCGGGGCCGCTGGGGCGGCCGTCGTGCCGGTCGAGCCCGGCGAAGCGGTCGTGCCGGAGGAGACGGTCGTGCTGGAGGAGACGGTCGTGCCGGCGGCCGGGTCGGCGGCGAGCGTCGCGGCGGTCGTCGCGACCGCGAGGCCGTACCCGACGCCGGCGGTGGCGACGAGCGCGAGGGCGCCGGACAGCACCGTCGTGCGCGAGACGCGCGTCAGCAGCTGGTCGCGGTTGCGCGCGGTCCACGGCTCGGTCATGGCGTCCTCCGGCGTGCTCCTCGAGCCGGTCGACCCGATGTCCCTCACCGTGACAGCCCGCCATGTCCGACCCGTGAGCCGAACCTGTACGCAGCATGAGAGTCGGTCCGCGCGGGGTCCCACCGGGCCGATCGGCGTCGCAGGACGAGGCGTGGCGGCGGCCACGGGATCGTGCGGACCCGCACGTGACCTTGCAGACACTGCGCCGAAGAGCGTGCGACGAGTACCCGTGGTTCCTAGGGTGAAGGTGGACGTCAGGACAGACGGACCGCATGGGGGCGGGTCATGAGAACGGCTACACAAGGATTCGGTCAGCTCCTCTCGACGGCGACGCCGATGCTGGACACGCCGTGGGTGCGCGCGAGCCTCGACAAGGCACCCGACGCCGTGGCCTCGATGTTCGACGGGGTGGCCGACCGCTACGACGTCGCGAACGAGGTCCTCGCGCTCGGACAGACGCGGATCTGGCGCCGGGCGCTCGTCAACGCCGTCTCGCCGATGCGCGGCGAGGTCATCCTCGACCTCGCAGCCGGCACCGGGTCCTCGAGCGAGCCGCTCGCCGAACGCGGCGCCACCGTGATCCCGTGCGACTTCTCCACGGGGATGCTGCTCGTCGGGCACGACCGCCGGCCCACCCTCCCCTTCACCGCCGGGGACGCGATGCACCTCCCGTTCGGTGACTCGGTGTTCGACGCCGCCACGATCTCCTTCGGCCTGCGCAACGTCGTCGATGCCGCGGGCGCGCTGCGCGAGCTGCGCCGGGTCGTGCGTCCGGGCGGGCGCCTCGTGGTCTGCGAGTTCAGCCACCCGCGCCAGCGCCTCGTGCGCAAGCTCTACTCCGAGTACCTCATGGGCACGATCCCCTCGGTCGCGCGCGCCGTCGCGAGCAACCCCGACGCCTACGTCTACCTCGCCGAGTCGATCGCTGCCTGGCCGGACCAGGCGACCCTGGCCGAGGCGATCCAGGGCGCCGGCTGGTCAGGTGTCGAGTGGATGAACATCCACGGCGGGATCGTGGCGCTGCACCGGGCCCGCCGGGCCTGACCGGCCGCGACCGTGGCGCTCGCGAACTGGGCCGGAAACGTCACGTTCACGCCCGACCGGCTCGTCAGCCCGACGTCGGTCGACGAGCTGTGCGGTGTCGTCGCGTCGGCCAGTCGCGTACGCGCGCTCGGAACCGGGCACTCGTTCTCGGCCGTGGCCGACAGCGCGGACGTGCTCGTCTCCGTGGCGGGCCTGCCACGCGTGGTCGACGTCGACCCCGCGGCCGCGACGGCGCGGGTGAGCGCCGGGCTGCGCTGGGGCGAGATCGCGCCGGACCTGCAGGCGTCCGGCCTCGCCGTGCACACGCTCGGCTCGCTGCCGCACATCTCGGTCGCCGGCTCGGTCGCCACCGGCACGCACGGGTCGGGCGACCGCAACGGCTGCCTCGCCACCGCGGTCACGGCGCTCGAGCTCGTCAGCGTGGGCGGTGAACGGCGCACCGTACGCCGGGGCGACGAGGGCTTCGACGGCTCGGTGGTGGCGCTCGGCGCCCTCGGCGTCGTCACGCATGTGACCCTCGCGCTCGTCCCGTCGTACGACGTCGACCAGACGGTCCTCGAGGACCTGCCGCTCGACGCGGCCCTCGAGCACCTCGACACCGTGCTGGGCAGCGCGATGAGCGTCAGCCTCTTCACGACGTGGCGGGGCCGCGGCTTCGAGCAGGTGTGGATCAAGCATCGGGTGGGCGACCCGGACGTGGACCTCTCCTGGACCGGAGCGACCCGGGCCGACGGGCCGCGCCACCCCGTCCCGGGCGCCGACCCCGTGCACTGCACGACCCAGGGCGGCGTGGTCGGTGCCTGGTTCGAGCGGGTGCCGCACTTCCGGCTCGACTTCACGCCGAGCAGCGGTGCGGAGCTGCAGACCGAGTATCTGGTGCCGCGCGAGCACGGGGCGGCGGCGCTGCGGGCGGTCGACGCGGTCCGCGACCTCGTCGCCCCGGTCCTCCAGGTCTCGGAGATCAGGTCCGTCGCGGCCGACGGACTGTGGCTGTCCCCGGCCTACGGGCGGGACAGCCTCGCGATCCACTTCACGTGGGTCGCCGACACTGCGCGGGTGCTGCCGGTGGTCGCCGCGGTCGAGGACTCGCTCGCGCCGTTCGACCCCCGGCCGCACTGGGGCAAGGTCTTCGCGACCGACCCTGCGCGGGTGGCCGAGAGCTACCCGCGGATGGACGACGCCCGCCGCCTGCTCCTCGAGCACGACCCGGACGGCGTGCTGCGCAACGACTTCGTCGACCGTCACCTGCTGATCGCGCCCTGACGGGCCGCCGGCCATCACCGCCGGCGGCCCGTCGCTCAGGAGGCGTACACCGCGACGAAGTCTCGGCTCGTCGGGTTGAGGTAGCGGTCGGCCGGGCGCTGGAACGCGGTCAGCTTGTGCGGGGTCAGGTGGCTGCCGCTCCGCGCGTAGTACATGTACGACACCCACGACTTGTTGATGTCGAGCTGCATCGCGGTGACGGCGCCGGCGCGGTGCAGGACGTCGGCCAGCGCGCTGACCGACAGCGCGTCGCCGCCGGCGTAGACGAGGTCACCGGTCTTCGTGACGCCGATCCCCGAGCGCCACACGGCCAATCCGCCCCCGACTGTGGTGCCCCAGTTGCTCTGAACATTGGCGTCGAGGTTCGAGGCGACCAGCCCGCCCGAGATGAGCGGCTGCAGGTTCTGGCGGACGAAGGCGACGTCCGGCGTCAGCGAGACGTCGGAACCCCACGTGCCGACCGTGGCGTGCCCGTCCTTGTAGATCACCAGCGACGCGGCACCGTTCGTCAGCGTGCCCGCCGTGTGACCGTTGTCGTAGTAGCCGCCCTGGGCGTCCTTGAGCTTGAAGCCGCCGTTGAACGAGGCGACGAGCCCCGTCAGCTGGCTCTTCGTGATCTGGTCCGGCTGCGACATGCCCGACGTCCCTGGATCCTGGTAGCCGGGGTGAAGCACGAACCGGAGCTTGCGGCTCATCCAGGCCACGCCGGTGAGGAACGACGTGTGCACGTTGTCAGGGCGCACGAACGTGACCTGAACGACCGGTCCGGCCTTGGTCGTGACGGCCGGGACGAAGACGCCCTCGCCGGCGAGCGCGGGCGTGTCCGGCGTCGACATGCGCGGCTGCAGCTTGAGCAACGCGGTCCCGCCATGCGCCGACGCCGCGTTGGCGGCCAGCGCGGCGCCTGATGCGAGCTGCGACGCGTCCGGCGCCCCGCCGGTCGGGGGCGGACTGAACTTGTACTGGATTGTCTCCGCCAGGGTCACGGCCGGGCCGAGCCCGTGGTCGCGGGCCCACTCGGCGAGCTTCGTGGGGACGTCGTCGCCGGGCGCGCGCAGGGCGCCGACCAGGGACCAGGACGTCGCGACGAGGAACACGACGACGCCGGCGAGGACCGCGCGTCGCAGCCAGTAGACCCGGGACGGACGTCGACGGTAGGCGCGCGGTCGGCTGCTCGGACGACGCTCCACGTGTACTCGAACTCCTCGGACGACGGGACGGCGCGACGACCGCGCACGTTCTCGGCACCCATTACAGCCTGGAACTACGATGGTGGCGCACCCTCGAGCGTCGGCGAGCACGGCTTCATAGCCGATTCACATGTCTTTCACATGCCTCCCCCCGATGGCCCGGATTTGATGCACGTGATGAGCCAGAGCCCCCCTGACGCACGGCCCGTGGCGGATGCCGTCCGCGCGGGGACCGGCGGCGACGGATCCACCGCGCCGAGACGTCCACGCCCCCTTCCGCTCGCGATCCTCGTGGCGCTGCGCCCGCGCCAGTGGGTCAAGAACCTCCTCGTCTTCGCCGTCCCGCTCGCGGCCGGCAAGCTCACCGAACGCGACGTCGTCGTCGACACCACGGTCGCGTTCCTGGCCTTCTGCGCGGTCGCGAGCGCGACCTACCTCGTCAACGACGCGCGCGACGTCGCGTCGGACCGCGCCCACCCGCGGAAGAGGTTCCGCCCGATCGCCGCGGGCGAGCTGCCGATGCCGCTCGCGATCGGGCTCGCCGTCGCGCTGGCGACCCTAGGCATCGCCGTGGCCGCGCTGTCGACGTACCCCGGCTTCCTGGTCACGCTCGCGGTCTACCTCGTGGCGACGCTGTCCTACTCGCTCGGGCTCAAGGACGAGCCGGTCGTCGAGCTGGTCCTGGTCGCGGCCGGCTTCGTCCTGCGCGCGACCGCCGGTGGCACGGCCACCGGAATCCCGATCTCGCCCTGGTTCCTGACCGTCGCGGCCTTCGGCTCGCTGTTCATGGCCGCGGGTAAGCGCTACTCGGAGTACGTGTCGCTCGGCGAGGGGGGCCGTGCCGCCCGCCCGGCCCTCGCGCGCTACAGCGACACCTACCTCCGCTTCGTGTGGAGCCTGTCGGCGGCGATCATGCTGACGGCGTACTGCCTCTGGGCGTTCGACCTCGCCGTGCGCGACCGCGGATCGCTCCCGCTCGCCGAGTGGTCGGTCGTGCCGTTCATCCTGGCGGTGCTGCGGTTCGCCCTCGACATCGACCGCGGCGACGCCGGTGCGCCCGAGGACATCGCGCTCGGCGATCGGGTCCTGCAGCTCACCGCGGTCGTGTGGGTCGCGATGTTCGCGCTCGGGGCCGTGGGCGTCTGACCGCCACGGCCGGTGCGCCGCCGGTCACGAGCACAGCGGTTGGCTGCCGTAGGCGCCGAGGGCGCACCGTGGCAGCGCCGTCCGCCGCTCGACGGAGCGGACGAGCAGGCGCAGGCCGGCGACGACCGCGTCCGGCCGGTCGTGCTCGATGACGTGGGCGCTGTGCGACACGACGAGGTACGTCGAGCTCGTGGAGAGGGCCGCCGCGGCCCGCTGGTGCGCGCGCCAGTCGGCGATGTCGCTCGCCGTCGAGCCGTAGGACGGGCCGCCCCAGTAGCTGCGGTCGGGATCCTGCGCCGCCTCCACGACGAGCGGCATCGAGCCGAGGCGCATCCGCGCGGCCGCGGCGGACGAGAGCCAGGTGTCGACGCGGTCGCCGCCTTCGCCCCAGTAGTGCGAGAGCCGGTCGTACGGAGCGACGCCCTCGACGAGCATGAGGCCCGCGACGTGGCTGCGGTAGCGCGCGACGAAGGCCCGCGCCACGAGCCCGCCGTAGGAGTGGCCGACGACGACGAGCGGGCCGGTCACGTGGTTCGCGACGAGCAGCGCCATGAGCTCGTAGGCGTGCCGGCCGGCGTCCACGGTCGCGTGCGGGGAGCGCCCCGGGCTGGGACCCAGGCCGGGTCGGTCGTAGACGCAGGTCCGCGTCGTGCCAGCGAAGGACGGGAGGACGCGGCTCCACATCGTGTGCGTGGCGTGCAGCCCCGGGATGACGACCACGGTCACCGGCCCCGTGCCCGCGCACTCGATCCACTGCCGTACGCCGGCCGCCCGCACGACGTGCGCGGTCCAGACGGGCCCCGGCGCCGGTCTCGCCGTCGGGGTGCGCACGAGCGGTGCCACGCTGTCGGTCGTGGGCGGGGCGTGCGCGGCGGCGGACGGGAGGACGGCGAGCAGCGCGAGCGCCGTCAGCGCGGCGCCGAGCGCGCGCGGACGCCGGATCGACGGGCCGGTCCGGCCGGTGCTGCGACGCATGCGGCCACGCTAGCCCTCGCCGCGGCCCGAGTTCGCGCCCCCGCGCGGGTCCCGCCGGCGCGGCTCGGTCAGCGCGCTCTCGCCCGGTTCTCAGGGTCCGTACAGACACCCGGTGCACAGTCACCTCGTGCCTCGACGACCCGTGCCTCACCGCGCTGCTGCCACCCTGCTCGTCGCCGGCTCGGCGACACTGCTGGCTGCCGGCTGCGCTGCTGCACCCGCGGGCAGGCTCGCTCCGATACCGGCGTCGACCGCTGCTGCTGCGCTCTCGCCCGCGACCGCACCGACCGGGCTTCGCCCCGCCGCGCCGACCACGACCGTCTTGACCCCGGTGAACGCGGCCAAGGCGCCGGCCCTCGCGCCGCCACCCGGGCCCGCCTGGTCCGCGGCCCCGGGCTCCACCGCGGTCCAGGTCGCCACGCTGCCCGGCGGGGCCACGTCCTTCCTCTGGATGGACCCGACCCGGCTGCGCTTCCGGTTCGTGCCCGGCTACCGCTACCCGGAGGGGAGCCCGGCCTCCGCGGCCGACCGCACCCCTTCGACCTGGGTGCCGCGGATGGTCGCGGCCTTCAACAGCGGCTACAAGCTCAGCGACCACGTCGGCGGCTACTACTACCTCGGCCGCACGGTCGTCCCGCTGCGCGCGGGGCTCGCCGCGCTCGTCGTGCACCGGGACGGCTCGCTCGCGGTCGGGGTGTGGGGCCGCGACCTCACGATGACGCCCGACACGGTCGTGGTGCGGGAGAACATGCGCCCGCTCGTGCTCGACGGCGTCTCGCAGGCGTCGCCCAGCGACGGGCCGCGCACGTGGGGCATCTCGAACGGGAACCGGCCCCGGGCGAACCGCTCGGCGCTGGGTCGTCTCCCCGACGGTTCGTTCGTGTTCGCCTACTCCCACGACGCCACGGCGGCGAGCCTGGGCGCGTCACTCGTGTCCCTGGGCGTGCGGGAGGCCATCATGCTGGACATGAACGTCTCCTGGCCGACCGGTTTCGTGTACGCGCACGGGGGCGGTCGCGTGCTCGGGACGCGCATCAACCGCTGGGTGGTCCGGCCGCCGTCGACGTACCTCACCCGCTTCAAGAAGGACTTCATCGCGGTCGAGGGGGTCTGACCCGGTGGAGGACGTGCTGCCGCCCACCCTGCTCACCGGGTGGGGCCGCACCATGCCGAGCCGGGCCGTGGTCGTGCGCCCGGGGTCGGTCGACGACGTCGTCACGACGGTGGCCACCGCCGGCCCGCGCGGCGTCCTCGCGCGCGGGGCCGGTCGGTCCTACGGCGATGCCGCACAGAACGGTGGCGGGGTGGTGCTCGACCTCGCCGCGCTCTCCGACGTGGAGGTGCTCGACGACGGCGACGTGGTCGCCGGCGCGGGGGCGATGCTGAGCGACATCGTTCCGCTGCTGCTCGAGCGTGGCCGCTTCCTGCCGGTGACGCCGGGCACCCGGTTCATCACGGTCGGCGGCGCGATCGCCGCGGACGTGCACGGCAAGAACCACCACGTCGACGGCTCCTTCGGGGCGCACGTGCGCTGGGTCGACCTCGTCACCGCCGACGGCGACGTGCGGCGCCTCGCCGCCGACGGGCCGCCCGACGACGTCGCGCTGCTCGCCGCGACGATCGGCGGGATGGGCCTCACCGGGGTGCTCGTGGCGGCGCGGTTCGCGACGATCCCGGCACCGACTCCCTGGGTCCGCGTCCAGACGCGGCGGGCGCGAGACCTCGACGCGCTCATGGCGCTCATGGTCGAGGGCGACGACGACCACCGGTACTCCGTCGCGTGGGTCGACGGCATGGCGCGTGGGGCGCGGCTCGGGCGGGGCGTGCTCACCCGAGGCGACCACGCCCGACCCGACGAGGCGCCGCGCCGCGGGCGTGCCGCGGCCCCGCTCGCGGCCGGGCCGCCGCGGCTCGACGTACCCCCCGTCCCGGTCAGCCCGCTCAACCGGCTGACCCTCGCCGCGTTCAACGAGATGTGGTTCCGGAAGGCGCCGCGCTCGCGCGACGGCGAGATCACCGGGATCGCGCCGTTCTTCTACCCGCTGGACGCCGTCGGCGGGTGGAACCGGCTCTACGGGCGTCGTGGCTTCCTCCAGTACCAGTTCGCCGTGCCCGACGCCGGTGCCGACGTCGTGCGGGTGAGCCTCGAGCGCCTCGCCGGCATCGGCGCCCCGTCGTTCCTCTCCGTGCTCAAGCGGTTCGGGCCGGGGCGGCCGGAGTCGCAGCTGTCGTTCCCCATTGCCGGCTGGACGCTCGCGATCGACGTACCGGTGCGCACCCCGGGGCTCGCCGCCGCCCTCGACGACCTCGACGGGCACGTGCTCGCCGCCGGGGGCCGGCTCTACCTCGCGAAGGACTCCCGCGCGGTGCCCGCCACGATCGCCGCGGGCTATCCCGGGCTACCGTCCTTCCGCGCCCTGCGCGCCGACGTCGACCCGCACGGGGTCTTCGTCTCCGACCTGTCCAGGAGACTGCAGCTGTGACCGACGCCCTCGACCGCCCCACGTCGATCCTCGTGCTCGGCGGCACGAGCGACATCGCGCTCGCCACCGTCCGGGCGCTGCGGTCCCCGGCGCTGCACCGCGTCGTCCTCGCCGCGCGGCCGTCGGCCGGTCGCGAGGAGGCCGTGGCGAGCCTCACCGCCGACGGCGTCGCCGGCGTCACGGCCGTCGACTTCGACGCCGCCGCGACCGAGTCGCACGAGGGCGTGCTCGCCGCTGCCTTCGCGACCGGTGACGTCGACGTGGTGCTCGTCGCCTTCGGCGTCCTCGGCGACCAGCAGGAGTTCGAGGACGACCCCGACCTCGCCGTCGAGGCGGCGCAGGTCAACTACGTCGGAGCGCTGTCGGTCTGCCTGCGCGCCGCGCGGCACCTCACCGGTCAGGGCCACGGCTCGCTCGTCGTCCTCTCGAGCGTCGCGGGGGAGCGGGCCCGGCGCAGCAACTTCGTCTACGGCTCGACGAAGGCGGGCCTCGACGCACTGGCCAGCGGCCTCGCCGACGCGCTGCACGGCAGCGGTGCCCACGTGCTCGTCGTACGCCCCGGCTTCGTCCGCACCGGCATGACCACGCACCTCGAGCCGGCGCCGTTGTCGGTCACCGCGGAGCAGGTCGCCGACGCCGTCGTGTCCGGCCTGCGTCGCGGGTCCACGGTCGTCTACGTCCCGGCCGCCATGCGCGTCGTGATGTCCGGCCTGCGCCACCTGCCGCGCGCGGTCTTCCGCCGGCTGCCGATCTGACGACTGGTGGCGGGCCGCAGGTCGAGGCCGGCCTGCGGCGGCGAGTGCTGATTCCCAGCCGGGCCGCGTGATCCGACGATGGCCGATCCTGGGTTGTGGAAGTTGAGGCGTCAATCTCTCGAAACCCATTGCGCCACAGCAACATTCCTGCGCACAGGGCTTGACAGCATTAGCACGCACGTACCAGAATGGACCCATGCGCAGCGACCCGGATCCGAGCCTCGAGCCGGTCCCGGACGACCCCCGCGACGAGGTGTCCGGTGTGCCGTTGTACGCGACGGCGGAGGAGGTCGCCTACGCCGCTGAGCTCGCCGCGCTGGACCGCGCGGAGGATGCCGCGTTGCGCGCGGAGTGGGCCGCGGCGGGGTTCGACGTGCCGGGTCTGGATGCGGCGGGGTTCGACGTGCCGGTCGATGACGCGGCGTGGGACGAAGCGTTGGCGGAGCTGGCCGACGACGACGCGCTGGTCTCGGCGTTGCGGGGTCCGGCGCACGCGGCGGATCTGATGCTGGTGGACTCGATCGACCCGGCGTCGCTGACCAGCAAGCACGCGCAGCTGGACTACCTCAAGGCGTGCGACCGGATCGCGGCGAAGGTGGCGGCGCACCGCGGCGATGTCGTGGTGGCGCTGGTCGGGGAGCGCAGCAGTCAGGCGTACCTGCCGGAGGTCCATGCCGAGCACGAGCTCGCGCTGGCGGAGCGGACGTCGAAGTACGCCGCCGGCAAGCTCATCGAGCGGTCCCGGGCGTTGGCCACGTCGTTCCCGGGGTTCGCGGCGGCGTTGCGCGCGGGGGAGGTCTCCGAGCTGCACTGCACGGTGCTGGTGGAGCGGACCCGGGTGGTCGCCGACGAGGCGGTGCTCGCGCAGATCGAGCGCCGGGTGCTGGCGAAGGCGAGGCGGATGACCGCGGGACAGCTCGCCGGTGAGGTGGCGAAGGCGGTCGCGCTGCTGGACCGGGATGCGGCGGCGCGGGTGCGCAAGGCTCGGGAGGGCCGGCGGGTGTGGGCGCGGCAGACCGAGGACGGCATGGGTGTCCTCGGGATGGTCCATGACTGGTCCACGATCAGGGCGATCATGGCGCGGGTCCGCGCCGACGGCCGCGCCCTGCAGCTCGCCCGCCGCGCCGCCGAGGCCGACCCGGCTGCCACCCCGACCGGCGTCGACCCGACCGCGACCGCGGCCGAGTCCGCGGCTGGCGTCGACCCGGCGACCGACCCAGCGACCGACCCGACGACGACCGACCCGGCGACGACGGCGGCCGGGTCCCCGGCCGGTGTCGACCCGATGAGCACGGTCGGTGCGGACGACGCGACCGCGGATGCGTGCCGGGCGGATGCGTTCACCGCGGTGCTGCTCGGCAAGGCGGGCGAGGACGGGTCGCTGACCTGGGACCGGTCGCAGGTCGAGGTCAGGGTGAACGTGGTGATCGACCTGGACACCCTGCGCGGGGAGGCCGACCGGATGGCGCTGCTGGATGGGCAGCCGGTGCCGGCGGAGATCGCCCGCGAGGTCGCCCGGTTCGCGGCCTGGTGGCGGCGGCTGGTGACCGACCCGGTCGACGGGCACCTGCTGGACTACGGCCACACCCAGTACCTGCCGAAGAGGCTGCGCCGGTTCGTCTTCGCGAGGGACGGTGGCTGCCGGACCCCGTACTGCACCGTGCACGCGGAGTCCCTGCTCGAGCTCGAGCACGCCGAGGAGTGGCCGACCGGGGTGAGCAGCGCCGCGAACAACGGCGCGCACTGCCGGACCTGCCACCAGCTCAAGACCGCCGGCTACGCCG
>JAJXTD010000233.1 GCA_021784035.1 Actinomycetes bacterium | reverse complement strand
CTTCGTTCTCACTCGCCTGATCTGTGAGACTCGGGCCGTGGCAGGCGAGCAGCAGATGGCGACTCTCAACGAGGGTGCTCTCATCCTCGGGGATGTTCTCGCCCAGAGCGGATTCGTGTTCGAGCACGTCGCGCACGGAAGCGGCTCAGGCGGCCCATCAGCACAAGGTCGGTTCGTTCGTGGGTCCCAGAGCATCGACTTGCACGTCCGGTGGTCGCTCGGCTTGGTCTCCTACAAGTGGGATGACGTAGTCGTGAGCCACGCCGACTACCTGCGCGGGCTCTCCGCCACGGGCTCGTATCCCGGCTTCAGCGACGACCCGCTCGACGGCTTCCGACACCTCGCGGAGGATCTGTCCGGGCCCTTGGCTGGGTTCGTGACCGGGGACCGCGCCGAGTTCGATCTGGCCGTGAGCACCGCCGGGTCCCTGCCGACGACCTGGCTGCCATAACCGCCCCGATGTGCCGTTCTTGCGCGCTGGCGGGCGTCGGACGGCAGCATGAGGTGCCGTAGGCACCGGAGGGCGACGCCGTCGGTCCTGCGGCCCAGGGGAATCCGGTCCATCGCGAGGAGGGGGAAGATCATGACAACGCTCACGGGTCGATCTCGGACTGCGCTGATCGTCATCGACATGCAGAACGGCGTGGTCGGCGAGGCGTACGAGCGGGATCGGGTCATCGCCAACGTCGTCGCCCTCGTGGACAAGGCGCGTGCGGAGGCGGTCCCTGTGGTCTGGGTGGCGCACTCGGATGACGACGGCATGCCGCAGGGGTCCTCGGCTTGGCGGTACGTGGACCAACTGCGCCGCGACGCGTCGGAGCCACTGGTGCACAAGACTTTCGCGGACTCGTTTGAGGACACCGACCTTGAGGCGGTGCTCGCGAGCCTCCAGGTTGGCCGGTTGATCGTCGTCGGCGCGCAGACCGATGAGTGCATCCGGTCCACCCTGCATGGGGCGATCGTTCGAGGCTACGACGCGACGCTGGTGTCTGACGCGCACACGACCGAGGACCTGACCGAGTGGGGCGCGCCACCACCTGGCCAGGTCATTTCGCACACGAACATGTACTGGTCCGGCCACCGGGCCCCTGGCCGGAGGGCTGGCACGATCGACACCGCCAGCGTGGACTTCAGCGCCCCGCGCTAGACGGTCACCAGTCCTGGTGCCCGCCCATAGGCTTCGTTCTTCATCGCCTCTGGCTGAGCGATCCGGCAGCAAGGATGCGTCTGCGCGTTGACGGGGGCTCGGAGGTTCCTCGTGGCAGCGTGCGGGTGAGCGTCCTGGTCGGGTATGACTCGATCCTCCCCGAGGTCCGCGACGCCCGCTTCGTGACGATCCGCCGAGGTGGGAGCCTCCGATGAGTGCCGGACACATCATCGTGACCGACCCCGAGGGCAACGAGTTCTGCCTGGACTGACACCCGCGTGCTTCGGCTGCGGGTGGTGTGGCCGCTCCGTCCGGCCTCACCGACGAGCGGCGGACGCGCTACGCCGGCGGCAGCTCGCCGCGCGGGACGGCGAACGTCGTGAGGCGCGCGGTGCCGGCGTCGAGGTCGGGCCACGCGACGTCGAGGTCGAGGACGGCGATCCCCGCGGTGGGGTACTTGGCGGCGATGCGTCGCGCGGCCTCGGGGTCGCGCTCGGCGGCGAGCAGGTCGACGAGGTCCGCGCAGCCGGGGTTGTGGCCGACGAGGAGCGCGGTCGACACCCGGTCGGGCAGCTCGCGCAGCACCTCCACGAGCGTGAGCGCGGTGGCGTCGTAGACCCGCGGGTCGATGGCGAGCGGCCCGGGCGAGTCGACGTCGTACCCGGCCGCGCCGACGTAGCCGATCACGCCCGCGGCGATGGTCCAGGTGCCCCGGGTACGCCGCGCGCTCGACACCACCACGTGGTCGAGCCGGTCCACGTGGTCGCGGATCCACGCGCCCGCGGCCTTCGCGTCGACGACCCCGCGCGGCCCGAGCGGGCGGTCGTGGTCGGGGACGCCGGGCGGCCAGGCCGACTTCGCGTGGCGCAGCACCACGAGCCGTCGGTTCATCGCTCCCCCGCCTGGCCCCGCAGGTCGTCGATCTGGCCCTCGGTCCCGACGGCGATGAGCACGTCGCCCGGACCGATGACGGTGGCGGGTGCCGGGTTCGTGACGAACCGGCCCTGCGTCCGCAGCGCGAGCAGGACGGCCGCGCCACCCTCCCGCGCCCGGGTGTCGGCAACCGTGGACCCCGACAGCGCGGAGCCGTCGTGCACCTCGACGTCGACCATGCGGAACTCGTTGCCGCCCTCGTGCATCACGACGTCGAGGAAGTCGACGACGTACGGCGACTCCGCGAAGGCGGCGATGCGGTTGCCGCCGATGCGCTGCGGGTTCACCACGCGGTCGGCCCCGGCGCGGACGAACTTGGGTTCGGCGTCGTCCGTGCGCGAGCGGGCGATGACGAACAGCTCGGGGTTGAGGGTCCGTGCGGTGAGCACGACGTAGACGCTGCCGGCGTCGTTGTCGAGGGACGCGACGAGCGTGCGGGCCACGCGGATGCCCGCGGCGCGCAGCACGTCGTCGTCCGTCGCGTCACCGAGCACGTGCGGGTACGGGCACGTGGTGAGCCGCTCCTCGTCCTTGTCGATGACCACCACCTGCGCACCGCCGTGCACCAGCTGTTCGGCGGCGGACCGGCCGACCCGCCCCCAGCCGCAGACGATGGCGTGGCCCTCGAGCGCGTCGATGTCGCGTTGCATGCGGCGTCTCCCCCACAGGTTGCCGAGCTGGCCCTCCAGGACGAGCTCGAGGGTGAGCGTCAGGGTGTAGAGCACGGTGCCGACGCCGACGAGCGCGAGCACCATCGTGTAGACCTTGTCGGCCGCGTCGAAGACCACGACCTCGCGGAAGCCGATCGTGGTGACCGTCGTGACCGTCTGGTACGCCGCGTCGAGCGGGTCGATGCCGAGCAGCACGTAGCCGACAGTGCCGACGACGAGGACCGCGGTGAGCGCGAGCAGCGCGACGACGAGCCGGCGGTTGTTGCGCGAGTGGTAGCTCAGTGGCCGGACGGCGACGTTCTCGTAGCTGCGTCGCGGCGTCCTGGGCACGGGGCCAGCATGCCCGACCACTCTCCCCCGTGGCGCGATGCCGTGATGACCGTTCCCCGGGCGTCAGCCCATGATGGCGTGGACGCCGCCGTCGACGTGGATGATCTCCGCCGTCGTCTTGGGGAACCAGTCCGAGAGCAGCGCGACGCAGGCCCGGGCGGCGGGCTCGGGGTCGGTGAGGTCCCATCCGATCGGCGACCGGGCGGCCCACATCCCCTCGAACTCCTCGAAGCCGGGGATCGACTTCGCGGCCATCGTCTTGATCGGGCCGGCCGCCACCAGGTTGACGCGGACGCCCTGCGGGCCGAGCTCGCGGGCGACGTAGCGCGCGGTCGACTCGTATGCCGCCTTGGCGACGCCCATCCAGTCGTACTTGGGCCAGGCGACCTGCGCGTCGAAGTCGAGGCCGACCACGGCGGAGGTGCGGCCCTCGCCGACCATGAGCGGAAGCGCCGCCATGGTGAGCGACTTGAGCGAGAAGGCCGACACGTGCACGGCCGTGGCGACGTCGGGCCACTCGGTGTGCAGGAAGTTGCCGCCGAGCGCCGCCTCGGGGGCGTAGGCGATCGAGTGCAGGACGCCGTCGATGCGGTCGACGTGCTCGCGCAGCCGGTCGGCGAGGGCGGCGAGGTGCTCCGGGTCGGTGACGTCGAGCTCCACCACCGGCGCCGGGTGGGGCAGCCGACCGGCGATGCGGGTCGTCAGCGACAGGGCGCGCCCGAAGGAGGAGAGCACCACGGTCGCGCCCTCCTCCTGCGCCAGCCGCGCGACGTGGAACGCGATCGACTGGTCGGTGAGGACGCCCGTGACGAGCAGGCTCTTGCCTTCGAGGATTCCCATGTCAG
>JAJXTD010000232.1 GCA_021784035.1 Actinomycetes bacterium | reverse complement strand
TGCTCGGCCGCGGCGTCTCCATGCCCGCCATCCTCGACCGTGCCGTCGTGGCGCGCCGCGGAGTTGCCGGAAGTCGCCTCGGATCAAGGGCCTTCCGTCGGGCCGACCGCCGTCGGCGGCATGGCGTGACACCGACGCGGGCGGCGGGGCCACGCCACGCACCACGGCGCAGGGCCACGCCACGCCGTACTCCTCGACCGGTCAGAAGCCGGTGGGCAGGCGCACGGTGTAGTGCTCCTCGAGGGTCGCGACCTCCTCCGGGCTGAGGTGGACGTCGAGGGCCGCGACGGCGTCGGCGAGGTGGTGCGGCTTGGTCGGTCCGACGATAGGTGCGGTGACGACCGGGTTGGTCAGCACCCAGGCCAGGGCGACCTGCGCCATGGGGATGCCGCGGCCGTCGGCCACCCGCGCCACGGCCTCGACGACGCGCCGGTCGTCGTCGCTGCCGGTGAAGATCCGCCGGCCGAAGGGGTCGCTCTCGGAGCGCGCGGTCTGCTCGCCCCACGGCCGGGCCAGCCGTCCTCGCGCGAGCGGGCTCCACGGGATGCTCCCGACGCCCTGGTCGGCGAGCAGTCCGAACATCTCGCGCTCCTCCTCGCGCTGCAGCAGGCTGTACTGGTTCTGCATCGAGACGAACCGCGTCCAGCCGTGCAGGTCGGCGACGTACTGCATCTTCGCGAACTGCCAGGCCCACATCGAGGACGCACCGAGGTAGCGGGCCTTGCCGGCCTTCACCACGTCGTGCAGCGCCTCCATCGTCTCCTCGACCGGCGTCGTCGGGTCGAAGCGGTGGATCTGGTAGAGGTCGACGTAGTCGGTGCCGAGCCGCGTCAGCGACGCGTCGATCTGCTCCATCACCGCCTTTCGCGAGAGCCCCGATCCGCCGGGTCCTTCGTGCATCTTCCCGTGGACCTTGGTCGCCAGGACGATGTCCTCGCGGCGGGTGTACGCCGTGATCGCCCGGCCCACGATCTCCTCGGAGCTGCCGGCGCCGTAGACGTTCGCCGTGTCCCAGAACGTGATCCCGAGCTCGACGGCCTGCCGGAAGACCGGCTCCGCGGCGGCGTCGTCCAGCGCCCAGGTGTTGAAGCCGCGCGAGGTGTCGCCGAAGCTCATGCAGCCGAGCGCGATGCGGCTCACCGTGAGACCCGACGTGCCGAGGTGTCCGTACTCCATGACTTGCTCCTGTCCGTGGTCGTTCGCTGGGTACAGCCAACCCCTCCCGGAGGACGAGCGACGGCCGGGGGTCGTCCCCACCCCGGCCGGGGAGCCGGGCGGTCGGGTTCGCCGGGCGGTCGGGTCCACCGCCCGAATCGTGGCGGAGCAGCAGACTCTCCGGTGAGCCGGGCGGTGAGGGCCGGCGTGGCCGGACCTCGTGTGCGGCGGCTCAGCCGATGTCGACGAGCACCTTGCCGACGGCTCCCGCCTTCACCGCCGCGAGCGCGTCGGCGGTGCGGTCGAGCGGGAACCGCACCGCGGGCAGCGGGCTGAGGTCGCCCGCCTCGAGCGCGTCGCAGATCTCCCGTACGGCGTCCTCGATCTGCCGCTCGGTGAAGTGGTAGACGAGCGCGAAGCGCAGTGTGAGGTTGTCGGTCATGAGGCGCCGCACCGGGACCACGGGGTCGCCGCCGGGCTCGGCGCCGTAGGTGACGATGACGCCGTGCGGCGCGATCACCGCGAGGTCGAGCTCGAGGTTGGTCCCGAGGGCGAGCTCGACGATCCGGTCGACCCCGTCGGGTGCGAGCGCCCGCACCTGCGCCGCGGCGTCGGGGTCGCGGTAGTTGACGACGCCGTGCGCGCCGGCGGCTCGTGCCAGCTCGGCCTTCTCGGCCGAGCTCACCGTCGTGATGACCCGCGCACCCGCCCGCACCGCCAGCTCGATGGCCGCGTGCCCCACGGCACCGGCGCCGCCGGCGACGAGCACGGTCCGGCCGGCGATGGGTCCGTCGGACGTGAGGACGCCGTGCGCGGTGATGGCGGGGATGCCGATGCCCGCCCCCTGGTCGAGGCTCACCGAGTCCGGCAGCGGCACGGCC
The DNA here is from genome assembly GCA_021784035.1 of Actinomycetes bacterium. Classification (GTDB taxonomy): domain Bacteria; phylum Actinomycetota; class Actinomycetes; order S36-B12; family CAIYMF01; genus Longivirga. The sequence continues at coordinate 1,896 of JAJXTD010000232.1, read as the reverse complement.
TGCCCGGCCGGGACGACCGACAGCTCGGCCGCGGTACCCCACGGCCGGTCCTGCGCCGCGTGGAAGAGCCAGACGCGCTGGCCCACGCGGACCGGGTCGACGCCCTCGCCCACCGACTCGATGACACCCGCGCCGTCCTGGTTCGGCACCTGGAGGGGATGCGGCAGCGGCGCCGTACCCTCCGCGGACTTCCAGTCCGTCGGGTTGACCCCGGAGACGGCGACGGCGACGCGCACCTCACCGGGTCCCGGACGCGGCTCGTCGACCTCGCCCACGGTCACGACGTCCTGCACCGGACCCCGCCGGCGGTAGCTGGCTGCGCGCATGACGCGAACGTACACGCCTGCATGAAGGTGCCCCAGAGCGCGCTGGACGCACCTACGCCGCCCCACTGCATCGGTCCGGACGCGAGTTACACGTCCGACCGACCTGTTGAGGCCCGCGAACCGGTCGGTCCGAGGTGTAACTCGCGAGCGGGGGGTCGCCCCCGCGGCGCGCGTTTCCCGATTGCCAGCCGGAGCGGGCACCATGGGAGGCCCATGACCACCGCCCCCACGCTCGCCGAGCTGATGCCCGACTCCCCGGACGAGGACTCGCTCTACGCCGCGTTCACGACGTGGACCGAGGGCCAGGGCCTGCGCATGTACGCCGCGCAGCAGGACGCCGTGCTCGAGCTCGTCACCGGCGCGAACGTCATCCTCGCCACGCCGACCGGCTCGGGGAAGAGCCTCGTGGCCACCGCCGCGCACTTCATCGCCCTCGCGACCGGCCGGCGCAGCTTCTACACCGCGCCGATCAAGGCGCTCGTGTCGGAGAAGTTCTTCGCACTGTGCGACACGTTCGGCGCAGAGAACGTCGGCATGCTCACCGGCGACGCGAGCGTGAACCCCGACGCCCCGGTCATCTGCTGCACGGCCGAGGTGCTCGCCAACATCGCGCTGCGCACCGGTCGCGACGCCGACGTCGGCGTCGTCATCATGGACGAGTTCCACTTCTACGCCGAGCCCGACCGCGGCTGGGCGTGGCAGGTGCCGATCCTCGAGCTGCCCCAGGCGCAGTTCCTCCTGCTGTCGGCCACGCTCGGCGACGTCGGCTTCTTCACGAAGGACCTCACGAGGCGCACCGGCCGGCCGACCGCTCTCGTGAGCTCGGGCGATCGACCGGTGCCGCTCTACTACTCCTACGTCCTCACCCCGCTGCAGGAGACCATCGAGGGCCTGCTGGCCGGCGGCCAGGCGCCGATCTACGTCGTGCACTTCACCCAGGAGGCCGCGATCGAGCGGGCTCAGGCGCTCATGAGCATCAACGTCTGCACCCGCGCCGAGAAGGACCGGATCGCCGAGCTCATCGGCGGCTTCCGGTTCACCGCCGGCTTCGGGAAGACGCTCTCCCGCCTGGTGCGCCACGGCATCGGCGTGCACCACGCGGGGATGCTGCCGAAGTACCGCCGGCTCGTCGAGACGCTCGCGCAGGCCGGTCTGCTCAAGGTCATCTGCGGCACCGACACCCTCGGCGTCGGGATCAACGTGCCGATCCGCACCGTCGTGTTCACCGGCCTGAGCAAGTACGACGGCACACGGACCCGCCACCTCAAGGTGCGCGAGTTCCACCAGATCGCGGGCCGCGCGGGCCGCGCCGGGTTCGACGAGGCCGGCGGCGTCGTCGTGCAGGCGCCGGAGCACGTCATCGCGAACGAGAAGGCGCTGGCGAAGGCCGGCGACGACCCGCGCAGGCGCCGACAGGTCGTGCGCAAGAAGCCGCCCGAGGGCTTCGTGTCGTGGGGCGAGGCGACGTACGACCGGCTCGTCGGCTCGGAGCCGGAGACGCTCACCTCGCAGTTCGCCGTCACGCACTCGACGCTGCTCAACGTCATCGCGCGTCCCGGCGACCCGGTCG
>JAJXTD010000231.1 GCA_021784035.1 Actinomycetes bacterium | reverse complement strand
GCGGACAGCATCGCCCCGGTCGGTGCCGGCGGCTCGACGGACAGCCGCGGCGGCCGGGGGCGCGGCGGCGTGCGCCGCTCGTCGCGGCGGCGTACGACGACCGCTCCCTCGGAGTTCTCCGCGCTCGGCGCGTAGCCGGCCGTGCGCAGCCGCTCCAGCACGACGTCGACCGGGCTCGTGGTCGCGATCACCGTGTCCGCGAGGCGGGTGAGGCGCAGGCTCGCGAGCCGGCGGTCGGCGAGCATCTCCGACACCGTCGAGGTGTCGTCGCAGCGCAGGTACGCCGACGCGACCCCGACGCGCAGCGCGCCGTGCCGGCGGGCCGCGTCCGTGACGAGGTACTCCAGCGGCTGCGGCACGGGCGTGCGCGAGCGGGAGTGCAGGGTCGCGAGGATGTCGCTCGCCGAACGCCCGGCGTCGAGCGCCCGGCGCAGCGACGCGTCGCTGAAGCGGTAGACCGTGGCGCCGCCGGTGGACTCGACGTCGGCGAGCAGCGACATCTCGCGGGCCAGGTCGCTCTCCAGCGGCCCGGGCGCGACGGCGGTGAGGTCGGCCTGCAGCAGCACGTGGTCGAGCGGGGTCGGCAGCACCGGCTCGAGCGCGGCCACCACCTCGCCGGGCACCGGGGTGCGGCCGGGCATGCGGGTCGCCGCGCGGGCCTCGGCCGAGGACTCCTCCGCGGACGTCGACGCGAGCAGCACGCGCCCGTGCGTCGACAGCGCGCCGAGGCCGGTGACGCCGAGCCGCTCGGCCTCCTCCGGAGTCGCCTCGACGACGGTCCACCACAGCGGGGAGGTACGCCGCGGCCGGCGCCAGCGCAGCCGGGCCATGAGCGACGGGTGCGACGGCGACCGGCCCGGCTCGAGCGCGACGAGCTCCTCGAGCAGGGCGCGGCGGGCCTCCGGGGTGAGCGACCGTTCGGTGTCCCGGGCGAGGGCGTTCACCCGGGCCCCGGCGTCGTCGCGCCCCGACACCAGCACGGGCGTGCGGGTCATGAGCAGCCACGTCTGGGCGAGCAGCGTCCACCGCTCCGCGACGGGCCGGGCCCGCCACGAGTCGTACGCCGGAGTCGGGCACCACACCTCGTCGACCTCGCCGTCGGCGGCGACCAGCCCGGCGGCGTAGGCGACCTCGACGACGAGCGCGGCCCCCTCCTCGTCGAGGTCGAGCGCGGCCGCCGTCCGGGCGAGGTCGCGCACCGCGAGGCCGCCGCTGCGCAGGACGACGGGGGGCGCCGTCGACCACGCCTCGAGGAGGTCCTCGACCAGGCGGGTGAAGGTGAACGCCTGCTGCCCGGCGGTGCGGTCGACGAGCTGCGGCGTGCGGTCGGTGTGCGCGACGGGCGGCGGCTCGACCCGCACGTCGGGCACGAGCGCGCCGCCGCGCAGCGCGAGCGCCACCTCGCGCGGGAGCACGACGGTCTCCGGCCCGGTGGGCTCGAGCAGGTGGTGCGCGAGCAGCCACTCCACAGGGGTGCGCGCGGTCGCGACGTCGACCGGCCGGTCCGCGCCCTCGACGCGCCCGACGGGGGGTCCCCAGACGAGCCGGTCGAGCGCCGCGCGGGCACCCTCGGGAGCGTCGGCCAGCACGCGGGCGACGAGCGCCGGGTCGGCGGCGTAGGGCGCGACCCCGCGCCGCGACCCGGCCATCGCGGGGCCGAGGCCGGCGGGGTAGGTGCCGAGCGCCTCGCGGACCGGTCGCACCAGGTGCAGGTCGTCGTCCGTGCCCCAGACCAGGGCCAGGGTCCGCAGGTGGTCCACGACGCGGCGCAGGCCGGCCTCGCCGACCCCGGGGATGCCGGCGCGGAGGTCGCCGGTGGACACCGGCTCGGGGAGTGCGCCGAGGGCGGTGACGACGGCGAGGGTCAGCTCGTCGAGCCGGTCGAGCGCGCGGGCCGCGGACGGGCCGGTGGTCGCCCGGGTGGCGAGCGCCCCGAGGTCGGCCGGCACCGGGTGGACGAGGTCCGGGCGGGCGGCGAGGAGCGCCGCGAGCTCGTCGTCGCTGCGGGCGCGGAGGTCCTCGGCCAGCGAGCGCGGGCGCGCGGCCGACGACGCGCGTCGCGAGGACGCCGCCGCGCCCGTGCCCTTGGTGGCCATCCGCACGAATTTACGCGAGGGGGTGGTCCCAGGGCGAACCGGACGGCCTCCGGTGACCGTAGGGTCGGCCCCGTGACGGTGATCGGCTTCGACCTCGACATGACCCTCGTGGACTCGGCCGACGCCATCGTGGACGCCGTCGCGCACACCTGCCGTGCGTACGGCGTCGACATCGACGAGCACGCCGTGCGGGCCGGCGTCGGGCTCCCGCTCGAGCGCGTGTTCCCCGACTACATCCCCGAGGTCCCCTACGCCGAGGCGCTCGAGCTCTACCGCGCGCGCTACCTCTCGCACGGGCTCGCGATGCAGGTGCTGCTCCCGGGCGCCCGGGAGGCGCTCGAGACGGTCGTGGCCGACGGGTGGCGCGTCCTCGTCGTGAGCGCCAAGAAGGACAGCCACGTGCGCGCCGTGCTCGAGGAGGTCGGGCTCTCCGGCTACGTCCCGGACATCGTGGGCGAGCGCTTCGCCGAGACGAAGTCCGACGCCCTGCGCGACGCCGGTGCCCGGGTCTACGTCGGCGACCACGTCGGCGACGTCGTCGGGGCGCGGGGCGCGGGCGCCGTCGCCGTGGCGGTCGCCACCGGGCCGACGAGCCGCGAGGCGCTGGCCCACGCCGGCGCCGACGTCGTGCTCGACGACCTCACCGGCTTCGCCGGCTGGTGGCGCGGGTGGAGCGAGCAGGAGGAGAGCGCATGAGGATCCTCGTCGTCGGCGGCACGCGGTTCGTCGGGCGGCACATCGTCGCGGCCGCGCTCGAGCGCGACCACGACCTGACGCTGCTGCACCGCGGTACCGCGCCGGACGACCTGTTCCCGGAGGCCGAGCACCTGCACGCCGACCGCGACGGCGACCTGTCGCTGCTGTCGCGCCGCGAGTTCGACGCCACGATCGACGTCTCGGCGTACGTCCCGCGGCAGGTGCGCGCGCTCGCCGACGCGCTCGGGGGCCGGGGCGGGCGCTGTCTCGTCATCTCCTCGACCTCGGTCTACGCCGCCCCGGACGGGCCGGCCTTCGACGAGTCCTCGCGCACGGTCGAGCCCGCGGCTGCGGACGTCGAGGCCGTCACGAACGAGACGTACGGCCCGCTCAAGGTGTCGGTCGAGCTGCTGGCCCGCGAGCTGTTCGGGCGCCGCGCCACGGTCGTGCGTCCGACGTACGTCGTGGGGCCGTGGGACCACACCCGCCGGTTCACCTCCTGGGTGCAGCGGCTGGCACGCGGCGGTGAGGTGCTGGCGCCGGGGAACCCCGCCGACCCGATCCAGGTGATCGACGCGCGCGACCTCGGGGCGTTCTGCGTCCGGCTGGTCGAGGACGACGTCGCCGGCACGTTCCACGCGGTGAGCCCGGAGCCGCCGTACTCCTTCGCCGACCTGCTCGCCGACGTCGCCGCGGTGGTGGCTCCCGAGGGAACGACCCTGACCTGGGTCGACGAGCGGTGGCTGCTCGACCGGGGCGAGAGCGACGCGACGATCCCGCTCTGGGGCGGCGGCGACCCGTGGATCGGCGCCAACGCCGCGAGCCCCGCGGCGGCCCGGGCGGCCGGCCTGCCGGTGCGTCCGGTGCGGCAGACCGTCGCCGAGCTCGCCGAGCACCTGCGGCTCGAGCCGCCGGAGGGTCCCGGCCCCGGGATGACCCCCGAGCGCGAGGCCGAGCTGCTCCGGGACTGGCACGCACGGTGACGGCGGCCGGCACCCCATCTCGGTTGGGGCGCGGAAGGGCGGACGGCTAGCCTGTGCGGGCGTGCTGGGCGTCGGCCCGGCCGCCCCTCGACGGCGAAGGACGCGTGAGAACGGTGCCCACCGGCAAGGTCAAGTGGTACGACAGCGAGAAGGGCTTCGGCTTC
>JAJXTD010000230.1 GCA_021784035.1 Actinomycetes bacterium | reverse complement strand
CGGCGGGCCGGTCGGCGCCGGCCGGCCCGGCCGGGGTGGAGGGCGCCGCGACCTCGGGGGTCGCCGGGCGGGCGGTGGGAAGGGCCGGCACCGCGGCGGACGGCACGGGGCCGTCGCCGAGATAGGCGAGCCGGTGCTCCAGGCGATCGAGGCGCGCGAGCAGCCCGGAGTCGGTGTCGTCGACGGCGGGCAGCAGCAGGCGGGCGCAGAGCAGCTCGAGCTGCAGCCGCGGCGCTGTAGCGCCCTTGAGCTCGGACAGGCCGGTGTTCACCAGGTCGGCGGCCCGCGAGAGCTGGGCCAGGCCGAGGTGCTCGATCTGCTGACGCATCGTCTCGATCTGCGCGTCGGGCGCGTCGAGCAGCCCGGCGGTTACGGCGTCGGGGACCTCGTGCAGGACGACGAGGTCGCGCAGGCGCTCGAGGAGGTCCGCCGCGAACCGGCGCGGGTCGAGGCCCGCGTCGACGACGCGGTCGACGACGGAGAACATCTGCGCCCCGTCCCCGGCCGCGAGGGCGTCGACGACCTCGTCGAGCATCGTGGCGTCGGTGACGCCGAGCTGGGCGACGGCGTCGGCGTAGGTCAGGCCCTCGGGCCCGGTGCCGGCGATGAGCTGGCCGAGGACCGACAGCGCGTCGCGCACGGACCCCGCCCCGGCCCGGGCGACGAGGGCGAGCGCCTCGGGCTGCGCGGGCACGCCCTCCTGCTCGGCGACCCATGCGAGGTGCTCCTGCAGGCGGCGTGCGGAGACGAGGCGGTAGGGGTAGTGGTGCGTGCGCGAGCGGATCGTCGCGAGGATCTTGTCCGGCTCGGTCGTCGCGAACACGAACTTGAGGTGCCCCGGCGGCTCCTCGATCAGCTTGAGCAGTGCGTTCGCGGCGTCGACGGTGAGCTGGTGCGCCTCGTCGATGATGTAGACCTTGTAGCGGCTCGCCGCCGGCGCGTACATCGCCTTCTCGCGCAGCTCGCGGGCGTCGTCGATGCCGCGGTGGCTCGCGGCGTCCATCTCGACGACGTCGATCGAGCCGGGCCCGTTGGGCGCGAGGTCCTGGCAGCTCGGGCAGTGGCCGCACGGGTCCGAGGTGGGGCCCTGCTCGCAGTTGAGCGACCGCGCGAGGATGCGCGCCGTGGAGGTCTTCCCGCAGCCGCGCGGCCCGGTGAACAGGTAGGCGTGGTGCGAGCGTCCGGTGTCGATCGCGCGCGCCAGCGGCACGGTGACGTGCTCCTGGCCGATGACGTCGGCCAGCCGCCCGGGGCGGTAGGTGCGGTACAGGGCCAGGGACACGCGAGCACCCTAGCCCCGCCCTCGGACGCCCACGCCCCCGAGCCGACCCCCGTCACCCGGCCGGGGATCCGGCGTGAATGTGCCCCGAACTGCGCTAGAAGCAGTCGAGGCTCCCCCGGTACCCGCCGTCCGGTACGTGGATGTACCGGCGGCTGCTTCTAGCGCAGTCGGGGGCACCTTCACGGCGGACAGCACGAGGGCGGGAGCGTCGTGCGCTCCCGCCCTCGGTCCGCGGAGGATAGGGGATTCGAACCCCTGAGGAGTTTCCCCCAACACGCTTTCCAAGCGTGCGCCCTAGGCCACTAGGCGAATCCTCCGCCGAGGAGGATACGGGCGTCGGAGGCGTACGCCGAAATCGGTCCGGCTCGGGCGGGCGCGGCGGCACCCGACCCGCCTCGCGTAGAATGCTGCCCGACCCCCCGCGTGGCGTCATCCCGTGAACTCCCCCAGGGCCGGAAGGCAGCAAGGGTAAGCGAGCTCTGACGGGTGCGCGGGGGGTCACTGCCGTCCCCGCGCGACACGCGGGACCGACCTGCGTGTCCGCGACGGGCGACCGTTCGGCGCGGGAACTCCCGCCTAGACTCGGCGGGTGATCTTCAAGTCGGTCGGCGACGGGCGCCCGTACCCCGCGCACGGCTGCACGCCCGCGGACTGGGCCGCCCAGGCGCCGCGGCAGGTCCGGCTGGCCGACCTCGTGACGACGAAGCGCACGCTCGACCTCGACGCCCTGCTCGACGAGCAGTCGACGTTCTACGGCGACCTGTTCGCGCACGTCGTGCGCTGGAACGGCGAGCTCTACCTCGAGGACGGTCTGCACCGGGCGCTGCGCACCGCGCTGCACGGCCGGGCCGTGCTGCACGCGCGCGTCCTCGACCTCGACTCGACCGAGGGGCGCGCCCGGCTCACGAGGGGCGCCACCGGCGCCGCTGCGGGGGGTGGGCGTCGATGAGCATGCTCTCCGGGTCCGTGCTCGGCTCGAGCGGCGACGGCCCGCGCCGGCGGCACCCCGTCGCCACCGGGTTCCTCGTGCTGCTCATGATGGCCGTGCTGTTCGGCGCGACGTTCGGGGCGGTGCGCCTGCTCAAGGGCGACGGCGGTACGCCGTCGGCGTCGGGCTCCTCGCCCGTACCGTGCGTCACGGCGACGACCACCCCCGGCAAGGCGCTGCCGAAGCCGGCGACCGTGACGGCCAACGTGTACAACGCCACGAACCGGGCCGGCCTCGCCCGTTCGACCGCGGCGACGCTCAAGGCGCGCGGCTTCGGCATCGGCTCGATCGCCAACGACCCGCTCGGCAAGTCGCTGACCAACGTCGCCGAGATCCGCTACGGCGCGAACGGCAAGGACAACGCGCTCCTCATGCGCTACTACCTCGCCGGCGCGACGCTCGTGCTCGACCAGCGGACCGACACCACCGTCGACGTCGTCCTCGGCCTGAAGTTCAAGGCCATCCCGGACCAGAAGGTCGTCGACGCGGCCCTGGCCAAGCCGGTCGTGGTCACGAGCGGCGCCGGCTGCCCGAGCGCCTCGACCGCGGCGACCGCGGCGACCCGCCCGCCGACCGCGAGCCCCTCGCCGTCGGCCTGAGCGGTCGGCGCCAGCCGCGGCCCGGTCAGGCGACCGGGACCCAGACGAGCCGGAAGTCACGCACGACGACGTCGGCCCGCTCGAGCGGGATCGACCGCGTGGTGACGTTCTCGGCCTTCGCCCGCCACCTGTCGTCGAGGGCGGCGACCTCCTCGTCGAGCTGCGCCTCGAGCTCGGCGAACGCCTGCGCCTGCGCGGCCGCCCTCTGCTGCGCGGCTCCGACCTTTGCGCTCGCCGCGGACTGCCGCCGGGCCTGGGTGGCGAGGGACGAGCGGCTGCGCCGGCCGCCGAGCAGGCTGCCGAGCACCGACAGGGAGGTCGCGGCCAGCCCGTAGCTGGAGTCGTACTCCAGCTGCAGGGACTGCGCGTTGATCTGCGCGTCGCTCACCTTCTGCCGCATGGTCGCGAGCTTCGCCTCGTACTTCGTCCGCAGCGCCGTGAGCTCCCGGTCGGCGGCGTCGTCGGTGAGGGTGTGGCAGCGGGCGACGAACTGCTCGCGCGTCTCCCCGGGCCGGGCCGCGGCCTTGAGCTCGGTGTTGACGAGGATCGCGGTCGTCCGGGACCGGACGAGCTCCCCGACGAGCGACTTCTGCAGGCCGGACCAGTACGTCTTGCTCTTGGCCTCGGCGGGCACCAGGCCGTAGACGGCTCCGGCCGGCGGGGCGGCGACCAGGTCTCGGTCGTCGTAGTCGACGGCGACGAAGGCGCGCGGGTCGGGCACCTGCGTCAGCGGCAGCAGCACCGCCTCGTACTCCTCGCTGGCCACGACCTCGGTGCCGTCGTCGTAGGTCAGGTCGATGCGCGCGACGGCCGCGGCGCGCAGGTGTCGGCCGCCGGGTACGCCGCCGACGCTCGCGAGCCACGGCGTCGCGGGGTCGAGGAACGCGACGGGAACGCCGGCCGCGATCGCGGGCATGACGGGCGACTCGTCGTCCCCGGCCGTCGCCGGCGGGAGCGACGAGACGACGACCGCGGGCGCGGGCGTGCCGACGCCCGGGGGAGTGCCGACAGCCGGGGGAGCGTCGACGGGTGCGGGAGGGCCGACGGGCGCGGCCGGGACCGACGGCGCGACCG
>JAJXTD010000050.1 GCA_021784035.1 Actinomycetes bacterium | reverse complement strand
CGGGGGCGTCCACGTCAGCCGGCGTACCAGGTCGGGGGCCACGAGGTTCTCGACCGGCAGGTGGTGCAGCTCGGCGAGCCGGGCGAGGCCGGCCCGCGCCGCCGCGAGGCGCGCCGCGGCGTCGGGATCCCGGTCGGCCCACGCGCGCGGCGGCGGCGGGCCGTCGAGGGGCAGGCTCGTCGCGGGCAGGGCGGACTCCGGCAGCGCCAGCGCCTCGTCCACCGCCCCCTGCCAGTCGGCAAGGTGCCGGCGTGCGCCGCGGCCCTGGAAGGCGGGCAGCGCGCCGAGCGGCTCCGGGGCGGACCCGATCGCGGCGGCCGCGGCGGCGACGATCGCGGAGTCGGGCAGCACGCGACCGGGAGAGATGTCGCGCCGCCGGGCGACCTCGTCGCGCCGGTGCCACAGCGCGCGGACCACCGCGAGCTGCCGTGGCCGCCGGATCCGGTGCATGCCGGACGTACGCCGCCACGGGTCGACCCGCGGCGCGGCCGGCGGCGCGTCGCGCGCGGCGTCGAACTCCTGCCGAGCCCACTCGAGCTTCCCGGCCTCGCGCAGCTCGGACTCGAGGGCGTCGCGAAGCTCGACGAGCAGCTCGACGTCGAGTGCGGCGTAGCGCAGCCACGGCTCCGGCAGCGGGCGGGTGGACCAGTCGGCGGCGGAGTGCTCCTTGGCCAGCGAGTAGCCGAGCACCTCCTCGAGCAGGCCGGACAGACCGACCCGGGCGTGCCCGAGGAGCCGACCGGCGAGCTCGGTGTCGAAGAGCGTGTCGGGGGCCAGGCCGATCTCGCGCAGGCACGGGAGGTCCTGGGACGCGGCGTGCAGCACCCATTCGGTTCCCTCGAGCGCCTCGGCGAGCACGCCGAGGTCGGGCACGGCGATGGGGTCGACGAGGTGGGTGCCGCTGCCCCGGCGGCGTAGCTGCACGAGGTAGGCGCGCTGGCCGTAGCGGTAGCCCGACGCGCGCTCGGCGTCGACGGCGACGGGGCCGGTGCCGGCGGCGATGGCGGACGCGGCCGCGCGCAGGGCGTGCGGGGTCTCGACCACCGGCGGGATGCCCTCGCGCGGCGCGAGCAGGGGGGTCGCGGCGGGCTCGGCCGTCTCGGCGTCCGCCGGGTCCGCGGACGCCGGATCCGGGATCGCCGCGTCCGTCACGTGCTCAGGATAGGGACTTGATGGCCGGTCGCACGCGTCGGCGTGCGCGGCGCGGAGCCGGCGTCGTCAGCGGACCAGGCCGGAGCGCATCGCGTGCGCCACCATCTCGGCTCGGTCGCCGGTCCCGACCTTGCGGGCGATCCGGGCGAGGTGGCTCTTCACGGTGAGCGCCGAGAGCCCGAGCGCATCGCCGATCTCCTTGTTCGAGCGTCCCTCCGAGACCAGCTGGAGGACCTCGACCTCCCGGGCGGAGAGCTCGTCCGGCGAGCCGCCGCGCGGGCGGAGCCGGGCCATGGGCGAGGCGGCGACCGCGGCCGCCGGGTCCTGCTCCGGAGTCACGATGTAGCAGCGGATGTGGGCGTTGATCGCAGCGCGCACGGCGTAGGGGTCGTCCCGGACGGTGAGCAGGACGACACGGCGCCAGCCGAGCTTGTTGAGGTCGGCGAGCAGCGGGAGCGCGGGACCGTCGGCGAGCCCGCCGTCGACCACGACCAGGTCGCGGGGGCCGTCGTAGTGGGCCCGGACGCGCGCCTCGGCACCACTGGCCGCCTCCACGACGTCGCGGGCGCCCAGGAGCCGCAACCGGCTCACGAGTGACTGGCGACGGCTCGGGGACTCCGCGACCACGAGCGCCGTGAAGCGAGCCCTCGGCAGCGGGACGGCCGCTGACGGGCGCTCGACCAGTGCGACCACGGCTTGCCTCCCGGCATCGTCGGGCCGGACGCCTACGTGGCCGGCCTACGAGTGCGTATCGGCCGGGTGGGCGGAGGTCTTGACCGCGCCGGGAGCGCCAATTGCCCGGGCCGCCACCCGTCAGCGGCGGCGCGGGAGCGGGAGCGACGTGACGCCCGCCGGCAGCGGCGGCAGGCCCGCGACCTGGGCCAGGACGTCGGTCCAGGCCCGCAGGTGGGCGCCGATGTCGGTGGTGGTGGGGGTCCACGACGCGCGGATCTCGACGTCGCCCGAGGGCGCCCGGTCGGCGATGGCCCCGAAGGACTCCGACGCCGTGCGGGTGACCGTGCCGGACTCGGCCCGGAAGCCGGCGCCCCGCGCGTCCAGGGCCTCGACGAGCCAGGACCAGCCGACCTCGGTGAGCATGGGGTCCTGCGCGATGTCGAGCTCGACGGTGCCCTTCGCGAAGGTCACCACCCGGAACACGCCGTCCCAGGGCTCCTGCCCGGCGGGGTCGTGGAGCAGGACGAACCGGCCGCTCGCGGCCTCCTCGTCGCCGAGGACCACCTCGGCCTGGAGGGCCACGGCGTAGGGGGACAGCCGCTGGGGAGCGGGGGTCTCCTCGAGCACCACCTCGGGGCGCAGCGGCACCGCGCGGATGCTCGCCAGCGCCTCGGCGAAGGCCGGCGGGACGGGCCCCGCGGCGGGATCCGCCCCGGTCTCGCGCCGTCGACTGGTCACGCTCCCGAGAGTAGGTCGGGCGCGCCTGCCCGGCGTGGAGGTGACGGCCGCCCCGGCGCGTCGCGGCGCGCCACGTGGCGGGAGCGCCGGATTCGACGCCCCGGCGGCCCGGTGCGACGATCACGTCCGTGACCGAGCAGCCCGCGACCGACACCTCCGCCCGCCCCGCGGCCGACGCCGTGGAGTCGGCGCTCCTCCCCGCGACGCACCCGCTCCGCGACGGACGCACCTCCGGGTCCCCCCTCGTGCTGGCGGCCCGCCGTCGGCCGGTCCCGCACACCCCCGTGTGGTTCATGCGCCAGGCGGGCCGGTCGCTGCCGGAGTACCGGAAGCTGCGCGAGGGCGTGCCCATGCTCGAGTCCTGCTTCCGCACCGACCTCATCGTCGAGATCACCCTGCAGCCGGTGCGCCGGCTCGGGGTCGACGCTGCGATCTTCTTCAGCGACATCGTCGTCCCGCTCAAGGCGATCGGGATCGACCTCGACATCGTGCCCGGCGTCGGCCCGGTCGTGGCGGAGCCGTTCCGCACGATGGCCGACGTGGGCCGGCTGCGCGACCTCACCGCGGCCGACGTGGAACCCGTGCTCGCGGCGGTCGCCGAGCTGTCCCGTGAGCTCGGCGGCACGCCGCTCATCGGCTTCGCGGGTGCGCCGTTCACGCTCGCGTCGTACCTCGTCGAGGGCGGCCCGAGCCGGGACCACGCCCACACCAAGGCGCTCATGTACGGCGCCCCCGACGTCTGGCACGCGCTGCTGGAGCGGCTGTCCCGCGTTGCCGGGCAGTTCCTCCGCCAGCAGGTGCTCGCCGGCGCGAGCGCGGTGCAGCTGTTCGACTCCTGGGTCGGCGCGCTTCCGTCGCGCGACTACCGGGAGTACGTCCTCCCGCACTCGGCGCGCGCGCTCGGCGCCGTCGCCGACCTCGGCGTGCCGAGGATCCACTTCGGCGTCGGGACCGGCGAGCTGCTCGCCGACATGCGCGATGCCGGGGCCGACGTCGTCGGCGTCGACTTCCGGGTGCCGCTGCCGGAGGCCGGCCGGCGCGTGGGGCCGGACCACGCACTCCAGGGCAACCTCGACCCGGCCGCGCTGTTCGCCGGGCCCGAGGCCGTCGACGCGCGGGTGCGGCAGGTGCTCGCCGACGCGGAGGGTCTGCCGGGGCACATCTTCAACCTCGGGCACGGCGTCCTGCCGCAGACCGACCCGGACGTGCTGCGCCGCGTCGTCGACCTGGTGCACGAGTCGACGGCACGCTGACCGGTCCGGTCAGGCCCCCTGGTCCACCGGGGCCGGGAGGTGCCGGCGCCGGCGGAGGACGGCCCAGACCACCAGCCCGACCGGGACGAGGCCGAACAGGAACGGGACGAGTGCGCCGACCACGGTGAGCGTCCCGGACACGACGTCGGTGAACGCGGCCCAGCCGGCGCGCAGACCGGCGAGGAACCCGGTCTCGTCCGCCGGAGCCGGCGCCGGCGCGTCGGTGGACAGCAGGCGCACGGTCACCGTCGCCTGCGCGGTCTGGTCGGCCAGCGCCCTCTGGCTCGCCTCGAGCGCCTCGAGATCTGCCTGCCGCTTGCTGAGCTCGCCCTCGAGGGCCACGACGTCACCAATGCTCGTCGCCCTGGTCATGAGCGCGCGGACGCGCGCGAGCGAGGCCTCCGCGTTGCGCACCCGGGCGTCGACGTCGGCCACCTGGGCGGTGACGTCGTCGCTCGTCCGCGTCGTGGCCTCGACCGTGCCGAGCCGTGCCACGTCGGCGAGCAGCGCGTCCACCTCGCTGTTCGCGACCCGCAGCGTCGTCGTCGACGACGCGTAGGGCGTCGGGCAGCCGGTGCTGGGGCAGGCCGTCGAGCCGTCGGGCCGCGTCGGGTACTCGAGGGGCGTGGGCGTCGTGCCGCTCGACGTGGTCTGGCTCGCGATGGTCGCGTGGTGCGCGGTGGCGAGCGCACCGAGGTCGCCGGTCGACCGCGGCACGTCGGCGACGCGCACCGCGACGTCGGCCCGCACGATGATCGAGCGATCGATGGTCGACAGCGGCGCGCCCACCGTGCCGCCGGCCGACGAGCGTGTCCCGTCCTTCGCGACGGCACCCCCGGCCGAGCCGTCGGCCGCGGGGGCCGGCACGGCCTCCATCGGCTGGGACGACATCGCGCCGGAGGAGGCCGACCCCCCGCCGGAGCAGCCGCCGAGCAGGACGCCGAGTGCGAGGGCGGCGGCGCCGACGCCGGCGAGCCGGGCCCGTGCGGCCGGCGTACGCGTGCGGGTGGACCGGGGGCGGACGCGGACGGCCATGGCTCCTCCTCGCTGGCCGGCGGTGCCGACGACCGTGGCTCCCACCGGGTGACGTCGCTGTGACGCGGCGCTCCCGGGGGCCGTTCCGTCCGCCAGGTCTCGAATCGGCAGCGACGGGACCGAGGTGGCAGGGTGGGCGCGTGACCGAGGTGCACGAGACCGGCCAGGGCCGACGCCGTCCGCACGTCGTGGTCGTCGGCGGGGGGATCTCCGGCCTGGCAGCCGCCTGGCGGCTCTGCCGCGAGCGGCACGACGTCGACGTGACCGTCCTCGAGTCGTCCTCGCGGTTCGGCGGCAAGCTGCTCGTGAGCGCGCTCGAGGGCGTCGCCGTCGACGAGGGTGCGGAGTCCGTCCTGGCCACGCGTCCCGAGGCCGTGCGCCTCATCAGCGAGGCCGGCCTCGGCGAGGACCTCGTGCACCCGTCGGCGGCCACTCCCCGGCTCGTCGTGGACGGCGACCTCCTGCCGATGCCGACCGGGCTGGTCATGGGCGTGCCGACCGACCTCGCGGCCCTGGCGCGCAGTGGGGTCCTGTCGGCCCAGGCGCTCGCCCGGCTGCCCCTCGACCACCTGCTGCCGGCGACGCCGATCGACGATGACGTCTCGATCGGCGAGTACGTCGGCCGACGGCTCGGTCCCCAGGTGGTCGACCGGCTCGTGGCACCGCTGCTCATGGGCGTCTACGCCGACCGCGCGGTCCAGGTGTCGATGCGAGCCGCCGCGCCGGCGCTGTTCGAGGCGATCCGGCACGAGCGGTCCGTGCTCACGGCGGCGCGGCAGGTGCGGTCGGCGTCGCGGGGCGACGGCGGCGCCCGCCTCCCCGTGTTCGCCGGGGTGCGCGGGGGAGTGGGCCGGCTGCCGCTCGCGCTGGCCGAGGGGCTGCGCGCCGCCGGCGTCGCCCTCGAGGCCGCCTCGACGGTCCGCGAGCTGCACCGCACCGTCTCGGGGTGGGAGCTCGTCGTCGGCGCGACGAACGACTCGCGGGTGGTGCGGGCGGACGCGGTCGTCGTCGCCGTGCCGGCGCCGGCGGCCGCGCGGCTGCTGCGCGGCTGCTGCCTGCAGGCCGAGACCGAGCTCGCCGACATCGGGACCACGTCGGTGGCCGTCGTCACGCTGCTCTACCGCGCCGCGGACCTGCCGGGGGGCGATCTGCCCGACGGCAGCGGCTACCTCGTGCCGCCGTCGGAGAACCGTCCGGTGAAGGCGGCGACGTTCGCCTCGCACAAGTGGCAGTGGCTCTCCGACGCCTGCGCGCCCCGGGGGCTGGTGGCGGTGCGCGCGTCGCTCGGCCACGCGGACGACGTCGAGAGCCTGCAGCGCGACGACGACGACCTGGTGCGGCTGGCGGCGGACGACCTCGCCTTCGTGGCCCGGCTCGGTCGTGCCGCGCCCGTCGCCACCCGGGTGTCCCGGTGGGGCGGGGGACTGCCGCGGTACGCCGTCGGCCACGTCGACCGCGTGGCGCGCATCACCGACGCGGTCGACGCGGTCCCGGGACTCGCGATCTGCGGCGCCGAGCTCGACGGCGTCGGGATCCCTGCCTGCATCGCCCGGGCCGAGCGTGCGGCGACCCGGGTTTCGCAGCACCTGGGCGCCGACGGACAATGGCGCCATGGCTGAGCAGACGGCACAGGGCGGCGCGACAACGGGTGCGAAGGCGTCCGGGCCGGACAAGGGCAAGCGACCGCAGCAGGGCAAGGTCGCCAAGGAGATCAACGACCAGATCCGCTACACGATGTGGTCCGCGTTCCGGGCCGCGGCACCGCTCGGTGACGCCGAGCGGACCGACGTCGCACGTGAGGTCGAGGAGCTGGTCGAGCAGCTCGCCGCCAAGGACGTCATCGTGCGCGGCTGGTACGACGTGGCAGGCCTGCGGGCCGACGCCGACGTCGTGCTCTGGATGCACGCGGAGTCGAGCGACGACCTGCAGGACGCGTACCACCGGGTCCGGCGTACCGCCCTGGGCGCGACGCTCGAGCCGGTGTGGTCGCAGATGGCGCTGCACCGGCCGGCCGAGTTCAACAAGTCGCACGTGCCCTCGTTCCTGGCCGAGGAGGAGGCGCGCGCCTACGTCTGCATCTACCCGTTCGTGCGCTCCTACGAGTGGTACCTGCTCCCGGACGAGGAGCGTCGCGAGCTGCTCGTGGAGCACGGGCAGATGGGGCGCGACTACCCGGACGTGCGGGCCAACACCGTCGCGTCGTTCGCACTCGGCGACTACGAGTGGATCCTCGCGTTCGAGGCCGACGAGCTGCACCGCATCGTGGACCTGATGCGTCACCTCCGCAGCTCGCGCACGCGGCTCCACGTCCGCGAGGAGATCCCCTTCTACACCGGCCGTCGTCGCCCCGTGGCCGACCTCGTCGCCGACCTCCCCTGACCCTGCCACGCCCGCAAAGCGGGTGACCGCAGCGGGTCCCGGCCCCACACTGGGCGCGTGACCGGACCGGTGACGCCCCGTGCGGTGGGGGAGCGCGTCGACCTCGACGCGGTCCCCTCACGGGTGCGGTCCTGGCTCGAGGCGGAGCTCGGCGGTCGGATCGGGTCTGCCGTCACGCAGGTCGGCGGCATGTCGCCGGGTCCCGCGGCGCGGATCGTGCTCGACTCCGGCGAGCGGTTCTTCGTCAAGGCGGTCGGGGCGGAGCTCAACCCACGCACCCCGCGCCTGTTCCGCCACGAGCTGGCCGTGCTGCGCGTCCTGCCCGCCGTCGACTACCGGGCGTCGCTCGTCGCGGCGTACGACGACGGCGAGTGGGTCGCCCTCGTGCTCGACGACGTCGACGGAGGGCACCCGGACCTGACCGACTCCGCGACGCTGGACGCCGTGCGCGCCGTCGTCCGCGCCCAGAGCCGGGAGCTCACCCCGGACCCCGTGGCGCTCGGCGTACCGTCCCTGTCCGCGACGGTACGCCGTTGGCACGCGACCGTCGCCGGGGCCGAGCCCGGGATCCGCACACGGCTCCCAGCGTGGTGGTTGGAGCGTGAGGAGGAGCTCCTGGCGCGCATCTGGTCGTTGTCCGAGCGGCTCCCGTCAGAGTCGTGGTGCCATCTCGACGTGCGCGACGACAACCTGCTGCGGCGGCCCGACGGATCGGTCGTCATCGTCGACTGGGGCATGAGCCGGCCGGGGCCGCCGTGGGTCGACGAGGTGCTGCTGGACCTGCACGACGTGACGAGCCCCGTCTTCGACGAGCGGGTCGCCGCGCTGCCCGCCTACGGGGGCGCCTGCGACCACGGCCGGGACGACGCCGTCACCGACCTCGTTCTCGCGCTCGGCATCTCGCTCGCCGTCCTCGCTCACGGGCCCGCGCCCCAGGGGCTCCCGCGGCTGGCGTCCTTCCGGCGGGAGGAGTCGCGCCGTCTGCTCGTCGGCGCCGCACGCCGGCTGGGCGTCGCGTGAGGCCCGCCGTACGACGGCCGCTGCCACGGGCCGCCAGGCCTACTCGCCGGGCTCGAGCCGCAGGCTCACCGAGTTGATGCAGTAGCGAAGGTCGGTGGGCGTGCCGTAGCCCTCGCCCTCGAAGACGTGGCCGAGGTGGCTGCCGCACGAGGCGCAGCGGACCTCGACGCGCCGCATCCCCATCGAGACGTCCTCGAGCTCGATGACCGCGTCGCCGGCGAGTGCGGAGTAGAACGACGGCCAGCCGCAGTGCGAGTCGAACTTCGTGTCGCTGGTGAACAGGTGGGCGCCGCAGGCCCGGCAGGAGTAGGTGCCGCGGGTCTTGGTGTCGGTGTACTCGCCGGTGAAGGCGCGCTCGGTGCCGGCCTCGCGCAGCACGTGGTACTCCGAGGGGGAGAGCGTCGCCCGCCACTCCTCGTCGGAGCGCGCGGTCACGAAGGGCGTGCCGTCGGGCCTGGTCGCGGGCAGGGGTCCGGTGTGCGTGGTCATGCCCGAGACGCTACGTCGCCGCGCCGGGCCCGGCCACCCGCGAACGGTGACGGAGGGCCTACGCGGAGGCTCAGGGCGACGACGTCGACTGCAGGGTGCGCGTCGCGAGGATCCCGCCGAAGAGGACGAGGCCGGTGCCGGACACGACGTCGATCACCCGCAGCGCGGTGCCGCCGAGCCGGGCGCCGACGGCCGACATGATCCCGGCGAGGGCGAGGTGCAGCACGAGCGACCCGAGCGCGGTACCCACCACGAACGCCGCCGCCCGTGCCGGGTCGCCGGCCACGTCGCTCACGGCCGCGCCCGAGAACACGGCGGCCCAGGTGAGGATGGTGAGGGGGTTGCTCGCCGTCGCGAGCAGCGACGTGCGGTACGCCGCCCACGGAGCGACCACCTCGACGTCCGACTCGCCGCCGAGCCGCACCCGGAACGCGTCGTGGAGCGTCCGCAACCCCAGCCAGACGAGGACGGCGGCGCCGACGAGGCCGAGGGCGAGACGCAGCGGCTCGGCGGTGAGCAGGAGCGAGGCGCCGAGGGCGCCGAGCACGGCGTAGCCCAGGTCGATGGTGGCGGCGCCCATGCCGATCGCCGCGCCCGAGCGGAAGCCGAAGCGGGCGGAGGTGCGGGCGCAGAGCAGGAAGATCGGCCCGACCTGCAGCGCGACGAGGAGCCCGATGCCGAAGCCGGTGAGCAGCGCGGTGATCACGGCGCTCCGCCGCTCGCGGGACGCAGGGGGGACGGCATGGGGGCCATCGTGCCCGCCGACCTGCCGCGGGCGCACGCGGGTTGCGCGTAGCGTCGGGCCATGACGAAGGAGTTCGGCGACCCGGTCGAGCTGGCGGTCGGCGAGCACATGGTGCGGGTGAGCAACCCGGACCGGCCGTACTTCCCCGCGGTCGGCATCACGAAGCTCGACGTCGTGCAGCACTACATCTCCTGCGGCGACGGCGTCATGCGCGCCCTGCGCGAGCGCCCGACGACGCTCGAGCGCTGGCCCGGCGGTGTCGTGGAGGGTGCTCGCATCTCGACGCGCGAGGGGTTCAAGGGCGAGGCGTTCTACCAGAAGCGCGTGCCGCAGGGCGCCCCGTCGTACGTCGAGACCGCGCACATCACCTTCCCATCCGGACGCACCGCCGACGAGGTCGCGCCCACGCACCTCGCGGTGGTGGCGTGGGCGGCCCAGCTCGGCACGATCACGTTCCACCCGTGGCCGGTACGCCGGTCCGACGTCGACCACCCCGACGAGCTGCGGCTGGACCTCGACCCGCAGCCGGGCACGGACTTCCGCGACGCCGTGCTCGTCGCGCACGAGATGCGTGCGCTGCTGGCGGAGCTCGGGATGGTCGGCTGGCCGAAGACGTCCGGCGGCCGCGGGGTCCACGTCTACGTGCGCATCGAGCCGCGCTGGGGCTTCGTCGACGTGCGGCACGCGGCGATCGCCGTGGGTCGCGAGCTCGAGCGCCGGCTGCCCGGCCGCGTCACCACGAGGTGGTGGAAGGAGGAGCGACCCGTCGCGGTGTTCCTGGACTACAACCAGAACGCGCGGGACCGCACGATCGCGTCGGCGTACTCCGTGCGGTCGAAGCCGCACGCTCCCGTGTCGATGCCGGTGCGGTGGGAGGAGCTCGACGACGTGTCGCCGTCCGACTTCACGGTGCGCACCGCGGGTCCGAGGTTCGCGGAGGTCGGGGACCTCCACGCCGGCATCGACGACACGGGGTACGACATCTCGACCCTGCTCGAGTGGTACGAGCGGGACGAGCGGGACCTCGGCCTCGGCGACATGCCCTACCCGCCGGACTACCCGAAGATGCCTGGCGAGCCGGCCCGCGTCCAGCCGAGCCGGAAGCGCGTAGACACGACCGACGAGTGAGATACGGCGTCGGTCGTCGCCGGGCCCACGGCGACCCGGCCGTCCGATCCGCCCATCCACCGCGCTGTTCCCCTTGTCGGGCCCAGGTGGTTCGCTGGGCCGGACGGCCCGGCCCCGTCGCCACGCCCTGTTCCTCGTGCTCCTCGCCTGATCGGCGTCGTCGGCTGGCGGATGATCAGCGGCAAGAGCTCGCGCACCGGACGCTGAGCGTGCCTCAGTCCTCGAGCACGTCCGCCAGGTCGTAGCGCACCGGGCGCTCCAGCTGCTCGTACGTGCAGGACCGGGGAGATCGGTCCGGCCGCCAGCGCCGGAACTGGGTCGTGTGCCGGAACCGCGTCCCTTCCATCGCGTCGTACCCGACCTCGACCACGAGCTCGGGGCGCAGCGGGTTCCAGTCCAGCGACTTGCCCGTGCTCCAGCGCGACACCGCACCCGGGAGCCGGGCCTGCTCGTGCGCGGCGGCATCGCGCCACGCGGCCCACGGGTGGTCGTCGTCCGCGCCGATGGTGTACGGCGCGAGCTCCTCGACCAGTTCCGCACGGCGCGCCATGGGGAAGGACGCGGCCACGCCGACCGACTGCAGCGTTCCCGACGCATCGTAGAGACCGAGCATGAGCGAGCCCACGATCTCCTGCCCGGCGGCCCCTCGCTGCTTGTGCGCCCGCCAGCCGGCCACGACGCAGTCGGCCGTCCGGGCGTGCTTGACCTTGAGCATGACGCGCTTGTCGGGCTGGTAGGGGGCGCCGAGCGGCTTGCACACGAGTCCGTCGAGCCCCGCCCCCTCGAAGGCGTCGAACCAGCGTCGGGCCTCCCCGAGGTCGCGGCTGACGCGCGTGAGGTGGACCGGTGGCCGGCACGACGCCAGCGAGGCCTCCAGCGCGGCGCGGCGCTCCCGGAACGGCCGCGGCATCAGGTCGTCGTCGCCGAGCGCGAGCAGGTCGAACGCCACGAACGACGCGGGGGTCTCGTCCGCGAGGCGGCGTACCCGGCTGTCGGCCGGATGGATGCGCTGCTGCAGCGCACCGAAGTCGAGGCGGTCCCCGGTGCGCACGACGATCTCGCCGTCCACGACGCAGCGCTCGGGGAGGTTACGCCGTACCGCCTCGACGACCTCGGGGAAGTAGCGGGTGAGCGGCTTCTCGTTGCGGCTGCCGAGCACGACGTCGTCGCCGTCGCGGAAGACGATGCAGCGGAAGCCGTCCCACTTCGGCTCGTATACGAGCCCGCCGGCCACCGAGTCGGGCTCGGGGACGCTCGGCACCGGCTTGGCCAGCATCGGGGCCACGGGAGGCATGACGGGGAGCTGCATCCGTCCATCCTGGCGGTGTGTCACTGGTGGTGTGGTCGTTACCGGCGGCCGGAAGCAACCACGCCACCAGTTACGTGTCGGTGCGGTAGGAGAGGAAGAGCGAGCCGTCGTCCTCCAGTAGGTGGTGCAGGCGCAGCGGGCGCGGGGACCGCGGGAGCGGCGCCCCGGCGAGGATGCGAGGGACGGCGTGGTCGTCGCCGTAGGCGCCGCCGGCGAGCAGCGGTGACACCGTGAGCAGGAGCTCGTCGAGCAGGTCCGCCGCGGCGAGGTCGCCGAGCAGCCGCGGACCGCCCTCCGCGTGGATCCGACGCAGGCCGCGCTCGCGCAGGGCGGTCACGGCGAGCGCGAGGTCGACCTGGTCCTCGCCCGCCACGATCAGGTCGGCGACCTCGGCGACCCGGGCCCTCCGTCCCGGGTCGGAGGACGCGGACGTGACCACCACGGTGCGCACCGTCGATCGCGCGAGCAGGTCGGACCCGAGGTCGAGGTCCAGCGAGCGGGTGACGAGCGCGATCGCGGGTACGTCGGTCTGCCCGGCTGCGCGACGGCGCTCGGCGTGCTCCGGCCGCACCCGGGCCGGCCGGTAGCCCTCGGTGCGGGCGGTGCCGGCGCCGACGAGCACCACGTCGGCCAGCCCGCGCAGCCGGCCGAAGACGCGACGGTCCGCATCGCTCGAGATGGTGGCGGAGCGCCCGTCCGGCGACCCGGCCGCGCCGTCGACGGTGGCCACCATGTTCGCCCGGAGCCAGGGGAGCGGCTCCGGGTCGCCCGGCCAGGCATAGGCCAGGTCGACGTCGACGTCGCTCAGGTGGTCGACCGGGACGGGCAGCAGCATCCGCACGGGGCGATCCTCGCACGGCGCCGAGCGACGGCCGAGGGAGTCGACGGCCGGGCGTCAGGGCCGCGGCCGGGCCGCGGCGGAGAAGATCGCGACGATCACGGCACCGACGAGGACCTGGACCGCGAGCACGAGCCAGAAGCCCCAGCCCTGGGCGTGGCCGACGGCCGCGCCGACCGCCGCGGCGACGATGCCGATGATCATCGTGAGGAGACAGCCGAGGGGTGCGCTGTTCGGCACGACGATCCGGGCTGCAGCCCCGATGATGAGACCGATCACGATCGCGGAGACGATGCCGCCGATTTCCATGACGGCATCCTGGCGTACCGGAGGGCCGACGTGGGCGACGGACCGAACCTGGGGCCCGGCAAGGTGGCGGAGGCGCTCGAGTTCCGGCCCGGCGCGGTGCTCGACGAGATCGACCCGCACGGAACGGCACTGGCGCCGGGGGACCACGGGCACACCGAGGCGGCGACCGCCGGGCTCGAGGCGGAGCTCGCCGAGCTGCAGGTGCGCCTCTACGCCGAGGCCGTCGGAGGTGGCCACCGGTCGCTGCTCCTGCTGCTGCAGGGCATGGACACGTCGGGCAAGGACGGCACGGTACGGCGCGTCGTCGGGGCGATGAACCCGGCGGGGGTGACCGTCACGCCGTTCAGGAAGCCGACCGCGGAGGAGCTGCAGCACGACTTCCTCTGGCGGATCGACAGGGCGCTGCCTCGACCGGGCAACGTCGCGGTGTTCAACCGGTCGCAGTACGAGGACGTGCTCGTGGTGCGGGTGCACCAGCTGGTGGCCGAGTCCGAGTGGCGGACGAGGTACGACCGCATCAACGAGTTCGAGCGCCGCGTCGTGGACAGCGGCTGCCACATCGTCAAGGTGTTCCTGCACATCTCGAAGGACGAGCAGAAGCGGCGGCTCGGCGACCGCCTGGAGGACCCGGCGAAGTACTGGAAGTACAACGTCGGCGACCTCGCGGAGCGAGAGCTCTGGGCGGACTACCAGGCCGCGTACCAGGACGCCCTCACCCTGTGCTCCACGGCCGCGGCCCCCTGGTACGTCGTGCCGGCGGACCACAAGTGGTACCGGGACTGGCTCGTGGCGAACCTGCTCGTCGACGCCCTGCGCGACCTCAATCCGACGTACCCGCCCCCGGGGTTCGACGTCGCGGAGCAGCGTCGGCTCGTCGCGGCGCTGGACTGAGCCCAGCGGCTACGACGGCCCGAGCCGCTCGACGCGCACGGTGTCTCCGGGCCGCACGTCGCCGCCGCGCACGACGCGGGTGTTGATGCCGCGCAGCAGGTTTCGCGGCACCGACGACGTTCAGACGGCCACCGGCACGGTGGCCCAACCGCGCAGCACGAACGTCTCGCGGGGGGTCGCTCCGTCGGCCGCGACGATGTGCGGGAAGCGCTCGGCGAGCATCGGCAGCGACTGCTGCATCTCCAGGCGGGCGAGCGGCGCACCGAGGCAGAAGTGGATGCCGGCGCCGAAGGCGATGTGCGGGTTCGGGTCCCGGCCGACGTCGAAGGCGTCGGCGTCGGGGAAGACGTCGGGGTCGCGGTTCGCCGAGCCGAGCAGCGCCGCGATCTTCTGCCCCTCCGACACGGTGATGCCGCTGATGTCGACGTCACGGGTGGCGGTGCGCTCGAAGAGCTGGGACGGCGTGTCGAAGCGCAGCATCTCCTCGACGGCCGTCTCGGCGAGGCCCCAGGGGTCGTCGACCACGCGCTGCCACTGGTCCCGCCGCTCCAGCAGCGCGACCATGCCGTTGCCCATCCCGTTCACCGTCGCCTCGTGCCCGGCGTTGAGCAGGAGCACGACCGTGGCCGCGAGCTCCCGCTCGGTGAGCCGCTCGCCCGCGGCCTCGACCTCGGCGAGGTGGGTGATGAGGTCGTCGCCGGGGTGCCGCCGCCGGTCCTCGGCGAGGTCGTCGATGTACGCCGCGAACTCGCGGCAGGCCTGCTCCGCGCGGCGGTCGTCCTCCTCCGTGCGGTCGTACTCGTACATCCTCACGATCGCCTGTGACCACGGCCGAAGCAGCGGGACGTCGGCCTCGGGGAAGCCGAGCAGGTCGGCGATCACCAGGACCGGGAGCGGCTCGGCGTAGTCCGCGATGACGTCGAACGTGCCCGTGTCGCGGGCCTTCGCCTCGGCGGCGTCGAGCAGCGTCGTGCAGAGCTCCTGGATCCGGGGTCGACGCGTCTCGATGTGGCCGCGGGCGAACGCCTTCGCCACGAGCTGCTTGAGCCGGGTGTGCTTCGGCGGCTCGTTCTCCAGCAGTGCGTCCTCGTGCAGCCAGTTGAACGTCTCCCAGACGTCCTCCGGCTCGCGGGGGGTGAAGATGCGGCCGAGCCGGCGGTCGCGCAGGACGGCGTTCGCGTCGTCGTAGCGGAACGCCAGCCACATCCCGAGGCCGTCGTCCCACACGGGCCGGCCGTGCGCGCGCATCGCCGTGAACGCCGGGTAGGGGTCGCGGACGGTCGCAGGGTCGGCGAGGTCGAGCACGGCGTCGGTCATGCGCCGACCCTACGGCGGTCGAGAGCGGCGCGGCCCTCAGGCGTCGGCGGTCTCGCCGCGCAGCCACGCGACGGCCTGGGCGGCCGTGTAGCCCTGGGGGTGCCGCGCGAGCATCGCGCGCGGGCCGTCGAGGTCGTCGCCGAGGGTGACGAGCGGCAGGTCGACGCTGCCGTCCTTGCGGGTCTGGGCCAGCCCGATGCTCGCGGTGAGGGCGTTGCACAGGCAGACCCGGCCGGGGATCTCCGCGGGGTCGCCGCCCTTGCGGACGAACATCGCGACGGGCTCGGCCGGGCAGCGGTAGTCGATGCGCCCGTCCTCCCGGCGGAACGCGGTGCGCAGGTGGCCGAGGTCGCACAGCGGCTCGCGGTGGTCGCGCAGGCCGAGATCGGACAGCGTCCCTGCGACCTGCGCCACCTTGAACGGGAAGCCGGTCGGCGAGGCGAGCGCGTCGGTGCGCGTGGCCAGCTCGTCCGTGGCGAGGGCGTCGATGAGCGTCTGCCGCAGCTCGGGCGCGAAGCCCGAGTCCTGGCTCATCGCGAAGAGCGTGCCCACCTGGATGCCGCGGGCGCCGAGCGCCTCGGCCTCGAGCAGGCGCGTGGGGGAGCCGAAGGAACCGGCCAGCCAGAACGGGAGCCCGAGCGTGACGAACTTCTCCGGGTCGGCGACGTCGCGCGGGCCGTAGACCGGCTGGCCGGTCTCGTCGAGCACGACCTTGCCGCGCGGCGGCGCGTTGTGCCCGCCGGCGCTCGGGGCCTCGATGACGAAGCCGTCGGGCCGGGTCGCCTCGTCGCGGGCGAGGTACTGCCCGAGCACGTGGTTCGCCACGATCGCGAGGAAGACCGGTCGGCGCAGCGGCGGCAGCTCGACACCGAGCAGATCCGCCGGGTCGATGGTCGCGGCGTACGCGTCGTCCGGCCCGGCGTCGACGACGTCGACCGGGATCGACGCCTGGCGGTGCTCCGCGAGTGCGTCGAGCAGCTGGGGGATGTGCGCCGGGATCCCCGCGCCCATGAGCACGACGTCGACACCGGCGAGCATCGCGCCGTACGCGCAGTACGGCGTCGTCATCTGGATCTTCTCGAGGTAGTTCACGCCGACGACGCCGTCGTGCCCCTCCTTCGCGAGGAACACCTCGACGAAGTTGGCCAGCACGGTGAGCCGCTGGGACCGGGGCGTCGGCGACAGCGACGGGCGCGGCGTCGCGAGGTAGGGCTGTCCCGGCGCGCGTCCGCCCTCGAGGAAGTAGTGCCCGAGCACCTCGTCGGCCACCTCGGCCACGGGGAACGCGGCGAGGGCGCGGCGCACGTCGCCGTCCGGGTCCCCGTCCTGCAGACGCCGCGAGAGAACGATGTCGAGGCCGGTGCCGGAGACGACGCCGAGCTCGCCGGCGCGGCTGACGGTGCGGGCCAGCTGCCAGGAGGACACGGCGACGCCCATGCCGCCCTGGATGATGCGCGGCAGGGTGGTCAGGGACATCGGGTCTCCTCGTTCGGCACACGGAACCGACGCCTACGTTAGCGTAGGTTCGGTCCCTCCGCCGCCGCCGAGAGCGAGGTCTGCGTCACGCGGTCAGCGCGTCCAGGTGCCGTCGATCCACTGCACGTCGCCGGCGAACAGCGGCGCCATCTGCGTGGTCCACCAGGTGTCCTGCTCGGGGTCGTCGGACAGCGCCCGGTAGCTGGCGGAGTCGGCGAACCGGATGGCGGCCACCACGGTGGTGCCGTCGTCGCCGGCGAGCACCGACTGGCCGAGGTAGCCGGGCGTGCGGGCGCCCTTGTCGGCCTCCCAGGCGGTGAGCACCTCCTCGACCTGCTGCAGTGGTGCCGCGAGCCGCCCGATCATGAGAGTCCCGTACATCGGTTCCTCCTTCGAGGCCCGTCCGTGCTCGAGTGAGGACGACGAGGCTAGGCCCGTCGATCCTTGCGGGACAAGGCTCGAACCGAGATGCGACGAAGGCCCCCGCCGCGGCGAGGGCCTTCGAGGTTGGTGGGCGATACAGGAATCGAACCTGTGACCTCTTCCGTGTCAAGGAAGCGCGCTAGCCCCTGCGCCAATCGCCCGTGGGGTCGAACCCCTCGGTGGTGACCGAGGTGGAGACGGGATTTGAACCC
>JAJXTD010000229.1 GCA_021784035.1 Actinomycetes bacterium | reverse complement strand
GGCCCGAACGGACAGCGGCGGCCCACCGGCCGTCACGGGAGGCCCCGCACTGCGGGCACGAGGGATCTCGCAAGGGCGAACCGGCCCGCGCGGGACGCACAGGAGACACGACGGTGGCAGCACCGACCCAGAAGAAGGCGAATCCCGGCCGGACGCTCGCGCTCCTCGGCCTGGTCGTGCTCGTGCTCGGGGTGTGGACGTTCTGGCCCGGCCAGGTGCGCACGCCCAAGCTCGGCCTCGACCTGCGCGGTGGGACCCAGGTCATCCTGACGCCGACGGCCAACCAGGGCGGCGTCGCGGTCACCGACGACCAGCTCAAGCAGGCCGTCGAGATCATCCGCCAGCGCGTCGACGGCTTCGGTGTCGCCGAGTCCGAGGTCACCACCCAGGGCAACGGGCAGAACGCCAGCATCATCGTGTCGATCCCCGGCGCCACGAACCAGGCCGTCCTCAACTCCCTCGCGACGACCGCCAAGCTGGACTTCCGGCCCGTGCTCGCCGAGGCCGTCGGCGGTGCGGTGCCGACCTCATCCCCCAGCGCCACGACGTCCGGCGCAGCGACGCCGACGGCCTCGCCCACCGCGTCGGCGTCGGCCTCGGCCGGCACCGGGTCCGCGTCACCCTCGGCCTCGTCGTCGGGGAACGGCGCAGCGGTCACGAGCGCGCTGCAGGGTACCGCCAACTCGCCCAGCCCGACCGCGAGCCCGAGCGCCTCGTCGTCAACGGCACCCACGCCCCAGGCGACGGCGAGCACGGACGCCAACGGCGTCACCTCCGTCGGGGGCCTCCCGCCGATCCAGTCGAAGACCAACGACGCCGCGCTGCAGGCGGCGTACGCCAAGCTCGACTGCACCAAGACCGGAGCGACGACAGGCGGTCTGGCCGACCCCACGCAGTACCTCGTGACCTGCTCCAAGGACGGTGCGCTCAAGTACCTCCTCGACAAGGCAGCCGTCCGCGGCACCGAGATCGCCAGCGCCTCGGCCGGCATCTCGCAGACCGGCGGCGGCTGGGAGGTCAACCTGACGTTCACCTCGACCGGCGCGCAGCAGTTCGCGACCGTCACCGGTGAGCTCGCGCAGAAGCAGCAGCCGCAGAACCAGTTCGGCATCGTGCTGGACGGCCTCGTCGAGTCCTCGCCGTACGTCAGCCAGGCGATCCTCGGCGGCAGTGCCGTCATCACCGGCTCGTTCACTGCCGACGAGTCGAAGGCGCTGGCGAACGTCCTCAAGTACGGCTCGCTGCCCGTGTCGCTGGAGGTGTCCTCCGTCGAGCAGGTCTCCCCGACCCTCGGCCAGGACCAGCTCAACGCCGGACTGCTCGCCGGTGCCCTCGGGCTGGTCCTCGTGGTGCTCTACCTCGTCGCCTACTACCGCGCGCTCGGTCTCGTGGCCGTCGCCTCGCTCATGGTGGCCGCCGCGATCACGTACTTCCTGTTCGTCATCCTCGGCCGACAGCTGGGCCTGACGCTGTCGCTCGCCGGCGTCGCTGGTGCGATCGTGGCCATCGGCATCACCGCCGACTCGTTCGTCGTCTACTTCGAACGGATCCGTGACGAGATCCGCGAGGGACGCAGCCTGCGGGCCGCGGGCGACGCCGGCTGGATGCGCGCGCGGCGCACGATCCTGGCGGCGGACTTCGTCTCGTTCCTCGCGGCGATCGTCCTGTACTTCCTCTCGGTCGGCGGTGTCCGTGGGTTCGCGTTCACGCTCGGTCTCACCACGATCGTCGACGTCGCGGTCGCGTTCCTGTTCACCCGCCCGCTGGTGTCGCTCATGATGCGCAGCAAGGTCTTCACGTCGGGCAAGCCGTGGACCGGCCTCTCGCCCGATCGGCTGGGCGTCAAGCCGCACATCGTTCCGGTGGCCACGACGCGCGGCCCGGTCGCCGTCGCCGCCGAGTCGAAGGAGTCCTGATGTCCCGCCTCGGATCGGTCGCGCACAAGCTCTACAGCGGCGAGGTCTCCTACGACTTCGTCGGCAAGCGTCGCCGCTGGTACATGATGTCGGCCGTCATCCTGCTGCTCGCGCTCGTCGGCCTCTTCGGTCGCGGCCTCAACCTCGGGATCGAGTTCAAGGGCGGCTCGGAGTTCACCATCCCGAACACCACGGCGACGGTCGCGGAGGCGCGCGCCTCGGCTGAGTCCGCGAGCATCGTGGACCCGATCGTCACGCAAGTGGGCGCCAACAACATCCGGATCCAGACCAAGGCGCTCACGCCGAGCCAGTCGGCGGCGGTCACGATGCGGCTCTCGCAGGACCTCGGGGTGCCGCAGAGCGACATCGCCGTGACGCTCGTCGGACCCAGCTGGGGCGCGGAGATCACGCAACGGGCGCTGCAGGGCCTCATCGTGTTCATCGTCCTCGTGGTCGTGTTCCTGTCCGCCTACTTCGAGTGGCGACTAGCCGTGGCCGCCGTCGTCGCCCTCATCCACGACCTCGTCATCACGATCGGCATCTACGCCCTGACCGGCTTCGAGGTGACCCCGGCCACGGTCATCGGCGTCCTCACGATCCTGGGCTTCTCGCTCTACGACACCGTCGTCGTGTTCGACAAGGTGAAGGAGAACACCCGCGCGATCACGTCGGGGAACCGGGCGACGTACAGCGAGGCGGCCAACCTCGCGCTCAACCAGACACTGATCCGCTCGATCAACACCTCCGTCGTCGCGCTGCTGCCCGTCACCGCCATCCTTGTGATCGGCGTGGGGCTGCTCGGTGCGGGAACCCTGAAGGACCTCGCGCTCGCGCTGTTCATCGGCACCGCCGCGGGCACGTACTCGTCGATCTTCATCGCGACACCGGTCGCCTGCCAGCTCCAGGAGCAGCGTCCGGAGATGAAGGCGCTCGCCGTGCGCGTCGCACAGCGCCGGGCCGGCGGCGACGCCAAGGGCTCGAGGCCCGCGCGCCGGGCAGGTGGGTCGTCGACGGCCACGGCCGTGCTCGACGACGTCGACACGGACCTGGAGGACCCCGCGGCCCCGGGCAACGTCATGGCGGCCGACATCACGCAGACCGTCGCGCCGACCGGGCCCCGCACGCAGCCGAAGCGGAACCAGGCACGCAGCAAGCGCAGGAAGTGATGTCCGGGGCCGACCCCGAGCTCGACCGGCTGCTGGACGAGCGCATCCGGGCTGTTCCGGACTGGCCGGTCCCGGGCGTCACGTTCCGCGACATCACGCCGCTGTTGGCCGACCCGCGGGGGATCCCCGCGGTCGTGTCGGGCCTTCGGTCGGCCCTCGCGGCCGCCGGCGTCGCCGGCGTGGACCTCGTGGCCGGCGTCGAGGCGCGCGGCTTCGTCCTCGGCGCGCCGCTCGCGGTGGCGCTGGGCGTCGGCTTCGTCCCGGTCCGCAAGGAGGGCAAGCTCCCCGGTGACGTGCACGCGGAGTCCTACGACCTGGAGTACGGGACGGCGACGCTCGAGGTCCAGGTCGGCGCGTTCGCCGCGGGTCACCGGGTGCTGCTGGTCGACGACGTGCTGGCCACCGGCGGCACGGCCGCCGCGGCCGCCGCCGTGCTGCGCGCCGCGGGTGCGGACGTGGCCGCCCTCGCGGTGCTGCTCGAGCTGACCGCCCTCGGCGGCCGCGACCGGCTGCGCGGCCTGCCGGTGGCCGCCCTGCGTGCGCTCTGACGCCCGCGCGCGGTCCACGCGCCGATCAACCGTAGACTGAGACGCCACAGCACCCGCGAGGAGAAGCGTGGCCGACGACGTCGTAGCCGGGACGGGCACCTCCGTGCCCCCCGCGACGACGCCTGCGCCCTCACCGGCGTTCGAGGCCACGAGCCGACGGTCGCTGCTGCCAAGGATCAGCCCGCGCCGTGGCTCGGCGCGGCAGAGCATGCACCCCGAGCTCGAGCCCCTGCTGCGCACCGTGCGCCAGTACCACCCGAAGTCCGACGTCCGGATCCTCGAGGCCGCCTACGAGCGCGCGGCGTACCTCCACCGC
>JAJXTD010000049.1:6924-17498 GCA_021784035.1 Actinomycetes bacterium | reverse complement strand
TCTGCTCACGACGCGGGCCGGTGCGGTCGGCCAGCTCCTCCTGGAGCCGGTCGTACGCCTCCTGGGTCAGCCAGGTCTCGGTCGTTGCGGGGTCAGCCACGGATGTCGTCACCTTCGGGTCGGGTCGGTCGTGGAGGCGTTCGGGCGCTCCGGTCTCCAGGGTAAGCGGTCCGGGCGGCGCCGCTCACGTCCCGTCGACCGTCGTCACCTGGGGCGGGTTCGTGGTGCCCGGCAGGAACTGTGGCGGGTCGACGCGCGGAGCCTGGTCGGGCGCGCACCCGAGCACCTCCGCGGTGGTCGCGAGCGAGGACGTCGCGAGCGGGTACGTCGTCCGCACGTCGGATCGCCCCGCGGTCACGCTCACGGTCGCGTAGCCGACGTCGGCGTGGGTGGCGCTCTGCGCCCGCAGGACGCACACCGTGGCGGTGCCCGGGTCCCGGCGTACGTCGAACGTGACGTCGACGCGGTGGTCGTCGGCCACGGTGAACCCGATCAGGGTCACCTGGGCGCCGGGCGTGGCCATCCGCCACGTGATGACGCCGACCACCGCGAGGAACACGGCGGCCACCACGACGACCACGGTGAGCAGGCCGCGCGACGTACGCCCGACGCCGTAGCGGGCGGCCATGGCGGGGCTCAGGGACTGCGTCGGCACGGCTCACCTCCGGCGTGCGGCGGGCGCGCGTCCACCGCACGGGCGGGGTGGCGCGCGGGGTCGGACGGGTCTGGGACACTTCAGTGTCTCCCACGACCACCCTGGAGCCGATCGTGACCCTGGTTACCGCCGCGGCCCGGCCGCGCCCCGGTGAGCCGCTGCGCCTCATGGCCGTGCACGCGCATCCCGACGACGAGTCGAGCAAGGGCGCCGCGACGATGGCCCGCTACGTCGCCGAGGGCGCCGAGGTCCTCGTCGTCACGTGCACGGGCGGCGAGCGGGGCGACGTCCTCAACCCCCGGCTCGCGCACGACGAGGCAGTGCTGGCCGACATCGCGGGCGTGCGCCGCGCGGAGATGGCCGAGGCCGCGCGGATCCTCGGCGTCGAGCAGACCTGGCTGGGGTTCCACGACTCCGGGCTGCCCGAGCCGGACGAGAACGGGGTCACCCCGCCCCTGCCCGAGGGCTGCTTCGCGATCCTGCCGCTCGACGAGGCCGCCGCGCCGCTCGTCCGGCTCGTCCGCGAGTTCCGGCCGCACGTGATGACGACGTACGACGAGAACGGCGGCTACCCGCACCCGGACCACATCCGGACGCACGAGGTCTCGATGCGCGCGTTCGAGGCCGCCGGCGACCCCGCGCAGTTCCCCGGCACCGGGGCGCCCTGGCAGCCGAGCAAGCTCTACTACCACCTGACGTTCCACAAGGCGCGGCTCGTGGCGCTGCACGAGGCCAGCCTGGCCGAGGGGCTCGAGTCGCCGTACGCCGACTGGCTGGCGAACTGGGAGGACAAGCCCGAGGACGTCGCGAGGCTCACCACCCGCGTGCCGTGCGGCGAGTTCTTCGAGGTGCGCGACGCCGCCCTGAGGGCGCACGCCACCCAGGTGGACCCCGACGGCCGCTGGTTCCACCTGCCGACCGACGTCCAGCGGCGGGTGTGGCCCACCGAGGACTACCAGCTCGCCCGGTCCCTCGTCCCCGACGTGCGCGGTGGCGACGGCTACGAGGACGATCTGTTCGCCGGCCTGCGCGTCCCCGCGCAGGCCATCACCGCCTGATCGAGGTCCCCGTGTCGTTCCACGCCCACATCGTCCTGCCCCTCGCGGACTCGCCGTCGCCCAGCCCGTCGCTGTCGCAGTCGACCCCGACCAGCCCCATGCCGGGCGAGAACGACGCGACCTGGCTCGGGCCGGGCCTGCTCGGCTTCCTGTCCCTGGTCTTCCTCGCCGTCGCGGTGTTCGTCATCTGGAAGAGCCTCACCAAGCAGCTCACCCGCGTCACGTTCGACGAGGACGCCGTCAACGGCACCGAGCCCGAGCCCGCCGCGGCGGCCGCGGGTCCGGTCGCGAGCCCGGCCGCGGATGCCGACGCCGAAGCCGAAGCCGACCGCACCCCCGCCGAGTAACACCTCGAACCGACCCGTTCGCGGCCCCGAACAGGTCGGTCGGACGTGTAACTCGCGGGGCTGGGGTCAGTCGGGCTCGGCGCGGCGCAGCCGCTTGATCGTGCCGCGGTGCTTCTTGTCCTCGAGCCGCCGGCGCCGGGCGGCCGCGGACGGGCGGGTCGCCACGCGCGGGCGCGGTGGCGGGGCGATCGCCGCGGCGAGGACGTCGGCGAGCTTCTGCTCGGCCGAGAGCCGGTTCTGCCACTGGCTGCGCTGCTCGGACGCCGACACCGTGAGCACGCCGTCCACGAGCCGGTCGGCGAGCCGGGCCAGCGCGCGCTCGCGCAGCAGCGGCGAGAGCGCCGAGGTCGCCGCGACGTCGAGGCCGAGCTCCACCCGCGAGTCGGTCGTGTTGACCCCCTGGCCCCCGGGGCCGGACGACCTGGAGAAACGCCAGAGCAGCTCGGCCTCGGGGACGACGACCGAGCCGCGGATCCGTAGCGGGCCGGGCACGGCACCAGCATGACGGCAGGCGGGCCGCGACGACGACCGCGTTGCTCGGCCGTGGCTCGGACGTCGGCTCCGGCCGAGATCGCGCAGTCACCCGTCCGACCGTCCGGGCGGGCGGCGGCGCCGGCGGTCAGGCGGTCGCGAGGCGTTCGGGCTCGGCCGTGCCGCCGCCGGTCCGGCTGCGCAGCGCCAGCCAGCCGAGTCCCACGACGGCCCAGAGCGCGTAGCCGTTGCCGACGACCTGCTCCCACGCCGCCCAGCCGAGGTCCGGCGTGCCGCGGCGGTTCGGCAGGTAGGTGATGGCGGTGACGGCGAGGACGAGGAACGTGCCCGCGAGGACGCGGCCGCCGCGGCCGGCCCGCCACATCGCGACGAGGGGAACCAACGCCCACACCCAGTGGTGCGTCCACGAGACGGGGGACGCGAGCAGCATGCCGAGGACGACAGCGCCGAGGGCCGGCACGTCCTGCCCGGCCGTGTGCAGGCGCCGCGCCACGACGAGCGAGCCGACCGCGACGACGAGTGCGGGGACCAGCCACGCGACACCGGGCAGCGGTGCGTGGGCGAGGCGGGTGAGGACGGCGGCCAGCGACTGGTTGTTGGCGAACTCGACGCCCCCGGCCCGGTCCGGCTCCCACAGCGCACGGCCCCAGAACGTCCACGTCGTGCGCGGGACGACGAGGAACGCGACGGCGACCGTCGCGGCGAACGCGAGCAGTGCCCGCCCGGCGTCGCGGCGGCGACCGACCGCAGCGAGGTAGCCGAGCAGGAGGAGCGGTGTCACCTTGATCCCGGCCGCGATCCCGGTCAGCGCACCGGTGACCCGACGCCGAGCACCCGGCCGGGAGCCGGCACCGAGCAGGTCCTCGACGACGAGCCACATGAGCACGACGTTGACCTGGCCGTAGCCGAGCGTCGACGTCAGCGGCTCGGCGAGCATCGCGGCGCACAGCACGACGAGGGCGTCGCGCCGCTCCTCCGCGGGGGCCGACCCGGTCGCGCGCACGAGCAGGACGCAGACCCGGGCGAGGAGCAGGAGCGACAGCACGATCCACGCCCGTGCCAGCACCTCGAGCGGCACCCGGGCGAGCGGCGCGAAGAGCATCGCCGCGAACGGGGGATAGGTGAACGGCAGCGCGTGGTCGGCGCCCGGACCGCTGTACGTCGTGGCGTACAGCGCGCCGTCGGTCCAGACCGCACCGCCGCCCCAGCGGTAGACGGCGAGGTCGCCGAACCTGCCGGGCACGGCGACGACGAGGCGGACGGCGAGCGCGAGGGCGACGACGAGCCACACCCGTTCGTCCGCGACCGCCCGACGCACCCATGCCCGCACGCCGCCATTGTCGCGTGGGCCGGCCGCGCCCGGTCCGGGGCGCGGGCCGCCGTCGTACGACGGTTACCGTGGAGCCGTGCTGCGGATGCTGGCGACGCGCAAGTGGATCGGGCTCACGCTCGGCATGCTCGCGCTCATCGTGGCCTTCGGCCTGCTGTCGCACTGGCAGTGGCAGCGCGCCCAGCGCGACCGGGCGGAGGCCGCGCCCGTGCCCGCCGCCGAGGTCTTCGCGACGGGCGTCCCGCTCGCGACGTCGGCGTACGGCACCACCGTGAGCTCGACGGGCGTGTACGACGCGGAGCACCAGGTGGTCGTGGTGCACGGGAACGGGACGTACTGGGTGGTGACCCCGCTGCGCACGTCGTCGGGCGAGGCGCTGCCCGTGGCGCGGGCTAGCGTGACGAGCCTCGACGACCCGGCCGTCGGCGACGTCACCGCGGGGACCGTCACGGTGACCGGGGCGGCCCAGCCGTACGAGGGCGACCCGGGCACCGCGTCGAGCCTCCCCGCCGGGCAGGCCGAGCGGCTCACGGCGTCGGGCCTCGCGCTGCCCTACCCCGCGGCCGGCGGCTGGGTCGCGATGGCGTCGCAGACACCGGCGCCGGCGGTCGCGTCCACCCCCGTGCAGCCCCCCGTCTCGGCGGACGCCACCGCGTCGATCCGGCTGCAGAACGCGTCGTACGCCGTGCAGTGGCTGCTGTTCGCGGGCTTCGTGGTCTTCTTCTGGGTGCGCATGCTGCGCGACGACCTGCGCGGGACCGACCAGCGCCAACCCCGGCAGGACGCGGCACCGGTGCGTGAGGTGTACTGACGTGACATCGCCCCGAGCTCGAGAGGTCGACTGACGTGGCCGCTGCCCCCACCGCCGAGTCCGTCCGAGGCGCGCTCCTGCGCTACCGCGTCATGGCGTTCGTCGTCGGCGTGACGCTGCTCGTGTTCTGCGTCGCGATCGTGCTCAAGTACGTCACGAAGACGATCGAGAGCGACTCCCTCGTCGCGATCGTCCACGGCTGGCTGTTCATGATCTACGTGCTGCTCGGTCTCGACCTCGGCTTCCGTATGCGCTGGTCGTTCGGCCGCCTGCTGCTCATGACACTGAGCGGCATGGTGCCGTTCCTGTCGTTCTACGCCGAGCACAAGGTCACCGGCTGGGTCCGCGACGAGCTCGGCGTGCCCGCGGACGACGCCGCGCCCACGGGGCCGACCGCCGCCTGACCCGACGCGCGTCGCGCCGCCGCGGTGATCGTCGGCCGGCGAGGGCGCGAGTAGCGTGCCCGCGTGGCCTCCGTCGAGACTCCGACCGTCGGCCGGGCCATGTCGGTCACCGTCCGAGCCGGCCTCGTCTGGGCGTTCGTCGGCGTCCTGCTGTTCTCGTTCTCGGTGCCGATGACCAAGGTCGCCGTCGGCGGCTTCAGCCCCTACCTCACGGCCATGGGCCGCGCGGTCATCGCGGGTGTGCTCGCCGGCGCGCTGCTGCTCGTGCGCCGGGTCCCGATCCCGGAGCGCGTCCACCTGAAGCCGATCGGCTTCACGATGATCGGCGCGGTCTTCGGTTGGCCGATCCTCATCGCCCTCGCGCTCGAGCGGACCACCTCGGCGCACGTGGCCGTCATCGCGGCGTTCATGCCGCTCACCACCGCGCTCATCGCGGTGCTGCGCACCCACGAACGGGTCAGCCCGCAGTTCTGGCTGGCCGCGGTGACCGGCTCGCTCGCCCTCGTGGTCTTCGCGCTCACCCGGGGTGGGGCCGCGGGGGCGGACCCGGTCGCCGACCTGCTCGTCGTGGGTGCCGTGCTCATGTCGTCCTGGTGCTACGTCGAGGGCGCGTCCGTCACCAAGGTCATGCCGGGCTGGCAGGTCATCTCGTGGGTCGTCGTCCTCGCGCTGCCGCTGACCGTCCCGGCCTCGGCCGTGATCTGGGTGCGCACGAGCGCGGACTACTCGCCGACGGCGATGGAGTGGGCGTGCCTCGTCGGGCTGGGGGTGTCCTCGATGTACCTCGGTTTCTTCGCCTGGTACCGCGGGCTCGCCCTCGCCGGGATCGCCCACGGGAGCCAGGTCCAGCAGCTGCAGGCGCTGCTCACGCTGCTGTGGTCGGCGCTGCTGCTCGGCGAGGCGGTGACGGTCGGCACGGTGCTCGCGGCGGTCGCGGTCATCGCGTGCGTCGTGTGGGCGCAGCGGGCCCGCGGGACCGGTGCATCCGTCGTCGCGCCCGAGGAGTAGGGCGCGCGGCCGGCGTCGGTCCGAAGCCCGCATGCCGCACGGGGTTGTGCGCGATGCTGGGCGGATGCTGCGGAACCGAGAGCTCCACCCACGAGGAGAGTTGCGATGAGCCGGATCACCCCGTTCTTCTGGTTCGAGTCGGGTGCGCTCGACGCCGCCGAGTTCTACGTCGGGCTCTTCGAGGACTCCCGCATCGCCGGTGTGTCGCGCTACGCGCCGGACACGCCCGGCGAGGAGGGCACCGTGATGACGGTGGACTTCGTGCTGCGCGGGCAGTCGTTCGTCGCGCTCAACGGCGGGCCGGTGTACGAGCTCACCCCGGCGGTCTCCTTCATGGTTCCGTGCGAGACGCAGGACGACATCGACCGCTTCTGGACGGCGTTCGAGGACGGCGGGACGCCGAGCCAGTGCGGCTGGATCACCGACCGCTTCGGTGTCACCTGGCAGGTCGTCCCCGCCCACCTGTCCGACTGGATCGGCGGTCCGGACGAGGCGGGTCGCAACCGGGCGATGCAGGCGATGCTCGGGATGGTGAAGATGGACATCCCGGCGCTGGAGCGCGCCTACGCCGGCTGAGGAAGGCGCTCTCGCGTCGCGCCGATGGTGTCAGGGGGCCTCGAGCAGCGCGGCGACGCCCTGGCCGACACCGACGCACAGGGTGACCAGCGCGGTTCGGGCACCGCGGTCGGCGAGCTCGATCGCGGCGGTGAGCGCGAGCCGCGCCCCGGAGGCACCCAACGGATGACCCAGGGCGATCGCGCCGCCGTTCGGGTTGACGTGCTCGGCGTCGTCGGGGAGGCCGAGGCTCCTCAGCACCGCGAGGGACTGGGCGGCGAAGGCCTCGTTGAGCTCGACGACGTCGATCTCGTCGAGCGTACGGCCGGTGCGCTCGAGCAGCCGCCGGGTCGCCGGGACCGGCCCGACCCCCATGGTGCGCGGCTCGACGCCCGCGGCGACGCCGGCGGTGATGCGGGCCAGCGGGCTCAGACCGTGGCGCGCCACGGCGCGCTCGGACGCCACGAGCAGGGCCACGGCACCGTCGTTGATGCCGGAGGAGTTGCCCGCCGTGACGCTGCCGCGGGGGAACAGCGGAGCGAGGGCGGCGAGCCGGTCGGCCGACGTGTCCCGGGGGTGCTCGTCGAGCTCGACGACGACCGGTTCGGCACCGCGCGCGCCGGGCGTGGGGACGCCCACGATCTCCCGCGCGAGGCGTCCCCGGTGGACGGCCGCGGCGACCCGTTGCTGGGAGCGCAGCGCGAACGCATCCTGGTCTGCCCGGCTGATGCCGTGCTCGTCCGCGACGATCTGCGCCGTCTCGGGCATGGAGTGCGTGCCGTACGCCGCCTGCATGCGGGGGTTCACGAAGCGCCACCCGATCGTGGTGTCGTGCATCTCGGCGGTGCGCGACCACGCGGTCGTGGATTTCGGGCTGACGAACGGAGCGCGGGTCATGCTCTCGACCCCGCCGGCGATGACGAGGTCGGCGTCGCCGGCCCGGACCGACCGGGCAGCCGAGAGCACGGCGTCCAGCCCCGACGCGCAGAGCCGGTTGACCGTCACGCCGGGCACCCCCACGGTCAGGCCGGCGAGCAGGGCGGCCATCCGCGCGACGTTCCGGTTGTCCTCGCCGGCCTGGTTCGCGCAGCCGAGCACGACGTCGTCGAGCATGTCCCAGTCGACCTCGGGCAGCGACGCGGTCAAGGCCGAGATCGTGTGCGCGGCAAGGTCGTCCGGGCGCACCTCGGCCAGGCCGCCGCCGTACCTGCCGAACGGGGTGCGCACCCCGGTCACGAGGTACGCGACGCTCACCGCCGGCTCCGCGCGTGACCGCGCAGCGCACGGTCTCCTCCGACGCCGATGGTCCGGCGGGTGGTGCGAACGGCGGACGCGACCGCGACCTCGTACGGGACGTCCTCGGGCGTTGTCACGGTGCTCTCCCTGCACGGCGGGGCGGCGGATGACGGGCGACCCGTCGGAAGCGACTGTAGGTGCGCGGCGGCGCGGTCCGTACGCAAGACTGCTCGAGTCGTCCTAGTCCTGGGTGGTCCGATGAATCGCGCGGTGCAGGTGGTCGCCACGACCGGTCCCGACGGCGTTCGTGTGCAGGAGGTCCCGGAGCCGCAGGCTGCGTCGGGCGAGGTGCTCCTCGACGTGCACGCGATCGGCGTCTCGTTCCCCGACCTGCTGCTGAGCCGCGGGCAGTACCAGCTGCGCCCCGAGGTCCCGTTCACCCTCGGCGCGGACTGCGCCGGCACCGTGACCGGCGGCGCGCTCGGGCCCGGCCTGCGGGTCGCCGCCTTCCTCCCGCACGGGGCGGCTGCCGAGCGGGTCGCCGTCCCGGCGTCGTCGGTGTTCCCGCTTCCCGACGCGATCACGTTCGTCCAGGGGGCCGCCCTGCCGCTGAACTACCTCACCGCGCACTTCGCCCTCGCCGTCCGGGGCCAGGTCCGGCGCGGCGAGACCGTCCTCGTGCACGGCGGCGCCGGCGGTGTCGGCACGGCCTGCCTGCAGGTCGCCCGCGGGCTCGGGGCGCGCACGGTCGCGGTCGTGAGCAGCGAGGCGAAGCGCCAGGTGGCGCTGACCGCCGGCGCCGACCACGCCGTGCTCGTCGACGGCTTCCGCGACGAGGTGGCCGCCATCACCGGCGGCTCCGGCGTCGACGTCGTCGTCGACGTCGTCGGCGGGGACGTCGTCACGGACTCGTTGCGGTCGCTGGCCCCGTTCGGTCGGCTGCTCGTCGTCGGCTTCGCGTCCGGCCAGGGCATCCCCGAGGTCAAGGTGAACCGGTTGCTGCTCAACAACATCGACGTACGCGGCGTCGGCTGGGGTGCCTACGCCATGCCGCGCCCGGGCTACATGGCCGAGCAGTGGGCCGAGCTCCTGCCGATGATGGACAGCGGCGTCGTCGCGCCGGTGATCGGCGCCACGTACCCGATGGAGGACTACGCCCAGGCGCTCGTCGACATGGACGAGCGGCGTACCGTCGGCAAGTCCGTCATCGTCGTCCGCGACTGACGCCGAGGGGTCGGGCCGCGACGGACGGGTGTTGCGGCCCTATCCGCCCTGCTCGACAAGGAGCAGCAGCTGGCTGACCGCGGAGTGCAGCGGCGCGACGGCGCCGGGCGCGACCTGGCCGGCGGCAGCCAGACTGTCGACGAGGTCGGCGACAGCCTGGACCCGCGGAACGGCGGACCGCCCCTTCTTCTTGTCCACGGCGCTCGCTGCCGCGTCGGTCGCGCTCGTGAGCTGGGTCGCAGCGGAGGGGTCGATGAGTCCCCTCGACTGCCCGACCGTGATGACCTGGCGCACGGCGTCGAGTGCGGCGGCGACGGTGGTGGCGACCGGGACGACGATCGCCGGGCTGGTCGGTCCCGGTGGGATCGACGCCGACGGGCCGGACGTGACCGACGATCCTGCTGCCGTCGGCGTTCCGGTCGACGCCGGGCGAGCCCCGTCGAGGCGCCCGAGCAGCAGGGCGAGCGCGACCGCGACGGCGACGACGGCCGCCGCGACAACGACGACGGCAGCAGTGGACCGTCGACGTGCCGGCTCGGCGCCCGCGCCGACGGCCGGGAGGATCAGCGTCGCGTGTGCGGACGGGGCCACGCTGGCGAGCAGCTCACGGCGTGCCTCCGCGGCACCCGCCGGACGATCGGCGGGGTCCTTGGCGAGCAGGTGCAGGACCACCGCGTCGAGCGCGGCGCCCACCTCGGGCCGGCGCGCGGACGGCGGTTGCGGCTCGTCGTGGACGTGTCGGTGGAGCAGCGCCACGGGAGTCTCGGCAGTGAAGGGCGGCGCGCCGGTCAGCATCTCGTCGAGCGCGCAGCCGAGCGAGTACAGGTCCGACCGCGGACCGGCCGGCTCCCCGGCCGCCTGTTCGGGCGAGAGGTACGCCGCGGTGCCGATGACCGTCGAGATCTCGGTCAGTCCGTCCGAGCCACTGGTGCGCGCGATGCCGAAGTCGAAGACCCGCGTGCGCCCGTCGTCGCTGAGCAGGATGTTCCCGGGCTTGATGTCGCGATGCACGAGGCCGGCCCGGTGCGCGACGTCGAGAACCTCGCACACATCGGCCGCGATGCGCACGGCGCGCTGGATGGCAAACTGCCCGTCGCTGTCGAGCTCCTGCTGCACCGTCCGGCCGTGCACGAGCTCCATGACGATGAACGCCGTTCCCTCGTCGACGCCTGCGTCGAAGATCGTCACCAGACCGGGATGGGACAGTCGTGCCGCGTCGAGCGCCTCGCGGGTGAAGCGCGCGAGGAACGTCGGGTCGGCCGCGTACTGGTCGCGCAGGACCTTGACCGCCACGTCGCGGTCCAGAACCCGGTCCCGGGCCAGGAACACCGTCGCCATGCCGCCCGACCCCAGGGTCGACACGAGCTCGTACCGTGCCGCGAGCACGCGACCCGCCCCGACGAGGGGCATGGCCGTCGTCGGCCGGTCGTCGGACGACGGCAGGGACATGGCCG
>JAJXTD010000049.1:0-6824 GCA_021784035.1 Actinomycetes bacterium | reverse complement strand
CACGGTCGTCCCCCGCCCCGACAGCAGGTCCGCACCGCACTCGGTGCAGAAGGCGGCTGACTGCTGGGGCTGCGACCCGCACTCGGGACATGTCATGAGGGGCCGTTCCCTTCCCTGCAGCGGCTGGGCAGCCGCTGCGCCACGTGGCGGCGGTGCGACGACATCGGACGGGCTCACGCGGTGGCCAGGGTGGCGAAGACGATCACGTTGGCCTCGTAGGCGTGGGCCACCGGGTCGAATCCGCCGCAGGTGATGAGGCGCAGGCCCGGGACGTCGAGGGAGCCGTAGACGAGTGCGGTGGGGAACCGCGTCTTGGCGTAGGTGGCGACGCGGTCGACGGTGAAGGCGGCCGTGGAGCCGTCGGACCGGGAGACGAGGATGCGGTCGCCGGGTGCGAGGTCGGCCAGGTGGGCGAACACGGCGGGGATGCCGCTCCAGTGGACGTGACCGGCGATGACTGCCGGCCCGACTCGTCCCGGAACGGGGGAGCCGGTGTACCAGCCCGCGGTCATGGCCCTGGTCGGGACGGCGAGGGCGCCGTCCGGGGTGAGGCCGAGTCTCACGAGGGACGCGTCGACGCCGATCGCCGGGACCCTGATCCGGACGGGCACCAGTCGTGTCGACGCAGGTGCCGGCGCGGTGCTCGGCGTCGAGGAGGCGGTCCGGGGAGTCGGCGCCGGTGCCGGCGTGGTCGACGGCGGTGGTGCGGTCGCGGTGTGGATGCTCCCGCCGGCCGCGGTGCGGATGCTCCCGCCGGCCGCGACGGGGACGGCGGTCACCGTGGGGTACGAGCAGCCGCTGACGGAGAGCACGGCTGCCACTGCTGACGCGACGCCCAGCGTGGCCAGCCGACGCATCGTGGGGCCGGCCGGTCGAGCGCTGTGCTGGTGGACCGTCATGGTGTCCTCACCTGGGTGGCGTCCCGCACCGGCCGGCTCGTGCCGGCCGGTGCGCCGGACGTCGGTGGACGCAGCTCGTCGCCGGCAGCTGCACGGCTCAGCCGGTGCTGTTGTCGCCGGTCCCGACAGGTCCGCTCGGGGTGGCCGTGACCTGCGGGGTCGATGTGGTCGAAGGTGTCGTGGACGGAGTGGCTGTCGCGGTGGAGCAGGCGGAGCGCGTGATGGTGTTGGTGTCCAGCGTGACGGCACCGTTGCGGGCCAGGACCCGGCCGTCGACCGTCGCGCCGGTCTGGAGGCTGATGCTGGTCAGCGCGAGGACCGTGCCGGTGAACGTCGAGTTGGTGCCCAGTGTCGCGCTGCTGCCGACCTGCCAGTAGACGTTGCAGGACTGGGCGCCGTTGAGCAGGACGACCTTGCTCCCCGACGCGGTGATCAGCGTCGAACCGGCCTGGAACACCCACACGGCGTTCGGGTCGCCGGCGGCGTCGAGGGTGAGCACCCCGGACAGTCCGACGGCGGAGGCGGAGTTGTAGACGCCGGGCTTGAGCGTCTGTCCGACCAGGTCGGCCGTGATCGCGGTGGTCGGGCCCTCGCCGGCTGCGGTGGTGTACGCGGTGGTCAGATCGGTCTTGGCGGTCTGCGTGACGCTGTCACCGGCATGGTTCGTGCCGGAGAGGGTGATCGACGTCAGCCCGGTGATGGTCGCGGTCGGGAAGCTTCCGACGTCGCCGGTGATCGTGGTCGGGCCGGTGTCGGTGATGCCGGTCCCGGCGAGGACGGCGAAGCTGCCCGCCGTGCCGAGTCCGACGGCGACGGGTGCGGCTGCTGCGTCGGACCCGAGCGCGACGAGCGACCCGACGAGCGCCACGGCCACCACGCTCGTGCCGGCGGCGATGATGGACGGCGCGCGCCGTAGCTGTGGGCTCTTCATGGTCGGCTCCTCGGGGTGCTGGTGATCTCGGTTCGGAGGGCGTGCACTTCTGCGCGGGTGGTCCGCCGCGGCCCGCCGCGCGGGTCGTGGGGAGCCAGGTGTGCCGTGCGCGTCGAGGTCCTACTTCTTGTGCAGGGCGTCCTTGGCCTTGTCGGCGGCGTCGTCGAGCCTGTCCTTGATGTGGTCGAGGACCTCGACCGCCTTGTCCTTGGCGTCGTCGATGTGCGCGGCGGCGTCCGCGGTGCGGGTCTCCGCGTCGCCCTCGGCCTGGAGGTCCTTGTTGCCGGTGACGATCCCGGCGACGGACTTCGCGTGACCCTTGACCTGGTCCGACTGGGTGTTCATGGGGCGGTCCCTCCGGTTGTCGTGCGGTGCTTCGTGGCGTGATCCACAGGTCGCGGGAGCACGCACCGTCGGTGCGGATCTCCGGGACGGTGACCCGCCGGCGTCACCAGTAGTGCCGGCGTCCGGCGACCGCTCGGCCGGTGGAGCCCAGGACCATGAGCACGATCCCGACGACGAG
Source organism: Actinomycetes bacterium (assembly GCA_021784035.1). GTDB lineage: Bacteria > Actinomycetota > Actinomycetes > S36-B12 > CAIYMF01 > Longivirga. The sequence continues at coordinate 4,471 of JAJXTD010000049.1, read as the reverse complement.
GACGATGAGCCCCAGCGTCTCGAGGATCGCGATCTTGGCGAGCAGGCCGATCACGAACAGGACGAGGCCGAGAATGATCATGGTGGTACTCCTCACACTGGGCGCCGGGTGACGGGTTCTCGGTGGGACGCCCGGAGCGGTGCTCCGGCGCGGGGTGAAACCCCTGGGACGTGTCCCGGCGCTGCGGCCGCGGTCCGCATCCGACTGCGATGCTGTAGATCTACGGCGTAGTTTCAGTAGACGCCCTCAGCGAGGTAAAGTCAATCGCGTAGATCTACAGTGTCCACATACATCGTAGAACCAGGGACGGAGCAGCCCGTGAGCGAGCCGTTCGACACCCCGCCCCCGCACCCGACGCCGATCTCGCGGGACCAGGTGCTGCGCGCGGCGCTCGCGATCGTCGACCTCGAGGGAGTCGAGGCTCTGTCCATGCGTCGGCTCGGCCGTGCCCTCGGCCGCGACCCGATGGCGGCGTACCGCTACGCCGACACCAAGACGGCGCTCCTCGACGGGGTGGTCGAGCTGGTGCTCAGTGACCTCACCGTCGACTCGACCGACGACGACTGGCAGTCGCAGCTCCGTGAGGTCGCGCGCCGCTTCCGCGCCATCGCCGTCGCACACCCGCATGTCGTGCCCCTGCTCGTGACCCGCCCCCTGGCCACCCCGCTGGCACTGCGTCCGCACGGCACGCTCCGCCCCCTCGAGGCCACCCTCGAGCTGTTGGTGCGCAGCGGGTTCAGCGACGTCGACGCCCTGCACATCTACCGGTTGTTCTTCGGCTTCCTCGACGGCCACGTCCTCAACGAGCTCCAGGAGCTCGTCGACAACCCGGAGGAGACCGACGACCTGCTGCGACTCGGGCTGCACCGCCTGCCGATCAAGGAGTTCCCTATCCTGCGCGGCCTGGCCCCGGCCCTCGCGTCGTACGACGGGGCCGCAGAGCTCGAGCGCGGCCTCGACATCCTGCTCTCCGGGCTCCAGGCACAGCTCACTCCCTCGGGTACGACGCAGACCACGACGTGCCGAGCCCTGCCAGCAGGTTGACGGTGACGGCCAGGATCACCGCGCCGAACATGAACGACAGGAGCGCGTGTCGGAGGATCGTGGCCCGGACCGTGCTCTTCCCGATGTCGGTGTCGGAGGCCCGGAAGGTCATGCCGATCGTGAAGCCGACGTAGGCGAAGTCGGGATAGGTCGGGTCCGGCTGCTGGTTGACGTCGATGCCGCCGACGGGTTCGGAGTAGTAGAGCCGCGCGTACCCCAGCGTGAAGATGGTGTGCAGCACGGCCCAGGACACGACGACGCAGGCGACCGCGAGTGCGAGCCGGCATCGGTGGATCAGGGCTCAGTCCGAGATGGAGATGACCAGCTTCCCGCGGACGTGCCCGCCGCGACTGCGGGCGAAGGCCGCAGGCACCTCGTCGAGCGGCAGGACGTCGGCGACCGGGACGCGCAGCTGCCCGGCGTCGGCCAGCCGACCGAGCTCGGTCAGACCCTCGGCCGAGGGCCGCACCCAGAACCACGAGCCGCCGGTCTCGAGCACGGAGGCGTCGGCGACGGAGGCGTGCCGACCGCCGGCAGCGAGCACCGCCATCGTGAGGTCGCGGACGCCGCCGACGAAGTCCACGACGACGTCGACGCCATCCGGCGCGATCTCACGGATGCCCGCCACGGCCCCTTCGCCGTAGGCCACAGGCGTGGACCCGAGCGCGGCGAGGAACTCGTGGTTGGCCGGCGATGCCGTGGCGATCACCCGCGCGCCGCGGGCCCTGGCGATCTGCACCGCGAGGGCGCCCACACCGCCGGCCCCGCCGTGGACGAGGACGGTGTCCGACGAGGTCACGGACAGCCGGTCGAGCGTCTGCAGGGCGGTGAGCCCGGCCAGCGGGAGACCGCCCGCCTCGTCCCAGCTGAGCGCTGTGGACTTGAGGGCTACGCCGCGGACGCTCATGGTCACGAGCTCGGCGAAGGTGCCGCCGTGGACGACGTCCTTGCGCGCGTAGGCCACGACCTCGTCCCCGACTGCGAACTCCGGGGTGTCGATGCCGACGGTCTCGACGGTGCCGGCGACATCCCAGCCGGGGATGACCGGGAAGACGGCGTCCATGAGGCCGTCCAGGCCGCCGGACATGACCTTCCAGTCGACCGGGTTCACGCCTGCGCGCCGCACCCGGATGCGGACCTCGCCGGGTCCCACCTTGGGGTCGGGCAGCTGACGCAGGGTCAGGCCGTCGTCGGATCCGTACGCGTCGTAGGCCATCGCTCTCATGCCTGCACGCTAACCCGGCATGCTCGTGCGGGACCGCACTCAGGCGTCCGCATCGTCACCTCGACCGCGGGAATACGACGACGCGCACCAGCTCGTCACGCTGGCCCGGCACGGGATGAGACGTCCATGCCGTCGCCGGATGGTCGAAGCAGACGCACGTGACGTCCGGCCCGGGGGCGCGCGCCGGCCGGGCGCTGCGGTCGACCCGCGCCGCCGCGGTCGACCCGTGCCGCGGCGTGCCGTATCCGTCCGGAGGGGCTGCCGGTTTCCTGTCTCTGTTCGTGTCTCGGCGCTACCCGGGTGAGGATGGGAGGATCACCGACGCCACCCGCTGGGAGCCGCACCGATGCCGAACCGTCTGGCCGACTCGACATCGCCATACCTGATGCAGCACAAGGACAACCCGGTCCACTGGCAGGAGTGGGGGCCGGAAGCGTTCGAGGAGGCGCGGCACCGCGACGTCCCGGTTCTTCTCTCCGTCGGCTACGCCGCCTGCCACTGGTGCCACGTCATGGCGCACGAGTCGTTCGAGGACGCGAGGCTCGCGGCGTACCTGAACGAGCACTACGTCGCCGTGAAGGTGGACCGCGAGGAGCGGCCCGACGTCGACGCCGTCTACATGGCCGCGACGCAGGCGCTGACCGGGCACGGCGGCTGGCCGATGACGGTGTTCCTCGACCACGACGGAAGGCCGTTCTACGCCGGCACCTACTACCCTCCCGAGCCGCGCCACGGCATGCCGTCGTTCGCCCAGGTGCTGGGCGCGGTCCACGACGCCTGGGCCGGCGACCGCTCGCGGCTCACGGCCGCCGCCGAGCGGATCACGACGGCACTCGCCGAGCGGTCCGCCGTCGGCACCGCGGAACCCCTGGACGCCGCGGCCGTGGCGGCGGCGCTCGACTCGGCGGTGGCGGACCTGGCCACGCAGTACGACGCGAGCCGGGGCGGGTTCGGCGGTGCGCCGAAGTTCCCGCCGTCGATGGTGCTCGAGCTCCTGCTGCGCCACCACGCGCGCACCGGCGACCCGCGCGCGCTCGCGATGGTCGAGGGCACGTGCGTGGCGATGGCCCGCGGCGGCATGTACGACCAGCTCGCGGGCGGCTTCGCCCGCTACTCGGTCGACGCCGACTGGGTCGTGCCGCACTTCGAGAAGATGCTCTACGACAACGCCCAGCTGCTCCGCGGATACGCCCACTGGTGGCGGGCCACGGGTGACCCGCTGGCCGAGCGGATCACCCGCGAGATCGCCGGATTCCTGGTGGGCGACATGCGATCTCCGGAGGGCGGCTTCGTCTCCGCGCTCGACGCCGACAGCGAGGGCGAGGAGGGCCGGGCCTACGTGTGGACGCCGGCGCAGCTCGTCGACGTCCTCGGCGCCGACGACGGTGGGTGGGCCGCGGACCTGCTGCACGTGACGGCGTCCGGGACGTTCGAGCACGGCTCGTCGGTCCTGCAGCTGCGTCGCGATCCCGACGACACCGCGCGGTGGGAGGGCGTACGCCGCCGGCTGCTCGCGGCCCGAGCGCGGCGGGTCCAGCCGGGCCGCGACGACAAGGTCGTCGCAGCGTGGAACGGCCTCGCGATCGGTGCGCTGGCCGAGGCCGGGGCACTGCTCGGGGAACCGGCGTGGGTCGACGCGGCGCTCGGCGCGGCGGAGCTCCTGCACGCGCTGCACCGCGACGCCGACGGCCGGCTGCTGCGCACGTCGCGCGCGGGCCGTGCCGGTCGAAACGCCGGCGTCCTCGACGACCTGGCGTGCCTCGCCGAGGGATTCCTCGTCCTGCACCAGGTGACGTCGTCCGACGTCTGGCTCGAACGGGCCGGGGCCCTCCTCGACGATCTCCTCGACCGGTTCCGCGACGCGGACTCGGGCGGCTTCTTCGACACCGCGGACGACGCCGAGCGGCTCGTGCTGCGTCCGCAGGACCCGAGCGACAACGCCAGCCCGTCGGGGTGGTCGGCGGCCGCCGGCGCCCTGCTCACCTACGCCGCGCTGACCGGGTCGGAGCGGCACCGCACCGCGGCCGAGGAGTCCCTGCCCGTCCTGGTCGCGCTCGCCGCGCGGCACGCGCGCTTCGCCGGGTGGGGCGCGGCGGTGGCCGAGGCCTGGCTCGACGGCCCGCGCGAGGTCGCCGTCGTCGGCGACCCTGCGAACCCCGCCACGGTGGCGCTCCGCCGAGCGGCCCGGCTCGGCGCACCCGC
>JAJXTD010000228.1 GCA_021784035.1 Actinomycetes bacterium | reverse complement strand
CCGCTGGCCAACCTCGTCGCGCTCGTCCCGATCTTCCCCGGGCAGCAGATCATCAGCCAGCAGTGGGGCGCCGCCGGCCAGACGTCCGGCCTCAGCCTCCCGTCGGGCGACATCGCCATCTCGGTCTCGCTCGGCGACACCCAGCGGGTGGCCGGCTTCGTGCAGCCCGGTTCGTTCGTCGCGGTCTTCGTCAGCGGCGCCGCCAAGGCCGGCCCCACAGGCAACAGCCCCGGCGGCGTGCGCACGCTGCTCCCGAAGGTCCAGGTGCTCGCGGTCGGTCCCTCCACCGCTGTTTCCAAGAGCACGGGCACGCCGTCGGGCAACACCGAGGCGATCCCCACGGCCATCCTCACCCTCGCGGTCACGCAGGAGGAGGCGAAGAAGATCCTCTACGTGACGAGCGCTCCCGGCGCCACCTACGGCCAGATGACGTTCGCCCTGCTGGACAACAACTCCAAGATCGTCACGCCGGACGTGCCGCTCACCGACCAGAACCTGTTCCGCTGACCGCGGGCCCGATCCCCGGACGTTCCGTACGAGGACAAGGACAGCAGCAGTCATGACGGCGATCGTCGAGTTCGACCCCATCGGTGCCGAGTCGATCAAGGGCGCCCTGGGACCGGACTCGGCCGTGCTCCCCGGTCTCGACGCGCTCTACTCCCACCTCGACGTGAACGTGTTCGAGGACTGCGTGGTGCTCGGACCGAGCGTCGACCAGCAGGACGTGTTCGCCCTCGCCGAGGACATGCGACTGCGCCGGCCGAGCCTCGGCGTCGTGATGGTCCGGCGCCGGATCGACACCGCGATCCTGTCCGACGCGCTGCGCGCGGGGGTTCGCGAGGTCGTGCAGGAGCGCGACCTCGCCGGCCTCGCCACCGCGGTGCGCCGCCAGCGCGAGATCGCCGCCCGGCTGCGCGAGCAGGTCGAGCGGCCGGAGGGGTCCGAGCCGGTGACGAAGGGCGGCCGGGTCATCACCGTGTTCTCGGCCAAGGGCGGGTGCGGGAAGACGACGCTCGCGACGAACGTGGCCGCGGCGCTCGCCGACGCGGGCAAGGGCAGCGTGGCGCTGCTCGACCTCGACCTGTCCTTCGGCGACGTGGCGATCGCGCTGCAGCTGTTCCCGAGCCACACCATCGCCGACGCGGTGCCGATCGGCGAGGACCTGGACGGCCCGGCACTGCTCTCGCTGCTCACCTCGCACCGCTCGGGCCTGCAGGCGCTCGTCGCGCCGATGGAGCCGAGCCTCGCCGACTCCATCGACAACGCGCTCGTCGTGCGCGTCATCGACCTGCTCAAGGACGAGTTCGACTACGTCATCATCGACACCCCGCCGGCGCTCGACGACAACGTCCTCGCGGCGTTCGACCGGAGCGACGTCGTCGCGCTGCTCGCCACGCTCGACATCCCCGCGCTGAAGAACCTCAAGCTCACCCTCGAGACCCTCGAGCTCATCGGCTTCCCGCGCGACCGGCTCAAGATCGTGCTCAACCGGTCGGACTCGAAGGTGGGCCTGGCGCTCTCCGAGGTGGAGAAGACGCTCAAGACCGCGATCGTTGCCCAGATCCCGTCGAGCCGCGACGTGCCGGCCTCGACGAACCGCGGCGTCGCCATCGTGTCCGACGAGCCCCGCAACCCGGTGAGCCTCGCGATCCGCAAGTTCATCGACGAGTACGTCGTCGCCGCGGGCGACGACGCCATCCCTGCGCAGATGCGCACCGATCGGCGCACCCCGCGCCGGTGGAGGAGGTAGACCGTGAGCCTCGCCGACCGCCTCGCGCAGGCGCGCCGCGGACGTTCCGGGACGGCTCCGGAGGCCGCGAGCGACCCCACGCAGGCCCGCACCCGACGCCCGTCGTCCGCCGACCCGATGGCGGAGCTCAAGCGCACCGTCCACGCCAGCCTGCTCGAGAGCCTCGGCCCGCAGCTCTACGACTCGCGCCTCACCGAGGACGAGCTCGAGGCCAAGGTCCGCATCACCCTGCAGGACGTGCTCTCCCACGAGGAGACCCCGCTCACGGTGACCGACCGGGCCCGCCTGGCCCAGGAGATCGCCGACGACATCCTCGGCTACGGGCCGCTCGAGCCGTTCCTGCGCGACCCCGAGGTCACCGAGGTCATGGTCAACGGCCCGACCACGATCTACGTCGAGCGCGGTGGTCGCCTCTACCCCGTCGAGGGCCGGTTCAACGACGACGCGCACCTGCGCCGCACCATCGACAAGATCGTGGCCCGGGTCGGCCGTCGCGTCGACGAGTCGTCCCCGATGGTCGACGCCCGCCTGCCCGACGGCAGCCGCGTCAACGCCGTCGTCCCGCCGCTCTCGGTCGACGGCCCGACTCTCACCATCCGTAAGTTCGCCACCGACGCCTACGAGGCCGAGGACCTCGTGTCGTTCGGGACGATCACCACCCCGGTCATCGAGTTCCTCGCCCAGTGCGTCGAGGGCCGGCTCAACATCATCGTCTCCGGCGGCACCGGCGCCGGGAAGACGACCACGCTCAACGTGCTCTCGTCGTTCATCCCCGAGGACGAGCGGATCATCACGATCGAGGACGCCGCGGAGCTCCAGCTGCACCAGGAGCACGTCGTACGCCTCGAGTCGCGCCCGCCCAACATCGAGGGCAAGGGCCAGGTCACGATCCGCGACCTCGTCCGCAACGCGCTGCGCATGCGCCCCGACCGCATCGTCGTCGGCGAGGTCCGCGACGCTGCGGCCCTCGACATGCTCCAGGCGATGAACACCGGTCACGACGGCTCGATCACCACCGCGCACTCGAACAGCCCGCGGGACACGCTCTCGCGCATCGAGACGATGGTGATGATGGCCGGCGCCGAGCTGCCGCTCAAGGCGATCCGCGAGCAGGCGGCCGGCGCCTTCGACGTGATGGTCCACCAGTCGCGGTTCCGCGACGGCTCGCGCCGTATCACGCACGTGACCGAGGTCGTGGGCATGGAGGGCGACGTCATCACGCTGCAGGACATCTTCCTGTTCGACTACGCCGCCGGCTACGGCGACGACGGCGCCCCGCTCGGCCAGCTGCGCTCGACCGGCCTGCGGCCCAAGTTCCTCGACAAGCTCGCGGCGCACGGCGTCAAGGTCGACCCCTCGATCTTCGCGTTCGAGAAGTTCGGGGGCTGATCGACGTGCGTGGTGGATCGCCCCGCGGCCTGGCGCGGATCGGTGCCGGCGTCGCCGCGATGGCCGTCGTCGTGCTGTCGGCGTCACCGGCGTTCGCCACGACCGGGCGCATCGAGAGCCTGCCGACGCTGCCCGACGGCGACCTCGGGATCGTCTTCAGTGCCGTCGGGCTCGCCCCCGGAGAGACCATCGACCTGTCGACGGTCAAGGTCGCGATCAACGGTCAACCCGCGGTGTCCCGGGCGAGCTTCGTGGCGGACACGGCGACCCAGCCGCTGCGCCAGACGATGCTCACGATCGACGTGAGCGGAAGCATGGCCAACGTCATCGGCACGTCGAGGACGACGCGGATCGACGCGGCCAAGCAGGCCGCGAACGCGTTCCTCTCCGGCGTGCCCAAGGACGTCTACGTCGGCATCGTCACGTTCGCCGACGCCGCGAAGGTCGCCCGCGCACCCACGCAGGACCACGCCAAGGTCAAGCAGGTGATCGACGGTCTCGCGGCGACGAACGGCAACACCGCCCTCTTCGACGCCGTGGTCGCGGCCAACGGCGCCCTCGACCCGAAGGGGATCGGCAACCAGCTGCTGCTCACCGACGGCGCCAACGACCGGGGCACGAACACCCTCGCCACGGCTGCTGCGAACGTGAAGGCCAGCAAGGTCGTCCTGGACGCCGTGTCGATCGGCGCAGATGCGGTGGGCCTCAAGCAGCTCACGACCCTCACCACCGCCGGCAACGGCAGCACCGTCTCCGCGGACAACGCGAGCCAGCTCACCGACATCTTCACGTCGGCCGCCACCGACCAGGCGAACCAGGTCATCATCGACGTCACGGTGCCGCCCAACCTGGCCGGCAC